>JAOPXM010000160.1 GCA_025965125.1 Nocardioides sp.
GCGAACAGCGTGAGTTTGACCGCCCTCCCGGTGGAGCTCACCGAGTCCCCGGTCTGAGCCTGCCGGGTCTGGCGAACTGCCACAGCCACGCGTTCCACCGGGCGCTGCGGGGGCGGACCCAGCGGAAGCGGGGGACGTTCTGGACCTGGCGGGAGCAGATGTACGCCGTGGCCGGCCGGCTCGATCCCGACTCCTACTTCGAGCTGGCCCGGGCCACGTACCGGGAGATGGCCGCGGCCGGCATCACGACCGTGGGGGAGTTCCACTACCTCCACCACCAGCTCGACGGCACGCCGTACGACGACCCGAACGCCATGGGACACGCGTTGATGTCGGCCGCCGGCGAGGCCGGGATCCGGATCACGCTGCTCGACACGTGCTACCTGAGCTCGGGTTTCGGGACGCCGGTCGAAGGAGCGCAATTGCGCTACTCGGACGGGTCAGCGGAGGCCTGGGCTGTCCGAACCGCGCAATTGCGCCCAAATGACGGGGCGGTCATCGGCGCCGCCGTCCACTCCGTGCGGGCCGTGCCGGCCGATCAGCTTCCCGCGATCGGCGCAGCAGCCACCGGGCCCCTGCACGTCCACCTCTCGGAGCAGGTCGCTGAGAACGACGCCTGCGTTGCGGCGTACGGCGTCACGCCGACCCGGCTGCTGCACGACACCGGGCTGCTGGGACCGGACACCAGCGTGGTGCACGCGACCCACCTGACCGACGAGGACATCAAGACTCTCGGCGGCACCGGCGCGTTCGCCTGCTTCTGTCCCACCACCGAGCGTGACCTCGGTGACGGCATCGGACCCAGCCGAGCGCTTCACGACGCGGGTGCTCGCCTGACCCTGGGCTCGGACAGCCACGCCGTCATCGACCTCTTCGAGGAGATGCGGGGCGTCGAGCTCGATGAACGCCTCGCGACCCAGCAACGAGGCCACTGGGCCAGCGCAGAGCTCCTGACAGCGGCCACCGCCGACGGCCACGTGAGCCTGGGCTGGCCCGACGCAGGGGAGATCAAGGTGGGAAACCGCGCCGACCTGGTCACCCTCGACACCGCGACGACCCGGACCGCCGGCACCGGCGCCGACGAGAACACCGCGGTCTTCGCCGCGACCGCGGCGGACGTCACCCAGGTCATGGTCGACGGCAGCATCGTCGTCCGCCAGGGCGACCACGAGGAGATCGGCCGGGAGCTGGCCGCCGTCATCGAGGAGATGTGGACATGACGAGCACGCTGATCACCAACATCGCCGAGCTCGTGACCAACGACCCCGAGGCCGACGACCTGCTCGGCGCCATCTCCGACGCGGCCCTGGTCGTCGAGGGCGCGCGGGTCGCCTGGGTCGGTCGCGCCGCCGACGCCCCGGCCACCGACGAGCGCCTCGATGTAGGGGGGCGGGCCGTACTCCCGGGCTTCGTCGACAGCCACAGCCACCTCGTCTTCGCGGGCGACCGGGCCCAGGAGTTCGCAGCCCGGATGGGCGGGAAGAGCTACGCAGCGGGCGGGATCCGGACGACGGTCGCCGCGACCCGGGCGGCCACCGACGAGCAGCTCACCGCCCACGTCGCGCGGCTGGTCCAGGAGATGCGGCGCCAGGGGACCACGACGGTCGAGATCAAGAGCGGGTACGGGTTGACGACGAAGGACGAGGCACGCAGCCTCGCCGTCGCCCGTCAGTTCACCGAGGAGACGACGTTCCTCGGAGCCCACGTGGTGCCCGCCGACACCGACCCGGCGGCGTACGTCGAGCTCGTCACCGGCGCGATGCTGGAGGCGGCGGCACCTTACGCGAAGTGGATCGATGTCTTCTGCGAGCGAGGTGCCTTCGACGACGACCAGGCTCGGACGATCCTGGCTGCGGGGCGCCAACACGGGCTGCGACCAAGGCTGCACGCCAACCAGCTCGGCCCCGGGCCGGGTGTGCGACTGGCCGCGGAGCTCGGGCTGACCGCGGTCGACCACTGCACGTTCCTCGAGCACGCGGACGTGGTCGCGCTGCGTGACTCAGGGACGATCGCGACGCTGCTGCCGGGCGTCGAGTTCTCCACCCGGCAGCCCTACCCGGACGCCCGGGCGCTCCTGGACGCGGGGGTTGGTGTCGCGATCGCCAGCGACTGCAACCCGGGGTCCAGCTTCACCAGCTCGCTGCCGCTGTGCGTCGCGCTCGCGGTGCGCGAGATGGGGATGACCCCCGCGGAGGCGGTGCACGCGGCGACGGCGATGGGCGCACGCGCCCTGGGCCGGGACGACATCGGAGCGCTCATGCCGGGCAAACGGGCCGACCTGATGGTTCTCGATGCCCCGAGCCACGTGCACCTGGCCTACCGACCCGGCGTGCCCCTGGTTCAGTCGGTCTGGCTGGGCGGTCGACCGCAGATGTAGCGGATGCCCGAGCCCGTCCAGCGCCCCGGCAAGGCCCCGTCTAAGGCACCCCCGGAGCGGCCGGGGGCAGAGATAAGGCAGATGCCCGATGTGGGGGCCTACCTCAGGGAGCGAACCTCGTCTCACCAACGAGGAGCTGAGGAGCCCCAGATGTTCGAGAGCAGCAACCCCTTCCTGCAGACCGAGCTCGACTACCGCCGCGACCGCATCCGGTCGAGCGTGGTCCAGCGCAAGAACCGGCACGTGCGGAACCCGTTCGTACGCCGCCCTGCCGAGTCGAGCGACAACGCGCGCTGACCCCGAGAACGGGGTCGAGCCGTGAACAATTCAAGCCAACTCACAACCGAACACGGGATCATGGACGGCGTGACAGCACATACGAGCCGGACCTTGGTCGGGCGAGACGCCGAGCTGACGGAAATTGCTTCGTTGCTCGGCGTCTCTGGCGTCCCCGACCAGGTGTCCCCGGGGACCGGGATCGTGCTGCTGTCCGGTGATGCCGGCGTCGGGAAGACCCGACTGCTCACCGAGCTGCGCGATCTCGCCTTCACCGAGGGCTGGCAGGTGTTCGCTGGCCACTGCCTCGACTTCGGTGACAGCGCGCTTCCCTATCTCCCCTTCTCCGAGGTCCTGGGCCGCCTGGCCGCCGACCTCCCCGACGTGGTCGACCAGGTGGCGTCGGTGCGCCCCGCCCTGGCCCGCCTCCAGCCCGGCCGTCGCGTGCTCTCGTCCACCGACGGTTCCGGCGAGTCGGACACCTCAGCGCTCGACCGCGGTGACCTGTTCGACGCCGTGCACGCGGTGCTCGAGGCCGTCGCGGAGAAGGCTCCTCTCCTGTTGGTCATCGAGGACGCCCACTGGGCCGACCAGTCGACGCGCGACATGCTCTCCTTCCTCTTCTCCCGGCCCTTCGTCGGCCCGGTGGCCGTGGTGGCGTCGTACCGCTCCGACGACCTGCACCGCCGCCATCCCCTGCGCCGCCAGGTCGCCGAGTGGTCCCGCATCCGTGGCGTCGACCGCATCCAGCTCGCGCCGCTCTCCGACGATGCCGTGCGCACCCTGATCGCCGAGCTGCTTCCAGGTGGCCTCAAGGAGTCCGAGCTCGCCGACATCGTCGGGCGGGCCGAGGGCAACGCGTTCTTCGTCGAGGAGCTCATCAGCGCCGCATCGATGCCCGGCAGCTGGGTGCCGGCCGATCTCGCTGACGTGCTCCTGGTGCGCCTCGACCGGCTCGACGACAACGCCCGCCAGGTCGTGCGCACCGCGAGCGTCAGTGGCCGCAAGGTCTCCCACGACATGCTCGCGGCCGCCTCGGGACTGGCCGGCACCTCGCTCGACGAAGGCCTGCGGCAGGCGGTCGAGATGAACGTCCTGCTCGCGAACGACGGCAGCTATGCCTTCCGGCACGCCTTGCTCGGCGAGGCGGTCTACGACGACCTGCTCCCGGGCGAGCGGGTCCGGCTGCACGCGCAGTACACCGAAGCCCTGCGAGACGGGGCGGCCCGCGGCACCGCCGCCGAGCTGGCCCGGCACGCCCGGCTGGCGATGGACCTGCAGACCGCGCTCACCGCCTCCATCCAGGCCGGCAACGAGGCCAGCGCCGTGGGCGGTCCCGACGAGGCGGCCGCCCACTACCAGCAGGCGCTCGAGCTCCTGGTCGATCCGAAACGCGAGCTCGACGCCGGCGTGCCGATCTCCAAGCTCGTCGTCGCCGCGGGCGACGCGCTCACCGCCAGCGGCCACCCGATGCGGGCGGCGGCGCTGATCGCCGAACACCTCGACCGGTTGCCCGCAGACGCCCCCGGGGCCGAGCGGGCCCGCCTGCTGTCGGCACGGGCCAACGCGCTGATCGTCACCGAGAGTGACGTCGACCCCGTGTCGGTCTCGCAGGAGGCCGTGGACCTGCTGCCCGACGACGCGAACGGGCTGCGCGCGAAGGTGCTGGCGATCCACGCCCGCATCCTCTCGGCGTATGGCCGCTTCGACGAGGCGCAGGCCGCGGGCATGGACGCGCTCGAGCTTGCCGAGCGCCTCGACCTGAACGAGTTGGCCTCCGACGCCATCACCACGTTGAGCGGCCTCAAGAAGGCCGGTCCCAAGGAGGGCCTGCGGTCCGCACTTCGCGAAGCGATCGCCCGGGCCGAGGAGTCCGGAGCGATCCATGCCGAGCTCCGCGGCCGGTTCCTCCTCGGCCGCTCCTACGAGGACTGGGCGGAGTTCGACGAGGCCGACGAGTGGTTCCGCAGCGGCATCAAGAGGGCGACGGAGGCCGGCATGCCGTGGGCGCCGTACGGCTTCGAGTGCCGCTGGCAGCTCTCCTGGGTCAAGTCCGTGCGGGGTGACTGGGACGAGGCGCTCGAGCTGATGGACTTCACCGGGCAGTCGCCGCCGCCCGTGCCGCGGGCGCTGCTGGACAGCCTGCGCCTGAACATTCTCCAGGCCCGCGGCCAGGACGTCACCGCACCGGCCCGGGCGCTGCGACGCCTCTGGCCGCAGGAGGGCGGGGTGCCCATCCACGCCGCGTCCGCCGAGATCGCCTGCGCCGCGCAACGCAGCGACCCCGACGGCGCGTTGCAGGTGTACGCCGACGCCGTGGCCGTGCTCAGCCAGATCTGGCACGAGTGGTTCAGTGCCCGGATCCGGCTGGCGGCGTTGACGATCGGCGCGATCGCACGATCCATGCCCCAGATCGCGGCCGGCGAGCGCGCGGCGTACATCGTCCAGGTCGACCGCCTGCACGCCGACGGCCACCAGGTGCTGGAGCGGTACACCGACCCCTCCGGTCATTGGGGCCCCGAGGGTCGATCCTGGGTGAAGCGGCTCGATGCGGAGACGCTGCGGGCCCGGTGGCTCGCCGGCGTGGACGCACCCGAGCTCGACGTCCTCGTCGACACCTGGCGCGAGACCGTGCTCCTGGTGGAGGAGTTCGGGGATGTCTACGAGCTGGCCCGGGTCCGCACCGCGCTGGCCGGCATCCTGCGCGCCGCCGGTGACCCCGCCGCGGCGCGGGAGCAGGGCGACCTCGCTCGGGAGACCGCACACCGGCTCGGGGCACAGCTGCTGCTCGAGGAGCTGCGGGCCCTGGGCAGTACCGCCGTCCGCGGCGATGCCGCACCGGACGCCCTGACCGCTCGCGAGGCGGAGATCCTGGCACTGGTCGCCGAGGGCCGCTCCAACGGTGAGATCGGCAAGCAGCTCTTCATCAGCGCCAAGACCGTCAGCGTGCACGTCTCCAACATCCTCGGGAAGCTCGGCGCGTCCGGCCGGACCGAGGCCGCCGCGATCGCCCGTCGCCGCGGTCTCCTGGACTAGGTGTCCGTGACCGTCACACTTCGGCACCCTCGATCGTCTCCTCACCCATGACCGACGAAGCCGCCACCGCCGCCATCTCGACCGCGTGGGACCAGGACCGCCGCTACCTGCTCGCCGTCGCCTCCCGGATCCTCGCCAACCCCGGCGAGGCCGAGGATGTCGTCCAGGACGCGTTCGCCCGGCTCGCCGTGCAACGGGTCGAAGAGATCCGCGACCTGCGCGCGTGGCTCGTCGTCGTCGTTCGACGGCTGGCCCTGGACCGGCTCGGGTCTGCCCAGCGCCGGCTGTCCGTGCCGATGGAGGGCGACCCCGGTGGCGTTGTCGCCGACCCGGCCGACCGGGTGACCCTCGATGACGACGTACGCCGCGCCCTCGGTGTGGTCCTCGACCGGCTGACACCGGCCGAGCGGACCTCGTTCCTGCTCCACGACGTGTTCGGCTTGCCGTTTGACGCGGTCGGCGACCTGGTCGGACGTACGCCGGCCGCCTGCCGTCAGCTCGCGAGCCGGGCCCGACGCTCCATTCGCGAGCGGGACGAGGCCGTTCCCACGGAGGTGGACGGGGCCACGCGTGCGGTGGTGGCGCGGTTTGCGGCGGCCTGCGCGGGCGGCGACCTCGTCGGCCTGATGACAGTGCTCGACCCGTCCGTCGAGGGTGACGCCACCGTCGATGGGCGTCATGTCGGCTTCGCCGAGGGCGCCGAGGCCGTGGCCGAACGGGTGCTGTTCTTCCTCGGGCCTCGTCGCGGTTACGTCCTCGAGCTGATCCCGCTCGAGGACGGAGTGGGCCTCCTGGCCTCGCGCCGCGGCGACCCGACCGCCGTTCTCCGCATCGACGTGGCCGACGGGCTCGTGCACCACCTGCATGCGGTCGTGCTGCCGGGCTAGAACCCGGGGTGGTTCGCAGGCAGCGGGAGCTTGTCCCCGCCCTGACAGGGCGGGGTGGGAGACACTGGCCAGGCCCGCCGCGTCAGGTCCGAACAGGTTCGGTGCAAGCCCTTGGCGCAGGGTGGGGTCCGGCACGGCGCGCGGGCTCCGGGTTGAACAAGGAGGTGCCGTCGTGATCCGAGATGAGCTGTCGAGGTTGACCCGGTACGAGGAGCGGCACCGCCGGCTGCTCGCCCGGATCGAGCTTGCCGGCGGCCTGTCGCTGGCGGTGTTCGTGGTCGGCACCCTGCTGGTGTGGCTGACCGAGAGTGGGCACCAGGGCGGGGAGATCCATGGCCTTGGCGATGCCGCGTTCTTCACCGCGGTGCAGCTGCTGACCGTGTCCTCCTCGATGCCCAACCCGGTCACCTCAGCCGGCCGGGTCGTCGACGTCCTCCTGGAGTTCTGGGCGATCTTCGTCATCACCGCCCTTGCCGGCAGCTTCGCAACGTTCTTCAGCTCCGGCGACTCCTCCTCCAGCGGCGGGTGACCGTCTGCGCCGAGGTCGAGACCAGCTGCGGCGTGCCGGACATCGTGGTCCTCATCGCGGGATCCATCGGCTTCGACTGGGCACGGAAAACTCAGGCGCTCTTGCGAATCCCCTCGCGCCAGATCAGCTGAACGATGCTCGGTCGCACGTCGACGGTCGCAACGGCGATGCGACGCCGTGACCAGGTCTCGTCGTCAGCCTGCCGGAGCAGGCAGTCGGCGAGGTCGGCACGCGACGTGAACTGCTCGCCCAGATGTCCCTCACCGACCTTGTAGACCGTCACGTCCGGAGTCTCGAAGAGCCCCGACGGCCGGACGATCGTCCAGTCCAGGTCCGTCGTTGTGACGACCTCCTCGAGGCGCCGCATGTCGTCGTACAGCTGCTTGCCGATCGTGTTCGCGACGAGGGGCTGCACGACCTTGTCGAAGAACAGGCCCCCCGTGCGTCCCGGGTTCGTGGCGCACACGCTCGATGTCACGCAGACCAGGCGGGCCACGTCGTGGCGGTGCATGGCCTGGACGATCGACCGGCCACCGGCTGAGTAGACCTCGATCGGCTTGCGGCTGAACGGCACCCCCAGCGTCGACAGCACGGCCGCCTGTCCGCGTACGGCGGCGGCGACCGACTCCGCGTCGTACACGTCGCCGGCGATGACCCGAAGACGGACATGGCTGAGTGGGAAGTCCTCCGGATGACGGGTGAACGCGGTGACGTCGTGGCCCTCGTCGAGGGCCTGGGCGGTGAGCAACCGGCCGGTGGGTCCGTTGGCGCCGAAGACGATGAGCTTCATGGCTTCTCCTTTGGTAGGTGTGTGGGACGGGACGACCCACTGGCGCGGAACGTGACAGCAACCGGGCAGACTCGGTGTGTGACCTCCGTCCCGGACCCGGTCGACGGGGATTTCCGTTGCTCCGTGGCCAGCGCTCGCGCCGCCCAACAGCTGGCGGGGACCGCACCGACCGAAGCCGCCTGGCTCTTCGTCGAGTACGCCGGCGCCTGGGGGCGCAAGGCGGTTGCCGAGAGCCGGCTGCCCGACGAGGTTCGCAGCTTCCTGGACGGTCTGGACGGCGTCCGGGTCCAGCTGATCCGCAGACACCGTGGCGCCGAGGGGCCGGGAACCCGGATCTTCTCGGCGGACCTGGGTGCCGTCGCCGGACCCGTCGTTCGAGCTGCCGTCCTCGAGGACGTGCGGGACGTCGTGTCACTGGACCGCGAGACGATGGAGGCGTACGACGACGCGCTCTGGCTGGTCTGCACCAACGGTCGGCGCGACGTGTGCTGCGCCGAGGCCGGCCGGCCCATCGCGGGCGCGCTTGCGGCCCGCTGGCCCGAGGCCACCTGGGAGACGACGCACCTCGGCGGCCACCGGTTCGCCGGCACCCTCCTCGCGCTGCCGAGCGGGATCGCGCTCGGACGGCTGTCCGCGGAGTCCGCGGTGGCTGCGTGCCGCGAGATCGCGGCCGGCCGGGTCCCGGTGGCGTCGTCTCGTGGCCGGGCAGGGCTGAGCGGAGCCGCCCAGTTCGCCGAGCTCCACATCCGCCGCGAGCTCGGGTTGTCGGGCCTGGACGAGGTGGTGGTCACGTCGGTCGACGGTGAGGAGGTCGGGCTCCACACGCCACGGGGACCCGTGGTCGTACGCGTCGACTCGTCCCCCGGGGAGCTCGCCCGTCAGTCGTGCGCGGACCTGAACACGAAGTCGGCTCCTGTCTACGAGGTCCGTTCCGTTCCTGGGCGTCGCCGCGCCCCTGACTGAGTCAGGCGAAGGCGCGGTTCACGTGCCCGACGAGGTCGGGGTACCGCATCAGGTGCGCGCCACCATTGAGGTCCAGCACCTCACCTGTCAGCCACTCGGCCCGGCTGATGAAGACGGCGGCCTGGGCGACCTCCTCCGGCGTGCCGGCGCGGCCCAGAGGCGTGTTCTCGAGGTAGTCCTCCTCGATCCCGGGGATGTCCATGGCCGGCGCGGTCAAGGGGGTGACCACGAGGCCGGGGGAGATCGCATTGACCCGGATGCCGCGGGGACCCAGCTCGAGCGCCGCGACCTCCGTGAGCATCGCGAGCCCGGCCTTGGCGGCGCAGTAGGCACCCATCCCGGCGCCGGGCTGGCGGGCGTTGAGGGAAGTGAGCGACGTGATCGAGCCACCGCCCGACATCAGCGGGGCCGCCTGCTTGATGACGAGGAAGCCGCCGGTGAGGTTGATGTCCACGACCCTGCGGAACTCCGCTGCGTCCAGGTCGGTGATGAGCCCCAGGGTGCTGACGCCCGCACTGTTCACGACGACGTCGAGGCGACCCTCGCTCGCGACGACCCCGTCGAACAGAGCGCTGACCGAGTCCTCGGAAGCGACGTCGACGGGTGTGACGTCGGAGCCGCCGGCCAGGTCCGCGACCGTGACGCGGCAGCCGTCATCGGCCAGCGCTCGGGCTATCGCCGCACCGATGCCGGAGGCGCCGCCCACGACGACGGCGACGCGTGCGGGTCCGGAGGAGAGATCGGTCATCGTGGTGCTCCTGACGTACGTCGACAGACTTGACGCGTGTCAACTTAGGCCCTAGCGTCCCGGTGCAACAGGCTTTCGAGACGGTTGATCTCGAGATGGTTGTTTCGCAACCGCCTTGACCCGGCGGCTCGCAACCAACCTCGACCACCGAGTCAGGAGGGAACGTGCCCGGACCCACCACCGCCCTGATCGGGGCCGGGATCAGTGGCCTGACCGCCGGCAAGATGCTCGGCGATTACGCAATCGAGTACACCTGCTTCGAGTCCTCGGACCGGATCGGCGGGAACTGGGCGTTCGGCAACCCCAACGGGCACAGCAGCGCCTATCGCTCGCTGCACATCGACACGTCGAAGCACCAGCTGTCCTTCCGGGACTTCCCGATGCCGGACGACTACCCGGACTTCCCGCACCACACGCTGATCAAGGAGTACCTCGAGTCGTACGCCGCGGCGTTCGACCTCAAGGACCGCATCGAGTTCGAGAACGGCGTCGCGCATGCCGGGCGGCTGCCCGACGGCGGGTGGGAGATCGAGGACCAGGCCGGCGACGTCCGCCGATTCGACCTGCTGGTCGTCGCCAACGGCCACCACTGGGACCCGAGGATGGCGACGTTTCCGGGCGAGTTCTCCGGCACGTCGCTGCACTCGCACCACTACATCGATCCGAGCACGCCGCTGGACCTTCGCGAGCAGCGCATCCTCGTGGTTGGGCTCGGCAACAGTGCCGCGGACATCACCGTCGAGCTCTCCCAGCGTTCGCTCGGCAACACGGTGACGTTGTCGACGCGGTCCAGTGCCTGGATCGTGCCCAAGTACATCGCGGGCGTCCCGGCCGACAAGTACTTCCGGACCTCACCCCACATCCCGCTCGCCTGGCAGCGCAAGCTCGCCCAGAAGATGCAGTTCATGACCGGCTCCAACCCGGAGCTCTACGGTCTCCCGGCCCCCAACCACAGGTTCTTCGAGGCGCACCCCACCCAGTCGGCGGAGCTGCCGCTGCGGCTGAGCTCAGGTGACGTGGTCCCGAAGCCCAATGTCACCCGCCTGGACGGAAGCACGGTCCACTTCGAGGACGGCACCAGCAGCGACTTCGACGTGATCGTCTACGCGACCGGCTACAACATCACGTTCCCGTTCTTCGACCCCGAGCTGGTGAGCGCGCCAGACAACCAGATCCCGCTCTTCAAGCGGATGTTCAAGCCCGGCATCGACGACCTCGTGTTCATGGGCTTCGCGCAGGCAACGCCGACCCTGTTTCCCTTCGTCGAGAGCCAGGCGCGCCTGCTGGCGGCGTACGCCGTCGGTCGTTACCGCCTGCCGCCCGCCGACGCGATGGAGCGGGTCATCGTCGAGGACCAGCAGAAGTACCTGGGCCACGTCCTCGACCGACCCCGGCACACGCAGCAGCTCGACTACTTCCTCTACGAGCACGACATCCGGGTCCGAGAGATTCCGGCCGGCGTGCGGCGGGCGCTGGAGCACGGCGCCCCGGAGCTGGCGAGGCGAGTCCGATGACGGAGGACACCGAGCGGCGGCCACCCCCACGAGGCGACCGGCGCCGGGCTGCGCTGCTGGAGTCGCTGGACCACTTCCTGCAGGACGGTCCACACAGCCTGGAGTCGATCAACATCGCCGACATCTCCCGGCGCGCCGGCGTGACCCGCTCGGCGTTCTACTTCTACTTCGAGAACAAGGCCGCCGCGGTGGCTGCCCTGATGGAGGCGATGTACGACGAGGCCTTCGAGGCCACCGACGTGCTGGTCGGAGAAGGCGAACCCCGGGCCCGCATCGAAGGCACGATCCAGGGCCTGTTCGGCGCCTGGGACCGACACCAGCACGTCTACCGCGCGATGCTCGAGGCGCGCGCGACCAGCCCCGCCGTACGCCAGATGTGGGAGAGCGACCGACAGTCGTTCGTGCCCCACGTGGCCGGGATGATCGTCGCCGAACGCGAAGCCGGACACGCACCGCCGGGACCGGACGCCGTCACCCTGGCGACCGTGCTGCTCGAGCTGAACGACCGGGCACTCGAACGGCTGACCCTCGGAGGCCCGCTGAGCCGTGAGGAGCACGTCGAGGCCCTGGTCCACATCTGGCTGAGCGCCATCTACGGATCCGTCCCCGGGAGCAAGCCATGACGTACGCCGAGGTCACCTTCGGCGCCGGCGACGGCACCGGCGCGGCTGACTGTCACGGCTGGCACTTCGCCGGGGCGGGCGACGCGTTGGCCACCTCGGCTGGACGCCCGGTCGTCGTGATGGCGCACGGGCTCGGCGGCACCAAGGACTCCGGTCTCGAACCGTTCGCCGACGGCCTCAGCAAGGCCGGGCTCGACGTGCTGGCCTTCGACTACCGCGGCTTCGGCTCGTCGGGCGGCTCGCCCCGGCAACGGGTGTCGATGACGGCACAGCTCGACGACTACCGGGCGGCCATGCGAGCAGCGGGTGGCCTGCCCGACGTGGATGAGCGGCGGATCGTGCTCTGGGGCGCCTCGCTCGCGGGCGGTCACGTGCTGGCCGCAGGTGCCGGCCGTGACGACGTGGCGGCCGTGGTGTCCCTGGCCCCGCTCGTCGACGGCCTCGCTGCCGCATGGCATGCGTTGGCGAGCCACAAGATGTCGTCCATCGCCCAGTCCACGGTGGCCGGGGTCCGCAGCCGTGTCGCGTCCGCCCGTGGTCGGGACCCGGTGATGATGCCGGTGGTCGGTCGACCCGGCGACGTCGCGGCGATGACGCTCGACGGCTACTACGAGGACTACCTGTCGCTCGTCGGGCCAACCTGGCGCAACGAGATCGACGCGTCGGTCGGGCTCCAGCTCGGCGGTCACCGACCCGGGAGGTTCGCGACGGACCTCCGGTGTCCGCTGCTGGTGCAGATCGCCGACTTCGACCGCAGCGCGCCGCCGTACGCGGCGGCCAAGGCGGCCTTCAAGGGCCGCGCCGAGGTGCGCCACTACCCGTGCGACCACTTCGACGTCTGGCCGGGCAACGAGTGGTTCCAGCCCGCCCTCGCCCACCAGGTGTCGTTCCTGACCCGTCACCTTTCTCCTACCACGGACGGATGACCCGCCACCGAGGCGTGCGTAGCCTCGGGGGGGTGACCATCGTGGAGGACCACTCGAGCACTGACGCACTCACCGCACGGCGCTTCCGGCGGATGAGCGGCATGGGCGGCCATTCCCTGCCCCCGGTCGACCTGGCGGGATTGCCACCTGGCCCGAAGTGGCCGGTGCTGGTCCAGAGTGCAGGGTTGCTGCGCTTCCGGCACTGGTTCCATCCCTACCTGCAGCGCAAGTACGGCGACACGTTCACGGTCCGGCTCGTGCCCGGCGGACGGCCGCTCGTGTTCTTCACGAAGCCCGAACACGCGAAGGAGATCTTCGCCGGCGACCCTGAGATCTTCCACGCCGGCAAGGGCAACGGGATCCTCGGGCCGATCATGGGCGAGCACTCGCTGCTGCTGCAGGACGGCGCCGACCACAAGCGCGCTCGCAAGCTGCTGATGCCGGCGTTCAACGGCCATGCCCTGCGGGAGTACCAGTCGCTGGTCACCTCACTGGCGCGCGAGGAGATCGCCCGCTGGGAGTCGGGGACGGAGTTCCGCTCGCTCGAGCGGATGAACGCACTCACGCTCGAGGTCATCCTGCGGGTCGTCTTCGGGGTCACCGACGAGGAGCGGCTCGCCCAGTTGAGGCCGCGGGTCAACGCCACCGTCGAGGTCAGCCCCGCGATCCTGCTCGGTTGGGGCTATCCCAAGCTGCAGAAGTACGGGCCCTGGAAGCGCACCGTGCAGAACCAGTACGCGCTGGACCGACTGATCTATGCCGAGATCCGCGAACGCCGCACCGTGCCGGACCTCGCGGACCGGACCGACGTGTTGTCCCGGCTGATGCTGGTCCGCGGAGACGACGGCGAAGATGCGTTGAACGACATGGAGCTCCGCGACCAGCTCGTGACCCTCCTGCTCGCCGGCCACGAGACAACCGCGACCGCCTTGTCGTGGGCGCTCTACGAGGTCGGCCGCTCTCCCGATCTGTTGAAGCGGACTCAGGAGGCCGCGACCAATGGCGACGACGACTGGCTCGACGCGGTGCTGAAGGAGTCGATGCGCCTGCACCCGGTGATCCCGATGGTCGTGCGGACGTTGATGAAGCCGGCCACGATCGGAGGCATCGATCTGCCCGCGGGGGCGACCGTCGGGCCGTCGATCATCATGGCCCACCAGAAGTCCGAGAACCATCCCGATCCGAATGCGTTCCAGCCGACCCGCTTCCTCAAGCCCAACGGTGAGCCCCAGCCGCCTGCCCCGGGCACGTGGATCCCGTTCGGTGGTGGCGTGCGGCGCTGCATCGGCGCAGGCTTCTCGCTGATGGAGGGCGTAGCCGTGCTGCGCGAGGTGTTCGCGGCGTACGACGTCACCGCCGTGGGTGATGACGAGCCCAAGGTCCGCAACATCACCAGCGTCCCGCGCCGGGGCGCCCGGATCCGGGTCACTGCGCGGTAGCCCGCAGTTTCACTGGTTAACCAGTGAAACCCTCGCTTCACCCGGGAAATTCTCCAGGTGAAGTGACAGTTTCACTGGTTAACCAGTGAAACTTCCGCGCCGAAAATCCGGGTGTGGCCAGCCGCGCCCGCTGCCAGACTGGACCCTCGTGACCTGGACCGAGCGGATGCGCGCGCTGCGCATGGATGTGACGCCGCTCCGCGCCTCCCGGGACTTCCGGCTGTTGTTCCTCGCCGGCACGGTCTTCTACTTCGGCGCGATGGTCACCTATGTCGCGATCCCGTTCCAGATCTACACGATCACTGGTTCCAACTTCGCCGTCGGCGCTGTCGGTCTGGTGGAGCTGGGGCCGCTGGTCGTGTTCGGCCTGTACGGCGGCGCGCTCGCGGACCACGTCGATCGGCGCAAGCTCCTGGTGTGGGCCGGGCTCGCGCAGGCGCTGTTCACCGCGGTGTTGGCCGTCAACGCGTTCCGTGGTGACCCCAGCGTCTGGGTGATCTTCGTCGTGAGTGCCCTGCTGGCATCGTCCTCCTCGCTGCAGCGGCCCTCACGCGAGGCGCTGATGCCGCGCACCGTGACGCACGACCAGATCCCGGCGGCGAACGCCCTCACCAGCCTGGGCATGCAGCTTGGCGTCCTGGTCGGCCCCGCGGTGGGAGGACTCCTCGTGGCCTACGTCGGCATCGGCTGGTGCTTCCTCATCGACATCTGCGGTCTCGGCGTCGCGACCGCGATGTTCGTACTGATGCGCCCCTACCCGCACCGGGAGGAGACGACACCGCCCAGCCTGGCGGGGATCGGGCAAGGGATCCGATACGCGTTGTCTCGTCGTGACCTTCTCGGCACCTACTTCGTCGACATTGCCGCGATGCTGCTGGCGCTGCCCGTCGTGCTCTTCCCGGCGCTGGCCAAGGAGGTGTTCGAGAAGCCGCAGCTGCTCGGCCTGCTCTACTCCGCCGAGACGGTCGGCGCCCTGGTCGCTACCGGCCTCAGCGGCTGGACCTCGCGGATCCACCACCATGGCCGGGCCATCGTGATCGCAGCGGCGGCGTACGGCGTCTGCGTCGGGCTTGCCGGGCTGATGCCCAACATCTGGCTGGTCGCCGCGTTCTTCGCACTCTCCGGAGCCGCCGACATGGTCAGCGGGGTCTTCCGCGGCACGGTGTGGAGCCAGACGATCCCCGAAGCGATGCGCGGCCGCCTCGCCGGCATCGAGATGCTGTCCTACTCCCTGGGCCCGCTCGGCGGTCAGGTCCGAGCCGGCATCACCGCCGACCTGTGGACGGTCCGCGGCGCCATCTCCAGCGGCGGCTTCGCCTGCATCGGCGGCGTCACGCTGACCGCGCTGATCCTCCGAGACTTCTGGTCGTACGACGCACGCACCGACGAGCACGCCGTGGCCGAACGGGCGATCCGAGCCGCTGCCGGTGAAACCTGATGTGGGCCGATGCGCCTCGTGGAGTGTCAGACGCGCCCTGACAAATGACCGATCGGCCATCTCTTCGGTGAACGACAGACGCACCCCATGCTCGTGCTTATGGTCGAAAACGTAGGCAACCGTCGAGTCTCGCTCGTCTGGACGACCAGGTGAACGATCGCGGTGCCTCAACCGAAGGCACTCAATGTTGAGTCGAATTCGTCGCCCCCGCCAGATCGTCACCCGGACCGGGATGGCACGGGTGGCCATCGGAGCATCCGCGCTGCTCGTCGCAGGTCAGCTCGCGACCGTGTCCACAGCCTCGGCCCAGGTGCCAACGGCGCCCATGGCGGCGGCCACCTTCGTGGACCTGGGCACCGCCGCGACCTACTCGATCCTTGCTGGCACCAGCGTCGCGAACACCGGCGCCGGCACCGTGCTCGCGGGGGACCTCGGGCTCAGCCCCAGCGGTGCGATCAGCGGGTTCCCCCCGGGCACTCTGGCCGGCACGATCCACGACAAGGACACCGCCGCGGAGACCGCGCAGTCGGATCGAGCCGACGCCTATGCGGCCGCGGCCGCTCAGACGGGCGGCACCGCGTTCGCCGGTGACCAGGGGGGCGTCACCTTCCATCCAGGCCTCTACAGCACCGCCGCAGCCTTCTCGAACACGGGCACGATCACCCTCGACGCCGACGGCGACTCGAACGCGGTCTTCGTCTTCCAGATCGGCGCGGCGCTCAGCTCTGCGGCGCTCAGCAAGGTCGTGCTGACCGATGGCGCGCTGGCCAACAACGTCTATTGGCAGGTGGTCGGCGCGATCTCGCTCGGCGCCGGGGCCAAGTACGTCGGCACCTTCCTCGGGGCAGGTGCGATCGCCTTCGGTGACGGCGCCTCGCTCAAGGGCCGCGCTCTCACACCCGGCTCGGTCGCTGTGACGAACAGCCCCTTCACCGTTGCCAAGGATGACCTCACCGCGCCGGTCGTGACCATCGATGGCGGCGCTACGCGCTCCACGAATGACACGACCCCGACGATCTCGGGTACGACCGACGAGCCCCTCGGCCGGGCAGTGACCGTCAACGTGGGCGGGCAGACCCTGAGCACGTCGGTCGGCGCCGCAGGGGCTTGGGCCGTCAGTGCGACCGCCCTGGCCGCAGGACCCCACGACGCGGTGGCCTCGGTCACCGACGCGTCCCAGAACACAGGCACCGCCACCCAGGTCCTCACCGTGGACGTCTCGGCACCCGCCATGTCCATCGACGGCGGCGCGACGGGGGCCACCAACGACACGACCCCGTTGATCTCAGGGACGACGGACGGGGCGCCGGACACGGCGGTGACTGTCACCGTCGGCGGCCAGACCCTGACCACGACGGTCGGCGACGGTGGCACCTGGAGCGTCCAGGCGGCCACCCTGACCGAGGCATCCCACAGCGTGGTGGCGTCGATCGACGATCCCGCCCAGAACACGGGATCGGCGACCCAGATCCTCACCGTGGACGTCACCGTGCCGGTCGTGACCATCGATGGCGGCGCGACTCGCTCGACGAACGACACCTCGCCCTGGACGTATGGGACGACGGCCGAGCAGGCCGGCTCGACAGTGCACGTCTCCGTGGGCGGGCAGCACCTGACCGCCACGGTGAACACCGGTGGCACGTGGGGCGTCAGCGCGGCCACGATCTCCGAGGGGCACCACACCGTGACGGCATCCGTCACCGATGCAGCCCAGAACACGGGCACCGCAACCCAGGCTCTCACCATCACCAGCAAGCCGGTCACGCCGGACCCGCAGTACCGGCCCGACGTGGCGATCCGCCCGACCGGCGGGAGCTTCGTCGGCGTCGGGGACTACGACTCCGAGCAGTCGGTCACGAGGCAGCTGCAGCGAAACGCCCGCCGCGCGACGTTCGAGGTGCGCGTGACGAACCGCGGCGACGCGACGGACCGGATGGAGATCCGGGGTACGCCGAGGAGCCGCAAGTTCAACGTGACCTACCTGGTGGGCGGACAGGACGTGACCCGCGCGGTCACGGCCGACGACTACCGCACCGACCCACTGGTGCCCGGAGAGGCTGCGAACCTGTTCGTCATCGTCACCCGGACCCAGGCCGCCCTGCCCGGCGACCGACGGACGTTCGAGGTGAGGGCGGCCTCGTCGCACGCATGGACCAAGCGCGACACCGTGGCCGCAGTTGTCGGGCTGGCCGGGGGCGGGCCCCGGCTCCGCAACCTCATGGGGGGCGGGGCCTGAGCCCCGCGCGAGGGGCACCCTCGACGACTAAGAGGGTGTCTTAACGAGCGATCCGTGGATAGGTCACGCGCGCGTCCCCGTAAAGTAAAGACCGGTCCAGTCCCGCCTTGAGGTCTCGGTTTCTGGCGTGTTACGAATCACCGCCGCGGACGCTCATGTCCGCTCTCGGGGCTCGACGCAAAGGGACATGGGACATGCGCGCAGGTGCCACACTCGATTCAGCACGCAACAAGAACTGGCACCCGCGCAGGACATCTCGCGCCCGGCTCACCCTCCTGAGCATCCTGGCGATCGTCGTCGGCCTGCTGGCAGCAACTGGCGGTGCCACGCCGGCCCAGGCAGTGCAGGCCACCGGGCACGACGTTCCGGTCTGGAGCCAGGGCTGGTCGTGGACGTACCAGACGAGCTTCCGGTACCAGGCCACCGGCACCGATGTCACCATCAACGAGAACGTGACCTACTCGGTCGCGGGGGTCGAGACGTTCAACGGGCACGACGCCTACAAGCTGAACATCAACGGCACCATCACGAGCGGCAGTGGCACCGTCGACACCGGCAGTGGCACCGCCACCTTGAAGAACTTCAGCGGCACCGTCTCCGGCACCCGCTACGTACGACGTTCCGACCTCGCCCTGCTGCAGGAGAACCAGCAGCAGCACCTGAACGCCACTGCGACCGTCTCGATCATCTCCACCGGCATCGTGGCCGACATCAACCTGACGCTCACCCCGTCGCCGAGCTGGAAGACGCACAACTTCCCCCTGAACCCGGGCGACAGCTGGCAGAACAACACACAGATCGCCTACACCGGCGGGTTCACCTATGACGCCGGTTCACTGGGCGGCACCGGGTCCTCGCCGTTCAACGGCACCATGCCGTTCGTCGGCCCCAGCAATGTCACCACGGAGAACGTCTCCGTCCCGATCGGCAGCAACCTGCCGACCGACAAGATCTCGGCTGTCGGTTCCGACGGCGTGGCCGCTGACACGAACTGGTGGTCGCCGACGTTCAAGAACGACGCCAAGGAAATCCTGGTGCTCCCGCTCGACGGAGCGACACTGACGCTCACCCGCAACCTGAGCAGCTCGTCCACGCCCGCACCCGGAACCACCGTCTCCGAGACCATCACGCCGTCGCTGACATGTGCCGGAGGAAACGTCACCGTGAGCGGCCAGCTCGGCACCTTCGCCGCGGGTGTGCCTGTCTCGATCAAGCTCGACCAGTCGCAGATCAACCCCGGCCAGGTCGTCACCGCATCCACCGTGACCGGCACGAACGGCAACTACACGGCCACGCTGGCCGTGCCCTCCCAGTCGGAGGGGATGTCCAAGAACGGGTCTCGTGCCAACTGGGGCGTCATCGTCTCGGCCGGAGCCGCAACCAACGTCTCCACCGTCGTCGTGACCCCGCAGGGCTGCAGCACCCTGACCTACGTGGGTGCCACGAGTGCGCCGCAGACCGGCACCGCCATCGTCAGTGCCCAGCTCACCGACCTGAGCGGCGCCAGCGCCGGCGGCCGACAGGTCACCTTCGCCCTGTCGGGCGGTGCCACCGCCAACGCGACCACGGATGCCGCGGGCATCGCCACCACGACCATCCCGGTTGCCGGCCCGCCGCGCAACGCCACGATCACCACGACCTTTGCCGGCAACGCGACGCTCATCCCGGCCAGCGACTCCGATGCGTTCACGGTCGCTGTCATCCCGACGAGCACGTCCGTCGTCCCGTCGGCGTCACCGGTGACCATCGGTGACCCGGTCACGTTCACCGCCACCGTCGCTCCCGGCCTGGGCAGTGGCCCTGCAGTCGGCGCGGTGCAGTTCAAGGTCGACGGCAACGACTTCGGGGCCGCGGTGCCGCTCAACGGCGCCGGTGTTGCAACGAGCTCGGCCATCTCGAACCTGCCCTTGGGCAACCACACCGTCGCGGCCGTCTACAACGGCAACGCCAACTTCGGCACCAGCACCTCGCCGACGACGTCGTTCCTGGTCCGCAACCCGCCGCTCCCGACCACGACCACCCAGACGGTCGCGCCGGGCACCTCGGTCTTCGGCCAGCCGGTGACCCTGTCCTCCACGGTGACGGCCAACTCGGGTGGCGGCACCCCGACGGGAACCGTGACCTGGTCCGAGGGTGGGAACACGCTCGCCTCGGCAACCCTCAACGGGTCGGGGACGGCATCGGCGACGCTCTCCACGCTGTCGGTGGGCGCGCACAGCATCGTCGCGACGTACGCCGGTGACGACACCTACAACGCAAGCTCAGCGGCACCTCGCAACGTGAGCGTCACGAAGGCCGACGTCAGCGTGGCTCTGGTCGCCTCGGACACCACCACGGTCTCCGGTGAAGCCGTCAGCTACAACGCCAGCGTCTCGGTGCTCGCCCCTGGAGGCGGCACTCCCAACGGCACCGTGCAGCTCCTCGTCGACGGCAGCGCCGTCGGCGACCCGGTTGCCCTGGTCGGTGGAGTTGCCGCCTTCTCGCCGGTGACCTCCATGGTCACCGGGAGCCACACCGTCACCGCTGCCTACGGCGGCTCCGCCAGCTACCAGAACGGGTCGGACTCGTTGACCCAGGAGGTGACGCAGGCCGACACCGTCACCTCGGTGGTCGCCACGCCGTCTCCGTCCAACGAGGGCCAGAACGTCGCCATCACCGCCCACGTGGCCGCGGTGGCACCCGGTTCGGGTGCCCCGACCGGCACTGTCACGATCACCGCGAACGGCGACGTGATCGGTGGAGCTTCCCTGCAGGCCGGCCCCGGCGGCAGCCAGGCCACCATCAACGTGCCCGACCTGGCCCCTGGTTCCTACAGCATCGTCGCGACGTACGCCGGCGACACGGGATACGGCGGCAGTCAGTCGACCCCGATCAGCCAGACCGTCATCGCCGGTGCGGCGATCGTGGCGACGAGCACGACCGTCACGTCGTCGGAGAACCCGTCGACGTTCGGTGCCCTGATCACCTTCACCGCCCAGGTCGACGCCGAGGACAGCAGTGCGCCCGCGGGCGCCGTGCAGTTCTCCGTGGACGGCGCGAACTTCGGCAGCCCCGTTCCGGTGAACGGCCAGGGCGTCGCCGAGAGCGCGACCCTTGGCTCACCCGACCCGGGTGACCACACCGTGATCGCGGCCTTCGTCCCCGACCCCGGCTTCTCCGGCAGCGGTGCGATCATCACCCAGACCGTGGCTTCGGCGGGTGTCGATCTCGACGTCGCGTCGTCCGCTCCGAACAGCACCTACGGCCAGGCCGTCTCGTTCACGGCCACGGTCGGCTCCCAGCAGGTCGGCACCGGGACCCCGACCGGTTTCGTGCAGTTCGTGGTCGACGGCCAGCCACTGGGTGATGCCAAGGAGCTGACGGGAGGTCAGGCGACCAGCCCGACCGTCTCGAACCTGCAGCCGGGCAGCCACAACGTCTCGGTCATCTACTCCGGTGACATCCACTTCGTCTCCGCGCTCGGGTCGATCACCCAGAGCGTCGCGAAGATCACCACCTCGACGTCGCTCGCGGTCTCCGCGACCGCGACCTCGTTCGGTCAACCGGTCACGTTCACCGCCACCGTCGATCCCGCTCTCGACACGCTGGGCAGCCCCGGCGGCTCGGTGACCTTCCTCGACGGAAGCACCACCCTGGCGACCGTTCCGGTCAGTGCGGCACCCGGCAGCAACGCCACGGCGAGCCTGACCCGGAGCGATCTCGGCGCCGGCCCGCACGCCATCAAGGCCGTCTACTCCGGGTCGTCGTCGTTCACGGCGAGCACCTCCGCGGTCAAGGCGGTGACGGTGGCGAAGCTGGCCACGACCATCAAGGCCGACGCGGCCGTGGTCAGCCTGATCCCGCTCGGCCTGCCGCTCGGCCAGCTGCGCATCACGCTCAGCTCCGCCAATGGCCGGGTGGGCGGTGTGCCGATCGAGTTCAAGGTGGGCAGCACGACGGTGTGTACGTCCACCACGGACTCGTCGGGTGTGGCCAACTGCAACGCGGCCAGCCAGCTGCTCGGGCTGATCCTCTCCAACGGCTACAAGGCGACCTTCGCCGGCAACGCGAACTACCTCTCCTCCACCGCCCAAGGTGTCGTGCTCAAGTGACCCCGTCTGCAGAAGGAAGTTCCATCGTGCGTCGTCTCATCGCGGCCATGGCCGTCGTAGCACTGGCTCTCGGGTTCACCGTCTCCCTTGTCGGCTCCGCGCAGGCGGCGCTCACGTCGCCGGCTGCGGGTGCGACCCTCCGGGGGACGGTCACGCTCTCCGACTCAGGTGGGGTGGACAACAGCTCGATCCTGGGGGTCAAGCACTGCAGCGGCTCCGTTCGGACGACGCTGCAGCTGATCAACTCGGCCAACACCGTGGTGTTCAGCCAGCAGCAGAACGGTGCGGGCTCGTTCTCGGTGTCGATCGACACACACGCGTATCCCAACGGGTCCTACACGGTGCGCGGCATCGACGGCAACGGCGCGAACAGCGGCTTCCTCGGCACCGGCTGCCAGACCCAGACCGCGAACAGCGACAGGCTAGTCACGATCGACAACCTCGTCGACGTTGCCTACTCGGGCGCCACCTCGGCACCCCAGAACACCTCGGCCACGGTCACCGCGACCCTCACCGACCCGAACCTCTCCACCTCGGTGCTGCCGGGCCGCACCCTCACGTTCAGCCTGTCCGGTGGGACGAGCATCAGTGCCACGACCAACGCACAGGGCGTTGCCACCGCGACCCTCCCGATCAGTGGCCCGCCGCGAGCGGCGACCCTGACCACGTCGTTCGCCGCCACCACGTTCTACGGCGCCAAGTCGGTCTCGGTGCCGTTCACGGTGACCAAGAACGGCAGCGCGACGACTGTCGGCACCCCCGCACCTGTTGTGCACGGCCAGGCGACCGCCTTCACCGCGTCCGTGGCGGCCGCGGACGGCACCGGCGTCCCGACCGGCACCATCCAGTTCACCGTCGACGGTTCGGCCTTCGGCTCACCCGTCAGCCTCGTCGCGGGTGCGGCGAGCTCCCAGAGCACCGCGAGCCTCAGCACCGGTGATCACACCGTCGGCGCGGTGTACAGCGGCGACGGCAACTTCTTCGGCAGCACGGCAGCCACCAAGACGCAGACCGTGAACAAGGCGGACACCACGACCGCGCTCACCAGTGACATCGCCCCCACCGTCCACGGCCAGACGGTGACGTTCACCGCCCAGGTCGGCGTGGTCCCCCCGGGCGTCGGTGCGCCGGCGGGTGGTGTGCAGTTCAACGTCGACGGGCAGCCCTTCGGCACCGCGGTGCCGCTGACCGGGAACACGGCCACGCTGGCGATTGCCAACCTGAGCACCGGCAACCACGCGATCGACGCGACGTACAACGGCAACGCCGACTTCGCGTCCAGCTCGTCCGCAGCACTCACCCACGGCGTCAACAGGGCCGAGGCGAGCGTCGACCTCAGCACGTCGGAGGCCAACGCCGTCGCCGGTGAGCCCCTGACCTTCACGGCCGACGTGTCCGCGGTCGGTCCCGGCGCAGGCACTCCCGACGGCACCGTGCAGTTCGCGGTCGACGGCACCAACCTCGGTGGCCCGGTCACGCTGACCGGTGGCACCGCCACCTCGCCGACGGCTCACCTCGACGCCGGCTCCCACCTTGTCACCGCCGACTACGCCGGCGACGACAACTTTGCCGGCGCCATGGACAGCCTGACTCAGCACGTGATCGCCGCACACACGACGACCACGGTCACATCGTCGCCCAACCCTTCGGTGGTCGGTCAGCTCGTCACCCTGCATGCCGAGGTCACTCCTGTCAGCCCCGCGACCGGCACACCCGAAGGCGCCATCCAGTTCTTCATCGATGGCAACCCGGCCGGCGTCTTCGCCCAGCTGGACAACGGGCAGGCCGATCTCCAGGTCAGCACGTTCACCGTCGGCAACCACAGCGTGACGGCGAAGTACCTCAGCGGTGACGCCAACTTCATCACCAGCACCTCCGACCCGATCACCCAGCAGGTCAACAAGGCGGCCACCTCGGTCACGCTGCAGAGCTCCTCCGCGCCCTCAGTCTTCGGCCAGCCGGTGACGTTCACGGCCACCGTCGCCGTGCAGGCTCCCGGGGCGGGCGCACCCTCGGGGACGATCACGTTCACCGACGGGTCGACCGAGCTCGGCACGGTCCCGGTCAACTCGGGCACGGGCTTCCACGCGTCGATCACCACCGCGGCGCTCTCGGTCTCGCAGCACGTCATCGTGGCGACGTACAGCGGGGACGACAGCTTCCTGGGCAGCAACGGAAACCTGATCCAGAAGGTGAACCGCGCGCAGACCTCCACCGTGGTCGTCTCGTCGGCCAACCCTGCCCAGTCCGGTCAGGGCGTCACGTTCACGGCGACGGTCTCGCCGGTCGCGCCCGGCGCCGGTCTCCCGACCGGCACGGTCAGGTTCACGGTCAATGGCGCAAACCTGGGCGGCCCGGCCAACCTGGTGAACGGAACTGCGACCAGCACCACCTTCGCGTCGCTCTCGCCCGGCACCTACGCGATCGCGGCCGTCTACAGCGGTGACGGCAACTTCGTGAACAGCGCCGGCACCCTCGATCTGGGCAACGGCCAGAACGTCACCAAGGGTGGCACCGAGATGACGTTGGCGAGCAGCGACGACGTGGCCGACTTCGGAGAGGCCGTGACGTTCACCTCGACCGTCAAGGCAGTCGCCCCGGCGACCGGTCGCCCGTCGGGGGTGGTCCAGGTCTGGGAGGGCGGGGTCCTCCTCGGCGCGACCAGCCTGAGCCCGGCCGGCCCGAACACGTCGACGGCGCAGTTCGTGACCTCCACGCTGTCGCCCGGCTCGCACTCCATCAGGGCGGTGTACGTCGGCAACTTCAACTTCCAGGGCCAGACGGCTTACACGTCACAGTCGGTCGGTCAGACCGCCACCGTCACCGGCATCGAGTCGTCGGCCAACCCGTCGACCTTCGGCGACGGCGTGACATTGACCGCAGTAGTGACACCGGACGCCGGGGGGACCGGCAACCCGACCGGGACCGTGACCTTCACCGAGGGCGGCGACGTGCTCGGTACCGCGCCGGTCAGCACCGTGCAGGGTCGTCGCCAGGCGTCCATCACCCTCAGCGGCCTCAGCGCAGGAGCGCACCACGTCAAGGCCACCTACTCCGGTGACGTCACCTACGCGCCGAGCACCTCGACGACGTTCACCCAGAACGTGAGTCGGGCGGCCAGCGCACTCGACGCGGAAGTGCTGATCACCCAGGTCGGCGACAACGGCGGACGGGTACGGGCCACGCTCACCGGCAACGACGGAGCCCCGCTCGCCGGTCAGACCCTCGTGTTCACGACGACCCAGAACACCGATCACAGCGTGATCCAGATCTGCACCGTGGTGACCAATGCGCAGGGCTTCGCCGACTGCGACGCCACGACGCTGATCCCGGCCATCAACCTGGACGGGGGCTACGACGTGGACTTCGCCGGCAACGCCAACTACCTGCCGGCGCACGATCACGGATTCTGGGTCTAGGTCGGGCCTGGGCCACGTCACGACTTGACGGTGGCCCAGGCCAGGCAGGCCAGCGAGGCAGTGGAAGTGACGACGCGCACGGCGTTCCAGCGCACCCACGAGTCCTCGAAGTCGGCCCGCACCGCGGCCAGGTCCTTGATCTTGTCCACGTTGCCGGCCGCTTCGAGAGCTTCGTTCAGGGGAATGTTGGCGGCGCCCGTCACGACCACGGTGCCGATCGCGAGAACCAGCCCGGCGAGGGCCCACGGCCGAGCGGTCGAACCGCAGGTGACCGCGGCCGCGGCCGCGAGGACGGGTGTGCCCAGGAAGCTCGCCAGGAAGACCGGGTTCACGATGGCAACGTTCATGTGCTGCAGCGCGGCGACGAAGGTGCGGTCGTCGCTGCGGGCCAGGCCGGGCATGACGCCGCACGCCCAGACGTAGTAGGTGCCGGCCTGGAGGCCGGTGGCCAGGGTGGCGGCGAGGAGGGCGGGTCCGCGGAGAGCTTCGATGGTCTCGGTCATGGCTCCAGCCAAGCGCGATCGTGTGAGACGAAACATCGCTGAGAGCGACAGATTCATACGCGAGCGTCTAGAATCGACCCATGGACGGACTTGCTGCCCTCCTCGACGGCCCCAGAGCCCAGGGTGCGTTCCTGCTGCGCTGCCTGATGGACGCGCCCTGGTCGGTGCGCCTGCAGGACGAGTCACCGTTGACCGTCACGGCGATCGTCCGGGGCCACGCGTGGGCGATCCCCGAAACCGGTGTCCCGGTTCGACTCGAGGCCGGCGATGTCGCTATCGCCCTCGGGCCGGATCACTGGACCGTCTCCGACGATCCGGACACCCGCCCGCAGGCCGTGATCCATCCAGGTCAGGTCTGTCGCACCCCGGACGGCCGCGAGCTGGAGGAAGAGATGCACCAGGGCGTGCGCAGCTGGGGCAACAGCGCCGTCGGCGAGACGGTGATGCTCACCGGCGCCTACATGGTCGAAGGTGAGGTCAGCCGCCGGCTGCTGCGGGCCCTCCCGCAGTTCCTGGTGCTGCGGGCCGGAGAGCTGCGCTCGCCCCTCGTCTCGTTGCTCGCCGACGAGATCGTCAAGGAGGAACCCGGCCAGGATGCCGTCCTGGACCGACTCCTGGACCTGCTGCTGATCGCGGTGCTGCGGGCGTGGTTCGCCCGTCCGGAAGCGCATCCCCCTGCGTGGTACGCCGGTCACGCCGACCCGGTCGTCGGACCAGCGCTGCGGCTGCTCCAGCACCACCCTGAGCACCCGTGGACCGTTGCCGACCTCGCCGCCGCAGCCGGCGTCTCCCGGGCGTCGTTCGCCCGCCGGTTCAACGACGTCGTGGGCGAGCCCCCGATGGGTTTCCTGACCGGCTGGCGGCTGGCCCTCGCCGCCGACCTGCTGCGTGATCCCGGCGCGACCGTGGCCTCCGTGGCCCGGCGGGTCGGCTACAGCACGCCGTTCGCGCTGAGCACCGCTTTCAAGCGCGAGCGGGGGATCAGCCCTCGGGACTTCCGGGCGCTGGTGGCCTTCGCCTGATCCCGTTCAGGCCGCCTGCGGCCCCGGGTCGACGGTCTCGGCGATGGCCTCGAACAGGTCGCAGTAGGCCGGGTAGTCCTCGCGGGCAACCGTGGCGGTGAGGGTGACGCCGAGGCCTTCGACGACCCAGGCCCACTGTTCGCAGACGACGTCCGTCCCGAGGATGCGGTGCGCGAAGCGTCGGTAGGCCACCGGCCGGCCGGCCAGGTCGTAGTCGTCCGCGTCCTCGACGTCGAAGTCGTCGAGGCGTCGTCCCAGCTCCGCCATCGCGGCCGTGCGCCAGGTGGCCAGGTCCTCGGACACCGCGACGCAGCGCAGGGTGATCTCGGGGCGGACGCCGCTGGCGGGAGCCGTCGTGGACCGGGCCGACACCAAGATCCCGCGCCCGGGGTCGGCGCGCCGCCGCCAGGATGGTGGCAGAGCGATCCCGAGGTCAGGCCGGCTCATCGAGCATCTCCTCGTACGCCGGCGTGCCGGCCGGGGACCAGGGCTCAGCGTGCGGGCCGACCAGCTCGGCGGCCCAGGTCGTCTCAGCCACAGGCTCGGCGGCCATGGTCGCCGCGGGAGTCAGGTGCCCGTGTCGGACGGTCTCGGCCCCCGGTGTCGACGCCGGCCCCGCAGGGCTCGTCACGCCGGTGAGGCCGGGCGCCCCGCTCGGCGTCCGGGACGAGAGAGGCCCGGGCGTCACGACCGATGGGTTGGCCGGGGCCGGCAGACCCGGCAGTCCGCCCCGTGCAGGGGACTGCGCCGGACGCGCCGGCGGGGCCGTCCCGGTGTCTCGCGCCAATGCCGCCACCCACTCGCGTTGGGCCCGGGCTTCGAGCTCGCGGATGCCGGCCACGACCGCCCGGAGCTCGCGCCAGGCCCGATGCTGGTCAGGATCGGCATGGGCGCCGGGCACCACGATCGTCGTCCCTTCCACGACCAACCGGCGGGCCCGAGCGGTTTGCCGGGCCTGCTCCATGAGGCCCGCGACCCGGTCGAGGTCATGGGCGAGCTGGCCCATCGCCCGCGCCAGTCTGTGACAGCGGCCGGACTCCGCGGACAGGCTTTCGGCCAGCGAGCCGGCGTGCCGGCGAAACGAGTCGCCGGACAGGCCGCCGAAGTCGGCGGTCGAGATCGTGGACCGTCGGGCCACGGAGGTCGTCGCCCGGTCCGTGGCCTCGCCGAGGCAGGCCAGCTCCCTGGCCGAGCGATCGCACGCGGCGGGATCGCCGGCGACCAGGGTCTCGATCGTCATGACAGCCTCCCGCTCAGCAGCACGTCGAAGACCCAGGCGACGTCTCCATCTACGTCGCGCGCGAAGGCGAGGAAGGCATCGAGGGCATCAGCCACGTCGTGCACCTCACGGGCCAGGGCCGTCGCGACGTCACCGACGTCGGCCAGGCCCTGCTGCGTCAGGCAGTACGACGGGCCGGTGTCGGGCGGGTGCATCGCCACCTCATCGAGGACCGCGAGGGCCGCGTGCTGCAGGGAGAGGCTGGTGCGCTCCAGGAACGGTGGATCGATGTCGATGCTCATGGAACGACGTTTCGCCGGGACCAGCGTTCTCGAAACCGCCCGGTTCGCCGGTTGTGGAAACGAGCGGGGATCAGCCTCGGTCGAACGCCGCCTGCACCTGGGCCTCGGTCAGGCCGTAGTCCTCGAGCGAGTACCTGTGCGACGGCTTGGCCATGCCCTCCTTCGACTCCCGGTCGATCTCCTCGATCGCGGCCTGAGCGTCCGGGGTCCAGTCCAGGCCGAAAGCCTCATAGGTCCCGCGTGCGACGCCGATCGGGTCGGCGAGCAGGTCTGAGAACGCGACGTCGACGAACTGTGTCGGGTCGTACCTCGGCCGGGCGTCGTGGAACGCGTGGTACGCCCGCGACCAGAGGTCGAGCTGGGTCTGGCCGATCACGCCGTCGACGTACGTCGTCGAATGCCCCACCGTTGTCTCGGCCGACAGCGAGCACGACGACGCGATGCAGACAACGGGATCTCGGTGCGTGTACACGATGAGAGCGTCGGGGTAGACGGTCATCAGCGCGTCGAGCGCCGTCATGTGCGAGGGGTTCTTGAGGACCCATCGCTTCTCGGCGTCGTTGAGTCCGATCAGCTGGAGATTCTGCTTGTGCCGGGCGTACGCATCGGTCCAGTCCTGGGCCTTGAGCCACTCCGTGTAGCGGGGGAGGTTCGCCAGTGACTCGTAGGAGTTGGACTTGCCGGTCTGGCGCAGCAGCCGCCAGCACTCCTCGACCGAGGTGGCGTCCATGTAGTGAATGCCCATGAACTCCGGTGACTCGACGTGGTGTGCACGGAATGCCTGCTGCATCCCGTTGAAGATCGGGTCGGACTCCCAGGTCTCCCGCGGCGGCCGCGGCTGCGGAAACTGGGTGATCCACATCTCCAGCCCCTGCGCCATCGGGTCCGCGTGGAGCAGCCGGTGCAACGCGGTGGTGCCGGTGCGCGGGAGCCCCATCACGAAGATCGGCCGCTCGATCTGCACGTCGGCGTGCTGGGGCAGCTCGTTGAACCGTGCCTGGGTGAGCAGCCGGCCCACAAGCGCTCCCTTGACCTCCGACCGCTGGAAGTAGTTGCCCTTGCCGGTCAGACCCGCCTCCGCGGAGTTGAGATCTTCCACCAGGGTCCGCAGACCTGCCTCGTGGTCGGTCCCGCCCATGTCCGTCATGCCCGTCGTGCGCACGGCTGCCGCGACGATGTCGTCGTACGACCCGACGTCTGCGCGCTCCCGCGCCATCACGTTGTCAGTCATCGTGGCCTCCTAGCCGGGCTGCCGTTTCCGCGCAATCGCGCCAGTAGGACAGGTTCTACGAGCCGGAACCCGTCGCACGGGCGCGATTGCGCCAGAAGGACGGGTCGGCGTCGTGGGATTGATCGAGATCGCCAGGGTCAGTCGTGGAACTCACCGCAGTCGACGGTCAGCATCTGCCCGGTGACGGCCGACGCGAGATCGCTGGCGAGGAAGAGCGCCGCGCGAGCGACCTCCTCCGACGAGGCGAGCCGCTTGAGGTCGGTGGGGTCCGCCTTCTCGCGGTAGATGTCGTCGTGCGTCACGCCGGCCTCGGAAGCGAGCCAGTCGAAGTAGGCCCGGTTGACGTCCTCGTAGATGTACGACGGGGCCACGCTGTTGACGCGGATCCCGCGAGGGCCGAGCTCGGTGGCGAGCGACGACGCCAGGTGTTCGAGGGCGCCCTTGGACAGCTTGTAGCCGGCGTACTCGGGCTGGGAGCTGAACGCCACGCAGGAGTTCAGCATGATGACGCAGCCCTTGGCCGCCGAGAGCGCGTCGGCGAACAGTGCCGAGAGCCGCAGCGGCGCGAAGACGTTGGTCTCGTTGGCCGCGCGCAGGTCCTCGATCTTGATCGTGGTGATCGGGTCCATCGGCGGGATACCGAAGGCGTTGTTGATCAGGCAGTCGACCCGGCCGAACTCGTTGAGTGCCTTCTCGACCAGCTTCTGGCGGGACTCCTCGTCGGTGATGTCGGTGGGGACGACGAGCGCACGCCGTCCGTAGGACCGGACGATCTCGGCCATCTTCTCCAGGCGCTTCTCGGTGCGGCTCACGAGCACCAGGTCGGCGCCCATCCTGGCGGCCTCCTCGCCGAGCGAGCGGCCCAGGCCGGGACCGACCCCGGACAGGACGATCACCTTGTCCTGGAGCAGCGGCACCGGCTGGTAGCGCTCCTCGATGGACGTGTCGTGGTGGGAAGAGGTGGTGGCGGTCAAGAGATCATCCTTCGGGCTACGGAGCGCTGTCGCGCGGCAATGCGCTCGGCGTACTCCTCGGTGGTGATGGGGGTGTAGTGCGGGAGTACGTCGGGAACGTCCGCGAGCTTCACGACCTCGACCGTCGGCCCGTCGGCGTCCTGGGTCAGGTCGCGATCGAGACGTTGCCAGCGCAGCATCATCGGGCCGGTGCGATGACCGGTGGTCTCGAGCCAGTTGGCGATGCCAGGGTTGCCTTCGGAGATGACGAACCGCATCCTGGCGTCCGGGTCGGTGACCGCCTGCGCCTTGGTCAGGGAGGTCTGGTGGGTCTCGTAGTCGGTCGAGGCGTACCAGTCGGACCCGATCTGGATCCCCTGGTAGGCGCAGTCCGCGCAGTTCGGGAGCGTCACGATCATTGCCTCGTCGTCCGCGAGCTCGTAGTGACCGATCGACGATCGCTGCGACGCCAGCCCGCCCGGCGTCGACTGCGGGGCGGTCAGCGTGTTGACCGGTTCCTTGTACTGGAAGAACTGGGGGAAGGCGAACCAAGTCTGGATGGACCCCGTCAGGCTCCGGGCCGCCACCTCGTACTTCTTCGCGAGCGTCGCCCGCGTCAGCGGCTTCGCGGGCTTGCCCATCTGGTCCGGCCTCTCGATCCAGAGGCTGCCGCGCTCCTCGGTGTCCCAGTCGTTGTAGACCTCGCGCACGATCATGGTCTTGGCACCGGGCTCGGCCACGTAGGTGAACTCGAAGGTCCCGTCCGGGGCCACGTCGAGCTCGCGGTCGTCGAAGGCCATCAGCGAGGTCGCCGCCGAGTCGGCTGAGTAGGTGCCCGCCATCACCTGGAACGACAGGTCCGCGGTCGTCCCGCGCCGGCCGCGGATGACGTACTCGACGCCCTCGCGGAGGTAGGCGTTGAAGTAGACGGCGTCGGGGTTGTCGAGCCCCTGGCGGGAGTACTGGTGGGTGGGGTTGATGAAGAGCGGCCGGTCGAGGTCGTAGTCGAAGGCCATCTGCATGGCCATCCGGATGCGACCGGACAGGTAGTCGAAGCCCTCGAACAGGTCCTGCTCGGTCCTGATGAAGTCGGCGCTCTCGATGAGCTTCTCGGCTTCTGCGATGGCGTCCTGCAGCGGCCTGGTGATGTCACTCATGTCATCAGACCTTGTGGATGATCGACTCGGCGTACTTGTTGATGGCATCGACCTTCTTGTCGAGGGGCTCGGTGTCGGGTCCCATGATGTAGGGAATCCGGAAGCCGACGATGCAGTCGGTGACGCCCTTGTCCTCGAGGCGCTTGATGCCGTCGAGGTCGTAGGCGTCGTAGGAGATCACGTGCACCTCGAAGTCGTCGCGGGTGTCGCCCTCCTCCTTGCGGATCTCGGCAAGGCGGGTCAGCAGTCGGTCGAGCTCCTCGCCGTCACCCCCGGCGTGCATCCAGCCGTCGCCCTTGAGAACGGCGCGGCGCAGGGCGGCGTCCGCGTGGCCACCGACGAGCAGGGGGATCTGCTCGCTCGCGCCGGGGCACTGCTTGAGCTCGTCGACCTCGTAGAACTCGCCCTTGTAGCCGAAGAACTCCCCCGTCGTGAGGCCGCGGAGGATGTCCATGCACTCGTCCATGCGCTTGCCGCGCCTGGCCCAGTCGACGCCGAGGTTGGCAAAGTCCTCGGGCCACGGGGAGATGCCCACGCCCAGGCCGAGGCGGTTGTCGGAGAGGAAGGCCAGGCTCGAGGCCTGCTTGGCGACGAGCACCGGGGGACGCACCGGCAGCTTCAGCACGAACGGCGTCAGCCGCAGCGTCGTGGTCACTGCGAAGAGGTGCGCGCAGAGCACCATGGTCTCGATGAACTCCTTGCCGTCGAGGAACGCGCGGTCCCCGGTGTCGGTGTAGGGGTACTTCGAGTCGGAGTCCTTGGGGTAGATCAGGCTGTCCGCCACCGTCATGGAGGTGTATCCGGCCTGTTCCGCAGCCTGGGCGAGCGGCGCGTAGAACTTCGCCTGGGTCATCGCTTCGGCGTAGGTGAATCTCATCGCGCGGGTCCTTCGGTTGTCGAGCCTGGCGTGGCACCGGTTGTCGAGCCTCCCGAGATACTAGAACGTGTTCCAGTTTTGTGCCAGAGTGCGGGGGTGGACCTACAAGAGATCAGCGACCGGCTAGAGATCCAGGATGTGCTCATCCGCTACACGCGGGCGATCGACACCGGGGACTGGGACAAGCTCGACACGGTCTTCACTTCGTACGCCGAGATCGACTACACGGAGTCGGGCGGCATCCAGGCCTCGTTACAGGAAGTGAAGCCGTGGCTGGCCGAGATGCTGCCGGCCTTCTTCCCGAAGCGCATGCACACGCTCGGCCAGCTCGACATCGCGCTCGACGGTGACGAGGCCACCGTCTCGGCGTACTTCCACAACCCGATGTCCATGGACGACGGCAAGGGCGGCGTGAAGGTCGTGGAGTTCGGCGGCATCTACCACCACAGGCTGACGCGTACGGCGGACGGCTGGCGCAGCTACAAGCTGCACGAAGAGGTCGTCTGGCGCCGTGGAATTTGAAGTCGTAGACCCGTAGTCGTGCCAAGCTTCGGCCTCCCCGAGGAACGACCCGGGGGACTGGACTCCCCAGCCGCCGTGCGGTTCATCAAGATCATGGCGCGGACCCAGGTCCGGGTCTTCAAGCTCACGAACGGCCGGATCGGCAACAAGTGGCGGGTCGGCGCCGGCTGGAAGAAGCCGGTGCCGACACTCCTTCTCGAGCACGTCGGACGCAAGTCCGGGAAGCGGTTCTTGACGCCACTGCTCTACCTCGAGGACGGCCCGGACCTGGTGGTCGTCGCCTCGCAGGGCGGCCTGCCGAAGAACCCGCAGTGGTACCCCAACCTGTTGGCACACCCGGACACCCGAGTGAGTCTGAAGGGTGAGCGGGACCGGCCGGTGCGGGCCCGCGCCGTCTCCCCCGAAGAGCGTGATGCGCTGTGGCCGAGGCTCGTCGAGCTCTATGCCGACTTCGCCAAGTACGCCAGCTGGACCGACCGCGAGATCCCGGTCGTCATCCTCGGGCCGCGCTGAGCGGTTCGGAGCTCACCGGGTCGGCAGCTCGCCTGCCTGGGTGAAGAGCTGGCCGTAGAGCGTTGCGATCACCATGTCGGAGGTGAGCTGGGTCGTCCACCACGCCAGCGCCTCGTCGTACTGGACCCGTGTGTGGCCGAGCGCGCTCAGGACGCGGTCGACCAGCACGCGGTCCTCGCCGGCCCAGCCGACCGCCCGCGCGACGACGGCATAGGCGACGAGGGACATGCCGTGCGGCGCCAGCCGAGGGTCGTCCGGAGCGACGCCCGCCCCCGGCCACACAGTGGTCGCAACCTGGGCCTGCACCCGCTTCGCGGCCTCGACGTCGGCGGGCAGGGGCGCAGCTCCGGGCTCGTGTCCTGGTGGGAGTGGGTGGGTCGCAGCGGAGGCCGAGATCGCGGCCAGGTCGTCGGCGGTGAAGCCGAGCCCGCGGGCGGCCAGGTCGGAGCGGTAGGTAGCGAGCATGGTCGGCGCCTGCGCCACGATCGCCATCATCGACCGGCTCAACGCCAGCGGGTCCTGGGTCATGAACCGCACCGTAGCGACGTCCGGACGCTCGTGGTCGGAGATCCTCGGATGCCACCCCGACGGTCCCGACTTGGCTCGCCCCCGGTCCTCCCCGACAATGGGGTCGTCCGTCAACCACCACCCAGGAAGACTGTGCCCATGGCCCGCAGCGAGCGTCCGGTCCTGACCGGCCTGGCCGCGCTGGTGGGCGTCGGCATCCTGGTCGGCCTGTTCCTCGGCGTTGCGGCGCTGGCGGGGACACAGCTGCTCGGGATCAACAGCAACGGCGCCTCGGCGGGGTCGACATCGGCAGAGTCGTTGTACCTGCCCAAGCCGTCGAGGACCCGGTCCCCATCGGGCCCGCTGATCACCTTGGCTCCGGACCCGAGCGGCACCAGCTCCCCGAGTGACCAGCCCACCGAGCAACAGACTCCTGACAAGGCCATCTCGCTGTCCTCGGGCCAGACGCAAGTGGGTCAGATGGAGCAGATCGACCTCACCGGTGTCTACCCGGGAGGTGAGGGCGCAATCCTCCAGGTGCAGCGCTTCCAGGGCGGCACCTGGACCGACTTCCCGGTCACGGCCTCGGTGAGCAACGAGACCTTCAGCACGTATGTCCAGACCAGTCAGCTCGGCCGAAACCGGTTCCGCGTCGTCGACACCGACACCGGCCTGGAGTCCAACGAGGTCCGTATCCAGGTCGGCTGAGGCCAGGTTGGCTGACGCCCGCTGCGGCGCAGTGCCGAAGCGACCGCCGGCTGCCCGGCGACGACGCCGCCGAGGACCAGCACCATCCCCAGCGCCTGCGCCCAACCGAACAGCTCACCCGCGACGAGAACGCCGAGCATCGTGCCCACGACCGGGTTGAGCAACCCGATGAGGGACACCGCACCGGCAGGCATCCGGCTGAGGCCGTGGAACCAGCAGGCGTACGCCACCACTGTCCCCAGAACGCCGAGCCAGAGGAATCCACCGACCGCAGGAATGTCCACCGGGGGTGGGGGTCCCTCGACGAGGACACCGACTGGGAGCAGCACGAGCCCGCCCACGACGAGCTGCCAGGAGACGAGAGTGAGCATGTCGACGGGAGCGGGCCAGCGCTTGACGAGGACGAACCCGAGCGCGGACACCAGCACCGACCCCGATGCGGCGAGCAGCCCGATCGTGTCGACCTCGCCCGGTGAACGGAGGACCAGGAGCGCGACGCCGACCAGGCCGACGAGCGCCGCGCCGATCCGCAGTCCTCCGGGCCGCTCGTTCACCAGGCCCCAGGCCAGACCCATGACGACCAGGGGCGAGGTCGCCTGGAGCGTCGCGGCCAGCCCCCCGGGGAGGTGGAACGCGGCGAGGAAGATCAGCGGGAAGAACAGTCCGATGTTGCACACCCCGAGTGCCACCGCTCGCCACCACCAGATCCCGGTGGGAAGTCGCCGACGGAGTGCGAGCAGGACCAGGCCGGCCGGGAGCGCCCGCACGGTGGCCGCGAAGAGTGGCCTGTCCGGGGGTAGGAGCTGGTCGCTGACGAGGTACGTCGTGCCCCACGCCGCCGGGGCGACACCAGTGACCAGCGCCGTGCGCCAGGAGAAAGCTTCCATGGAAGATACTATATCTTCCCAGTAAGATATAGTCCAGGGATGGCGTCCCCACCAGACCACGTCGGTCGGATCATGGCCCAGTGGCACGCGGAGCGACCCGACCTCGACGTGTCACCCCAGGGCATCATCGGACGGCTGCACCGGCTCGCGGCCCGGTTGACCGAGGAGCTGGTCGCGGTCTACGCGGAGTTCGGCCTGGGCGAGGGGGAGTTCGACATCCTCGCCACGCTGCGACGCAGCGGGGGGACCTTCGAGCTCGCGCCCGGTGACCTGGCCGCTCAGTCCATGGTGTCCTCGGGAGCGATCACCAAACGCGTGGACCGATGCGTGGAGAGCGGCTGGGTCAGCAGACGGGTCAGCGAGAACGACGCCCGCGGGCGGGTCGTTGCCCTCACCCCGGCCGGCCGCGCACTGATCGACCGTGCCTTCGAGGCGCACATGGCCAACGAGGCGCGCCTCGTCGCCGGGCTGAACGAGCTGGAGCGGGCGCGGCTGGCGCACCTGCTGGAGGTCTGGGGAAGGGCGCTCGATGTCTGAGCCTCTGTCGGGGTGCGTCGTCGGCATCGGCCCGGCGGTGGCGCGGCTGTTGCCGCTGCCCACTCCACCGGGCCGACGCGAGTCGGTGTCTCAGGCGGGCACGTAGTCGAACGTGTCGGGGTTCGGCCCGGTGCGGCCCGACTCGCCCTGGTCGAGGGCGCTGATCGCGGAGACCTCACCTGGCGTGAGCGAGAAGTCGAAGATGTCGAAGTTCTCGCGCATCCGCTCGAGGTGCATGGACTTCGGGAACACGATGTCGCCACGTTCGATGTGCCAGCGCAGGGTGACCTGCGACGGGGTCTTGCCGTGTGAGGCGGCGATCTTGCCGATCACCTCGTCATCGAGCACCTTCCCCTGCGCGATCGGGGACCAGGCCTCGACCTCGATGCCGTGCCGGATCGACGCGGCGCGGGCGTCCTCGTTGGTGAAGTACGGATGGACCTCGATCTGGTTCACGGCAGGCACGACGCCGGTCTCGGCGACGATGCGGTCGAGGTGCGCGGGCTGGAAGTTCGAGACACCGATGGAGCGGGCTCGGCCGTCGGCCACGAACTCGGCAAGTGTCTGCCATGTCGAGACGAAGTCGCCGTCGTACAGCGTCGGCAGGGGCCAGTGGATCAGGAACAGGTCGAGCTGCTCGAGGCCGAGCTTCTGAAGAGTCTCGTCGAACGCACGGCGGGCGTCGTCCGGTCGGTGATAGCCGTTGTTGAGCTTGCTGGTGACGTAGAGCTCCTCGCGCGGGATCGTGGAAGCCTTGATTGCCTCGCCGACCTCCTGCTCGTTCTGGTACATCTGCGCGGTGTCGATGTGGCGATAACCCGCCTCGAACGCCTTGGTCACCGTGTCCGCGGTCTGGGCCGGCGGCACCTGGAAGACCCCGAATCCAAGCTGCGGGATGGTCGTCTGGTTGTTGAGGGCGATGGTGGGAACGGTCATGTCATGACAAAACCACCGACGTCCAAACCGTTGGATCTGACGAGGCCGCTCCGCGACCGGCTCGGAATCACTCCGCCAGCGACAATGGTCCGGTGAGCGAACTTCCGCACTACACCGACTACGACACCCGTCTCGCTGCCTACGCGGTGATCGTCGACGAGCAGGAGCGCCTCCTGCTGGCCCTGTGGAACGAGGGTGGCGAGCGCCGCTGGACGTTGCCGGGCGGCGGAGTCGAGCTGTCCGAGTCGGTCGAGGAGGCCGCCGTTCGCGAGGTGCGCGAGGAGACGGGATACGACGTACGCCTCGGTGCCCTGCTCGCGGTCGACACCTACGTGCTGCCCGGCTCCCGGCGGCACAGCGGGTCTGGCCGCCCGCTCAAGGCGGTCCGGGTGGTGTTCGCCGCAGAGATCGTCGGCGGCGAGCTGACCCACGAGGTGGAGGGCAGCACCGACGAGGCTCGCTGGGTGCCGTTGACGGAAGTGAGCTCACTTCCACGCGTCTCGCTGGTCGACCTCGCACTGCGGCTGCTGGGTCGGCCGACGCGGTGACCCCTCCGTGAATCTGACGCCGGAATCCACGGCGGCGCTCGAGGAGATCGTCGACCGTGACGATCCCGGGATCCTCGGCCTCGTGCTCTCGGGATCGGCCGCGCGCGAGATGGCGACCGAGCACTCGGACGTCGACGTCTACGTCGTGCTGACGGACGACGCCGCGCGGGGACGGCTGAGCCAGAAGTCCCCCGCGATCGACGAGATCCCGGTCACCCTCGCCTGGCTCGAGTCGCCGGGCGTCCTGGGCAGCGACGAGTGGTGGTGTCGCTGGTCGTTCGCCTGGGCTCGCATCCTCCGCGACCACACCGGTGGGCGGCTCGAGGCCGCGCTCGCCCGGCAGGCGACGCTGGTCGGCGCGGAGCGCGAGGACGTGCTGACCGACCGGCTCGACGGCTACGTCAACTTCGTCTTCCGGGCGCTCAAGGCCGACCGCGACGGGCGGTCGCTCGAGCGGCGGCTGGACTCGGCCGAGTCGGTCCCGTGGTTGCTCGACACCGTCTTTGCACTGGCTGGCCGGGTCCGGCCGTACAACAAGTACCTGCCCTGGGAGCTGCGCGAGCACCCGCTCGGGGCCGCCGCGTGGGCGCCGGACCGCCTGCTCCCGCTGCTGGAGCGGATGCTCGACGGGGACCCCTCCGCCCTGCGTGCCGGTTTCGCCGCGGTCGAGTCGGCCTGTCGCGACGACGACGCCGACGAGGGCCGTACCCGGCTCGGCGACCTCATCGACAGCTGGGGCAACCAAATCCTGTTGCTCCGGGAATAAGCCGGGCCGAACCTCCGTTGAGCAGAGTGAGCAAAGTTGAGTTGATCAGACTCAACTTGTTTGTCAGACTGGCCGCAGGGGCGCAGGATGGCAGTGCAGGTACTGGATCCAGATCCCGGCCCTGACCCACAGACATCAACCCGGAGGTATCACAACCATGGCACGTGCGGTCGGTATCGACCTCGGCACGACGAACAGCGTCGTGTCGGTCCTCGAGGGTGGCGAACCCACCGTCATCGCAAACGCGGAAGGCGCCCGCACCACACCGTCGGTCGTGGCTTTCGCCAAGAACGGCGAGGTCCTCGTCGGTGAGGTCGCCAAGCGGCAGGCCGTCACCAACGTCGACCGGACCATCCGGTCGGTGAAGCGCCACATGGGCACCGACTGGACAGTGAAGATCGACGACAAGTCCTTCACGCCCCAGCA
>JAOPXM010000175.1 GCA_025965125.1 Nocardioides sp.
CGGGCGATCTCGCCGGCCAGGCCGCCGTTCTCGGCGTCCGGAGAAAGCGCCGCGCCCTGGGTGTCGATCACGGTGACGAGCGGCAGCCCCAGCTCGGACGCGAGCCGCATCCCGCGGCGCGCCTCGCGCAGCGCCTCGGGCCCCATCGGGTGGTCGGGCGTCTGGCCGCGACGGTCCTGGCCGAGGAACACACACGGCGCCTGTCCGAAGCGCACCAGCGCGATCAGCAGGCCGGGGTCGCGCTCTCCCTGCCCGGTCCCGTTGAGGGGTACGACGTCGCTCGCGGCGTACTTGAGCAGGCGGCGTACGCCGGGCCGATCCGGCCGGCGGGAGCGGGTCACGGCGTCCCACGTGTCCACGTCGGCCCACGTCAGGTCCGGGTCGTCGTCGGGCACTGCCGGCACCGGCTCGATGCCGTGCCGGGGGGCGAGCAGGATCGCCAGTGCGCGATCGAGGATCCCGGCGATCTGGTCCGGTGCGACGACGGCGTCGATGATGCCGTGCGCGTAGAGGTTCTCCGAGGTCTGCACGCCCTCGGGGAACGGCTTCCCGTAGAGCGCCTCGTAGACCCGCGGTCCCAGGAAGCCCACCAGGGCGCCCGGCTCGGCGACCGTCACATGACCCAGCGAACCCCACGACGCCATCACGCCCCCGGTCGTGGGGTGGCGCAGATAGACGAGGTAGGGGAGCCCAGCCGCCTTGTGAGACGCCACCGCCTCGGAGATGCGCACCATCTGGACGAACGCCGGAGTCCCCTCCTGCATCCGGGTACCGCCGCTCACCGGGGCCGCGAGCAACGGGAGGGCCTCGCGCGTGGCGCGCTCGATCGCGGTCACCAGCCGATCCGCGGACGCCCGGCCGATCGACCCGGCCAGGAACCCGAACTCCCCGACGACCACTGCCACCCGGCGGCCCTTCATCAGTCCCTCTCCCGAGAGCACCGACTCGTCGACCCCGCTCTTCGAGGCGGCCGCGGCGAGCTCGGCGGCGTACTCGTCGGAGATCTCGCCGCGCACCGGGCGCTCGTCCCAGGAGGTCCACGAGCCGGCGTCCAGGACGAGGGCGATCAGCGCGGCGGCGTCGAGCCGGGTCGGGGGGTGGCCCATGCGCGCAGGCTAGGCCATGGCCGGGGAATAGCCGGGCCGCGTCGACGGCTCGCCCTGTGTGACCTCTGAGCCGGACCTGTTGCCGTTGCTGCGCGATCGCCGCAGCGTGCGGACCTACGACAGCTCGCACGTGCTCACCGACGCCGAGGTCCGGGTGCTGCTCGAGGCGGCGCGCTGGTCGCCCTCAGCCGGCAACTCCCAGCCGTGGGCGTTCCTCGTCGGACGTCGCGGCGACGATGCCCACCGCCGCTTCGTGCCGTTGCTGGCACCGAGCATCCGGCGCTGGGCGCCGTCCGCGTCCGCGCTGCTCTTCGCGTTGCACCAGGTGGCGTCGGGTCCGGAGGTGGATGCGCTGGGCTACAGCGACTACGCGATGTACGACCTGGGCCAGGCCGTTGCCCACCTCTCCGTGCAGGCCGCGGCCATGGGCCTGGCGGTCCACCAGTTCGCCGGCTTCTCCCACGAGGGGGTCGCTGAGGTGGCGGGCGTGCCTCGCCACTGGCGGGTCACCACCGGGCTGGCCGTGGGTCTCGGGACAGTCAGCGACCTGGTGCCGCGCACGCGTCGGCCACTGGCCGAGCTGGCGTACGGCGCCAGGTTCGGTGAGCCCGCCGACTTCGTCTAGACCCGAGCCAGGCAACCACTCCCTTGGATCAGTCGCCCAGACCTGGGGCAGGCAGACGCGGTCTAGCGGCTGGCCCGCCAGGCGTCCAGGACGGCCCGCTCCTCCTCGCGGGTGAGGCCGCCGACCTCTGCCTCGGGGTTCTCACGCAGCCAGGTCAGCGTGTCGCGGGTGGTCTCGGCGATCGGCCTGATCGTCAGGCCCGCGTCGAGGGACGGGGCTGCGTCGTGGGCGAGCATCCCGTCGTACTCCGGCCGCGGGAGCCAGAGCGGCACCGACCTCGGCCCGGCCCAGGGCTCCACCTGCTGCTCGACCAGGAAGTCCTGCGGCACCCAGGTGAACTCCGCAGTGGGAGCCACCGCCTCGGCTGCCTCGGCCAGGAGCGTCCCGATGGGCATCGAGGGCCCGATCCCGTCGAAGTCGCCCGTGCGTCCTGACTCAGCGCTGTCGACGATCCAGGCCGCCAGGTCGCGGACGTCGATGATCTGGACTGTGTCCTGCGGGTCGCCCGGGGCCAACAGCTCGGGGGACCCGGCGGCGTCGTCGAGTCGCGCCGGCCAGTACGTGAAGCGGCCACTCGGGTCGCCCGGGCCGGCGATGAGCCCGGGGCGAACCACCATCGAGGAGGACGCGCGCTCGCGGACGATCTGTTCGCACGCGACCTTCAGCTGGCCGTAGGCCTCCGGTGCCTCGGCGAGGTCGACGTCCTCGGAGATCGGCTCGCGCAGCGCCAGGGTCCCCGGCCGGCCGCCGGGTGTCGACTCGTCCTCGTAGACGTTGACGGTGGAGACGAACACCCAGTGCGACTCGGCGAACGTCGCGACCGCGGCGCGGACCCAGGACGGCTGCCGGGCCACGTCGACGACCGCGTCGAACTGTTGCTCGGCCAGCTCGGCGGGCACTCCTTGGCTGCGGTCGAACGGCACGAAGCTGGCGCCGGTCGGGATCGACCCGGAGGTGCCGCGGCAGGCGCACACCACCTCGTGGTCGCGGCGTACGGCCTCCTCGGCCACCGCACGGGACAAGAAGACCGAACCACCGAGCACCAGAAGTCGCATGCCCCCACCGAACAGGGCACCCGCCCGCAGGGCAAGCCCTTCTGCTCCCAGCAGAGGGCGCGCGCCACCCCGGGCGCCCCGACGAGACAACACGCCCCGCCACTCGACCGAGGAGCCCAGCCCAGCTCAGCTTCGCGGCGGCGAGCGCTTGCCCAGGAGCCAGGAGTCGAAGAAGCTCGTGAGCTCGAGGCCGGTCTGCTCCTCGAGCCAGGGCAGGTAGTCGTCCCGGCTGGCATTGCCGTCCTCGTGCACGTGCGGCCATTCGCTGGCCAGCGCGAAGAAGGCGTCGTAGCCGATCCGCTTCCTCAGCTCGTCCCACATCAACGCCGGCCCGTAGTAGATGTTCCCCTCGCCGAAGGTCGACGGATCGTAGTCCGCCGGCGGTCCGGACACGCGCCGCATCTGGGGCTCGAAGCTCGCCCAGTACCCAAGGACCGACTCCACGCTGTCGCCGCCCTTGTCGGCGTCGTAGAGGCCCTCGAGGTACATCGCCATGCCCTCGTTCATCCACACGTCGCGCCAGTCGTTCGGCGTCACGACGTCGCCGTACCACTGGTGAGCCATCTCATGGACCAGGACGCCCGGCGACGTCGTGTAGTCGGTGATGCCGAGCGTGATCATGGTCTGCGTCTCCATACCGCTGAGCGAGTCGACCAGCACGATGCCGAGCGAGTCGAACGGGTACGGGCCGAGGCGCGCCTCGAGCCAGTCCAACCCGGCCGGAGCCGAGGCCAGCCCCTTGACCAGCTTCGGTCGGTCGCGCGGCGTCCAGTACGTGATCGGGACCCCGCTCGACGACTTGTCGCTGGTCATCTCGAAGTTGCCGATCGCGACCGTGACGAGGTACGACGCCGCCGGCTCGGAGAGATGCCAGTGGGTGACGGTGTCGCCCTCGACCGTCGTACGGGACTCGAGCTCGCCGTTGGCCACGCCAACCCACGGCGACGGGACCGAGATCGTGAAGTCGTAGAGCGCCTTGTCGGACGGCTGGTCGTTGACGGCGTACCACGTGAAGGCGCCATACGGCTCCTGCATGGTCCAGGCCTCGTTGTCCTTGGTGATGGTCCAGCCGGTCGTGCTGAAGTCGGACCTGGTCGTGGGCGCGGCGGCGGGTTTGGGGGTGCCGGCGTAGGCGATCTCGAGGGTGTAGCGCTGGTCCGCGTTGACCGGCGTGTGGACGACAAGATCCTTGCCGATCTGCTCGAACTCCACGGCCGCGCCGTCGACGGTGACCGACGACGCCGTCAGGGCGTGGCTGAAGTCGAGCTGGAACTGCTCGGCATCCGCGGTCGACCGGAACACCAGGGTCTCCAGGGCGTCGAGGGTCTTCGTCCTCGGCGCCCAGTTCAGATCCAGGTCGTAGTGCAGCGCATCGACCCCGGGGTCGCCGATGTCGGGGTAGACGGAGTCCTCGAGGGGCGTGCTGAGGGCGGCGTCGAGCGCGGGGTCGTCCACCTGGGTGTCGGTCCCACCGTCGTGCGCGATCGCGGTCGCCGGTCCGGAGGTCTCGGGTCCGGCGTCAGGCTTGTCGTTCGAGGTGCAGCCGGCGAGCAGAAGCGAGGCCGCGGCGAGCCCGGCCACTCCGGCACGGATCACTCGGAACCCCGGAGCAAGGGGCGGACCAGCTTGCGGCCGTGATGGATCTGGGCCTTGATCGTGCCGAGCGGCGCGCCCACCTGCTCGGCGATCTCCTCGTAGGACATGCCGTAGACGTCGCGCAGCAGCAACGGCTCCACGAACTGGGGGTGGTCGCGCTCGATCGTCTCCATGGCCTCGAGGAGGTCCAGTCGGGTTCCGGCGATCACCGAGGTCGTCCTCGGGTCGGGCAGCTCCCGCGACCCGGTGGCGTGCGGGTCGCTGGCGACGGCCTGGTTCTTCATCCGCCGGTACGTCGAGCGCGCGGAGTTCACCGCGACCACGTGCATCCAGGTGGTGAACCGCCCGCGGCCGCCCCAGGAGCCGATCTTCGTGGCGATGTTGATCAGCGCCTCCTGGCAGGCGTCCTCGGCGTCCGGGGTGTGTGGCAGCACGCCGCGGCACACGTTCAGCGCGCGGGGGCGGATCGCCCCGAGCAGGGTCTCGAGGGCGTCGCGGTCCCCGTCCTGGGCGCGGCGTGCCAGCTCATCGATCTCGTCAGGGGTCCGCCCCTCCGACCAGGAGTCCCTGGGTGCCTCGTCAGCCATGTCACCAAACCTTCCCCGCTCGCTGCAAACCTAATGCAGGCAGGCGGAGAAGGCTGGTGACCTCGGGTGCGCCGCTACTTGACCTCGGAGCGGAGCACCAGCCGGATGCCCACGATCAGCGGGATGATGAGCCAGACCAGGTGCGTGACCCCGAGGTTCGCCCACTGCTCTGCGCTGAGCGAGCCTTCGGTGAGCGTGCTCTGGGTGTAGGTGACATCCACCCACGGCTGCAGGTCCTTGAACCACTGCTGGCTGTCAGCGAGCAGCATCGCCAGTGTCGGCAGCACGAACGAGTACACGAAGTAGGCGACGATCGCCCCGGCGGAGTTGCGGATCAGCAGCCCGAGCATGAAGCCGACGAGCATCCCGAGCACGTTGAACAGAACAACTCCGGAGAGGAACCCGAAGCCGTCGTCCCAGACCGTGGGGACCCCGGCGATGGCCGAGCCCACGATGTTGCCGAGTGCGCCGATCGCGAGGGCGACGACCATCGAGGCCACGCCGATGCCGACGGCCACGATGCCCTTGGCGAGCACGATCCGGCTGCGGTGGGGGACCAGTGTGAACGTCGTGAGCCCGCTTCGCTGGCTCCACTCGCTCGTGACCGACAGGATCGCGACGACCGGAAGGATGATCGACAGCGGGACACCGATGGCGGCGCCGAACGTGTCGTAGGTCAGCTGGTCGTTGGGGGCGAGCAGCACGACCGCGCCCGTTGCGACCACGGCGGCGATGCCGATGCTGGCCATCAACCAGAAGCCCGACCGGGTGTTGAACGACTTGCGCAGCTCCACTGCCGCAATGCGGGACAAGGGGATCGGGGCAGGGGCCGGGCGCGCGGCTCGGCGGGTGTCCTGCTCGAGGGCGATGGTGGTCATGCTGCGGCTCCGTCTCTCTGGGTGTCTGCGGTGAGCTCGAGGAACATCTCTTCGAGGCCCGCGCCCTCGGCGGCGCGGAGCTCGGCCAGCGGTACGCCGGCCAGGTGGGCGACCTTGCCGACGAGCTCCGGCTCCGCGTCGACGCGCAGGGCGTCGGCGCTCCCCGTGGCGTGGCTCGGCTGGAAGGCGACACCGGAGGCGGTGAGCGCGTTGGCCAGGTCCTGCACGTTCGGCGTGCGGACCAGGGTGCCGGCGGCGCGGAGCAGCTCGGCCTTGGTGCCCTGGGCGACGATCTTGCCGTTGCCGATGACCACCAGGTCGTCGGCGATGACCTCGATCTCGTGAAGAAGGTGCGAGGACAGCAGCACGGTGCCGCCCTTGTCCGCGTAGCCACGCAGCAGGTCGCGCATCCAACGGATCCCGGCTGGGTCGAGCCCATTTGCCGGCTCGTCGAGGATCAGCACCTCGGGGTCGCCGAGCAGTGCGGTGGCGATGCCGAGCCGCTGGCGCATGCCCAGCGAGTAGTTGCGGACCCGGCGTGCCGACTCGGTCGGCGTGAGGCTGACCAGATCGAGCATCTCGTCGACGCGGGACGCGGGCAGGCCCATCATCATCTGCGAGACCATCAGGATCTCGCGGCCGGTGCGCCCCGCGTGCTGGGCCGAGGCGTCCAGCAGGACGCCGACCTCGAGGCCGGGGTTGGGCAGGTCGGCGAACCGCCGGCCGCTGACCTCGGCGTAGCCGGACGAGGCGGGGGTGAGCCCGACCATGATCCGCATGGACGTGGACTTGCCGGCGCCGTTGGGCCCGAGGAAGCCGGTGACGCGGCCCGGGAGCGCGGTGAACGTGACGTCATCGACCGCCGTGAAGGCGCCGTACGTCTTGGTGAGTGACTCGACCTTGATCATGTATCCAGCGTCGCGGGTCCTGGGGCCGCCGCACATCAGGGAACGTGCTGAGGTCACCCCCAGAACCTCCCCCTGTGGTCTCTCGGGGTCGACCCCGAGGTGGTGGGCGCTCTCGCCCATAATGCGAGGGTGTCCATGCCCAGCCGTCTCGGTCGCTACGCCGTGCGCCGTCGCATCGGCGCGGGCGGCTTCGCGACCGTCTGGCTGGCCTACGACGAGCAGCTGGACTCACCGGTCGCGGTGAAGGTCCTCGCGGACAACTGGACCGAGGACCAGCACGTGCGGCAGCGGTTCCTCGAGGAGGGCCGCTACCTCCGCCGGGTGGAGTCCCCCCACGTCGTGAGCGTCTATGACGCAGGCGAGCTCGAGGACGGCCGTCCCTACCTCGTGATGACGTACGCCGACCAGGGCACCCTTGCGGACCGGCTCGAGGTCGGTGGCCTGACCCCCGCCCAGGCGATGGAGGTCATCCGTCAGGTCGGGGCCGGCCTGACCGCCCTGCACCAGCGCGACATCCTGCACCGCGACGTCAAGCCCGCCAACGTGCTGTTCCGCACCGCCGAGGGCGAAGTTCGCGCGATGGTCGCCGACCTCGGCCTCGGCAAGGCACTGGACGTGTCGTCCCGGCTGACGATGATCGCGGGCACCCCGTCGTTCGTCGCCCCGGAGCAGGCCCAGGCCGAGCCGCTGGATGCCCGGGCCGACCTCTACTCGCTGGCCGCGTTGACCTACCTCCTGCTGGCCGGCCGAGCACCGTACGCCCACGCAGACCTGGCTGCTGCGGCCCGTCCGCAACCGCCGCTCCCGATCTCCACACCCGAGCGCCCGTTCTCCGACCAGGTCGATGCGGTCGTGCGCCGAGGCCTGGCCATCGACCGCGACGAGCGGTGGCCCGACGTCGCGACGTACGTCGACGCGCTCGCGGACGCGCTGGGCGAGCCGGTGGGCGGCGGGGTCTCGGAGCCATGGCTGCCACTCGACCCCCAGCTCACGCAGCCGGGCGCGCGGCCCTCACCGATGCCGGCCACCGGCCCGCTGGGTGACCCGACCCCGCCGCCCGGCCGCCGGCGCCGGCGGCTCGTTGGAGCGTTTGCCGGGCTGGTGGTGCTCGCCGTCGGCGGAGGCGTCGGCTTCGTCCTGCAGCAGCAGCTGGGAGGCCAGGTCACGGTCACCGACGACGAGGACACGATCAGCGTCACGGTGCCGGACGACTGGGAAGAAGCCACCTCTACCCGGGGCTGGGATCCACCCAACGCGGAAGGCGCCGCCGAGTTCCCGGCCGTGTCGGTCGGTACGTCGCCGACGTGGACCACTGCCGGCACCGGCGCCGAAGGAGTGTTCGCCGGGATCCTGCCGGGCACCGAACTGCCCGAGCAGCTTCCGCAGCACCCCGAATGCGGGAAGGCGGGCGAACGAATGGACGACAGCTCGGCCCTCGGGAGCTCGGCGACCGTGGCGTACAGCTCCTGCCCCGACGGAGTCACGATCGAGCGCGTGGTGCAGGTGACGACCACGCAGCTCCTCTGGGTGCAGGTCCGAAGCGCCGACCGGGCCACCGCCAACGACGTGCTCGACAGTGTCGAGCTGCACGGCATGTGACCGAACTGTTCAGGGGATCCGCGCCGAGTCGACGACTCGCTCGAGCAGATCGGCCAGGCCCGCCCGGTCCGCCTCGCGACCGGTGACCGCTACGTCGGCGTATGCCGTGGCGCTGTCGCCGAAGGTCAGCCAGCGCTCCATCGTGACCCGCTGGTAGAACGTGCCTTTGACGAGGCCGGGGTCCAGATAGGTGGCCTCGAACCCGTCGTTGAGATCCTGCTCGATGACCAGGTGCTGAAGGTTGCCGTCGTCCACGGCGTTCTGGAGCTTCAGGATCCGGAAACCCTTGGCCGCCGACACCGAGGAGCGCGAGCCGGCGACGATCTCGATCCGGAGGACGTAGGAGTTCAGGGGGTTGTCGGGTGGCGCGAAGTTCCACGCCGAGCCGCCCACGAGGGTCACCCGTCGCCAGCCGTCGGGCACCGACGCCTGCAGCCTGAACTGGTTCAGTCGGAACGACGCTTCGTGGCTCGGCAGGTCTGTGCCGAGCGGTGCGATGGCCGGGTCCGGCAGCACGTCGTACTCGGTGACGGGATAGCTCGGTGACTGGGCGGGGACCGGGGTGACCGCAGCAATCGAGGCGGGATCGCTTTGCAGGACGTTGCCGACGACGAAACCCCCGGCCACCCCCGCCAGAGCCAGCGCCAGCCCGGCGCCGACGGTCCGCAACCTCATGGCGTCACCGTAACTGCCCGCACGACCACCGCAAGAACTGCGTGGCGCACCGATGAGTTCACAGGATTGACTGGGTCTGTCGTATTCGTAGGCCGCCGTTCGTCGTGTAGGTAACCGCACCTCCACCGACCCAGGAGACATGACCCGTGACCGACGCTGTGACTCGTCACCAATCCCTCACCCGCAGCCGCTGGCTGGCGCTCTACGTGCTGTGCCTGGGCGACCTGATGATCGTGCTCGACTCGAGCATCGTGAACGTCGCGCTGCCCTCGATCCAGTCCGACCTCGGCTTCTCGCAGTCCGCGCTCGCGTGGGTCGTCAACGCGTACCTGCTGACGTTCGGGGGTTTCCTGCTGCTCTCGGGGAGGCTTGGCGACCTGCTGGGGAACAAGCGGGTGTTCCAGGGCGGCGTCGTCTCGTTCACTGTCGCGTCGATCGCCTGCGGGCTGGCCCCGTCGTCGGAGCTGCTCGTGATCGGCCGCGCGATCCAGGGCCTCGGCGGAGCAGCGGTCTCGGCCGTCGCGCTCTCGCTGATCATGGGGCTCTTCACCGATCCTGCGGAGCGCGCCAAGGCCATGGGCTTCTTCGGCTTCGTGATGTCGGGTGGGGGCGCCGTGGGCGTCCTGCTCGGGGGCGTGCTCACCGGCCTCTTCTCCTGGCACTGGATCTTTCTGGTCAACGTGCCGGTCGGCATCGGGGTCTGGATCGCCGCGAAGCGGATCCTCCCCGAGGACGAGATCGTGCCCGATGCTGGGCGGCTCGATGTCCCGGGCGCCGTGCTGGTGACTGGTGCGCTGATGCTGTCGGTCTACGCGATCGTCGGTGGCAACGAGGCAGGCTGGACCTCCGGCCGCACTCTCGCCCTCCTGGTTTCGAGCGTCGCCCTGATCGCCGTGTTCCTGTACCGCGAGGCGCGGGTCGCCAACCCATTGGTCCCACTGCGACTCTTCACCCTGCGCAACGTCGCGATCTCGCAGGTCGTCGGCGTGCTGTGGGCGGGCGCGATGTTCGCGTGGTTCTTCCTGGCGGCCCTGTACCTCCAGCAGGTGCTGTCGTACTCCGCCCTCGAGGTCGGCATGGCGTTCATCCCGACCAGCGTGGTGATGGCGTACTGCTCGCTGAAGCTCTCGGACCGGTTGGTGATGAGTTTCGGCATCCGCAAGCCCCTGACGGCGGGTCTGCTGCTTGCGGCCGGCAGCCTCGCCCTGTTCTCCCGGGCTCCGGTCGACGGCCACTTCCTGACCGACGTGCTGCCGTCGATGCTGCTGCTCGGCGCAGGCGCCGGCATCGCCTTCAACCCGGTGCTGCTCGCGGCGATGGGCGACGTGGAGCCCCACGAGTCCGGGCTGGCCTCGGGCGTCGTCAACACGTCCTTCATGATGGGTGGCGCTCTGGGCCTGGCCGTGTTCGTCAGTCTCTCGACGTCGCGCACCGACTCGCTGCTCGCCGCCGGGAGCTCCCGGGTCGAGGCCCTCAACGGCGGGCTCCAGCTCGCTTTCGCGGCGGGCGCGGTCGCGGCCCTCGCCGCCGCGGTGGTCGGGGGAGCATTCCTTCGCCCGAAGCCGATGCAGGACATGGACGGTCACGGCGACCCGGTCGGGGCCACGGAGGCGGCCTGACCGGTCTGCGGGGGGCGGCTCTACGGTGGCCGCATGACGAACCTCGTGATCCGCAACGCCCGGCTGGTGCCGGTCGCGGCCGGGGACACCGCACCCGACTCGCCCGTCGACGTCGTGGTGCAGCACGGGACCGTGACCCAGGTGCGCCCGGGTGCCGAGCGAGCTGTCGGTGTCGAGGAGATCGACGCGGCCGGCCGCTGGCTGTCCCCGGGCCTGTGGGACCAGCACGTGCACCTCGCCCAATGGACGCTCGCCTCGCAACGGCTCGACCTCGCCGATGCTCGCTCCCCCGAGGAGGTCACCGCGGCCGTGGCCGAGCGGATCGGCGCCTTCCCGGGCACCCCGGTCGTCGGTTGGGGTCACCGGTCGGGTGGTTGGGAGCGCGACGTCACCGTCTCCGAGCTCGACGCGGTGTCCGGGGACACGCCCGTCGTCCTGATCAGCGGCGACGGCCACCACGCCTGGCTCAACACCACCGCCCTGATGCACCTGGCCATGCCGGTCCGCGACTCGGTCGTCCGCGAGACCGAGTGGTTCTCGGTCTATCCCCGGCTGGTCACCCTGGTCGGCAACGACGGCACCTCGCCGGAGGCCTTCCGCCGCACCCTCGACGCGGCGGCCGCCCAGGGGGTCGTCGGGGTCACCGACTTCGAGTTCGGCGGCGGTGCCGCGGAATGGGCGGAGCGCTGGGCCGCGGGCTGCGACCGGCTGCGGATCCGGTGGGCGACGTACGCCGACTCGCTCGGCGAGGTCATCGCCGCGGGGCTGCGCACCGGTGACCGCCTGCCCGGCTGCGACGACCGGGCCACCATGGGTCCGCTCAAGATCATCTCGGACGGGTCGCTGAACACCCGGACGGCGTGGTGCTGCGAGCCGTACGCCGATGCCTACCGCCTGGAGTACCCGTCGGGGCAGCCGAATCTCTCCGGCGCCGAGCTCCGCGACCTGCTCGGCCGCGCACAACGCGGCGGCCTCGAGGTGGCCACGCACGCCATCGGCGACGCGGCCGTGGCCGAGGCCCTCGCCGCGTACGCCGACACCGGCGCCCGCGGGTCGATCGAGCATGCGCAGCTGGTCTCGCGGGACGACGTACGACGGATGGCGGAGTTGGGCATCCGGGCGAGCATCCAGCCGGCCCACCTCCTCGATGACCGTGATCTCACCGAGAAGATCTGGCCGGGCCGGGCCGGGCGCTGCTTCGCGTTCCGCTGGATGCTCGACGACGGGGTCGAGCTGGCGCTCGGCTCCGACGCTCCGGTGTCACCACTCGACCCGTGGCTGGCGATCGCGGCAGCGGTGCACCGCAGCGCCGACGAGCGTGACCCGTGGCACGCCGAGCAGGCGCTCACGCCCCGGGAGGCGCTGGCCGCCTCGGTCGACGGTCAGTCGACCGTGGCTCCGGGCTCGCGCGCCGATCTGGTCCTGCTCGACTCCGACCCCGTCGCGGCCCCGGGTGGCGATGACACGGGCACCACGGCCGCTGCGCTGCGGGACACCCGGGCCGCGCTGACCGTCGTCGCGGGCTTGGTGGTCCACCGCGACCTATGAGGTCGCCGGGCTCAACCGCCGACGACTCCGTGGGGAGGCAGGGCCCTGAGCACGAGCTGGGCGACTGCCCGCTGCTCCGCGAGCAACGGGTGGAACGCCAGCGCGGTGTCGGCACTCGTCACCTGGCCGTTGACCCAGGGGTCGGGCGAGCAGATGTCGTGTCCCTCGCTGGCCGCGAAGGTGTCGATGTAGAGCGCGTCTGCCTTCTTCGCGGCCCGCTTCTGCGTCTCGGCCAGGGCGGCGTTGATGCGCGCGGCGTACGCATAGTCACCGTCGGCCAGCGGCAGCAGGTCGGGACAGGTCGACCCGGCTGCAATGGCGCTCGGATAGCCGACCACGACGATCTCGGCGTCCGGGGACCGGTCCCTGATGCCGGCGATCGTCGACGTCAGCCGTGGTCCGAGCTTGGCGACCTCGGCCAGCAGCTGGTCGGTGCCACCGGCGGTCAGCTGGTCCTGGCAGGGCGACCCGGTGGGGTCGCTGGCACGCAGCCCCGGGCAGGTGCCGATCAGCGTCCCGTAGATCCCGAAGTCGTTGCCGCCGATGCCGACGGTGACCAGGCTCGTGTCCGTGGCGAGGGCGTCGAACTGGGCCGGCACCACGCCCTGGGGTGTGTTCTGGACGCCGATCAGCGAGGTGGTGTCGGCTCCGGCGCAGCTGCGGTCGTCGAGCTTGGTGCCGGCCATGGCGGCGGCGATCAACGCGGGGTAGTTGTGTCTCGAGCGCAGGCAGCCGTCTCCGGGATCGGTCTTCGATGCCAGCGGTGCGGCGGTGAACGAGTCGCCGAGTGCGACGTACGTCGGGTAGGCACCGGGGTCGACACCCTGGGAGTGCGGCGCGGTCGGAGTGGGCTCCGTGGACCCGGCGGCCGATGAGGAAGAAGTGGGCTTGGGAGCCGGAATCGGCCCGCTCTCGGGAGCACCGCTGGCACACCCGGCCAGCGGGACCAGGAGGGCGGCGGCTGCTGCTGCCCCGATGGCGCGGGACGAGATGGTCATCGACACGGTGTCGACGCTACGGTGCCGGACCTGAACGGTCCGTCACTTCACCAGGTCGAGGATCGCGTCGGCGACCGCTGTCTGTTCGGCGAGGTAGGGGTGCCACGCCGCAGCCACCCCGGGGTGGTCGACGACACCGGCGATCCACGGGTCAGGCGCACAGATGTCGTGACCGGAGACCGCGGCCTCGACGTCGACGTAGTCGACACCGGTCGTGTCCGCGGCCTCGTGTTGCGCGTCGATCAGCTTCTGGAAGGTGTCCCGCACGAATGGGTAGTCGCCCGCGGCCAGGGGCAGCAGGTCACAGGTGCCTGTGGCGGGCACGATCTGGGGATACCCGACGAGCAGGATGCGGGCCTCCGGAGCGCGGTGCTGGATGAGCCGCACCACGTTCTGGATGTTGCGCTGGATCTCCGCCACGAGCGGCAACAGCTCGTTCTGACCGTCCGTCACGTACATGTCCCGGCAGGGATGACCCGTGGGGTTGCGGTCCAGCACCTTGGTGCAGTCGATCACGAGCGACCTGAAGAAGTGGGAGTCGTTGGCGCCGATGCCGAGCGTTACGAGGTCGGTGTCGGCCGTGACCGCGTTGAGCTGGGGGGCTTCCTCGCTGACGCCGGTCGACTGGTCCTCGGTCATGCCCGGCGTGGCAGCGCCTGCGCAGCTGACGTCGATCAGGAACGTGTTGTCCAGCTGGGCGGCAACCTGGTGGGGGTAGTTGCTGCTGGATCGGTAGCACGCCGCCTGGACCACGTCGGGGATGTTCGGCCCCGAGGTGTAGGAGTCGCCGAGGGCGACGTAGGTGCCCGTCGACGTGGTCGTCGTCGGCGGGTCCGGTGGGTTGGGAACGCTGGAGCCGCATCCGCCGGCAAGGGTGACCGCGATGGTCGCGAGGCAGGCGGCCAGACCCGGAAGGTGCCGGGTCACCGGGGCGTGGTCAGGCGCCGGTGCAACGGCTGGTCCGGGGAGTCGGGCATGGGAGAACGGTACGGGGCGGGATCGGGCCTTCAAGCAACGGTTCGCGTCGAGGCGGGTGGAGCGGGTACGAAGGAGGCATGGACGACAGCTCCGATGCCGCCACCGGGCCGCAGGCTTCGACGGGAGGCGAGTCCCTGGTCACCGTCCTTGTCGCCCTGGTCGCCAACAGCCTTCTTGCCCTGGCCAAGTCGGTCGCGGCCGTGGTCACTGGTTCGGCGTCGATGGTCGCCGAGGCGGCGCACTCCTGGGCCGACACGGGCAACGAGGTCTTCCTGCTGGTGGCCGAGCGGACGGGCCGTCGGCCGCGGGACGACGACCATCCCCGCGGCTACGGCCGATCGACGTACATCTGGTCGCTGGTGGCGGCGTTCGGCCTGTTCTCGGCCGGCGCCGTGGTCTCGATCTGGCACGGAATCACCGAGTTGAGCGCCGGGAAGGGCGAGACCAGCTTCCTGGTCAACTACGTGGTGCTGGGGCTCGCGTTCGTGCTCGAAGGGATCTCCTTCCTCCAGGCCTCCCGCCAGGTGCGCGGCGCTGCGAGCCGATGGGGGCTCCATCCCTTGCGCTATGTGACGCACACGTCCGACCCCACCCTGCGTGCCGTCTTCTTCGAGGACTTCTCGGCCCTGATCGGCATCCTGCTGGCCGCTTCCGCGATCGGGCTGCACCAGCTGACAGGAGAGCCGGCATTCGACGCCTTCGGATCGATTGCCGTCGGGACCCTGCTCGCCGTGGTCGCGGTCTTCCTGATGCGACGCAACATGGACTACCTGCTCGGCGTGGGCCTCAGCCCGGAGCTGCGGGCCAGGGTCCTGCGCGGCCTGCTGGCCCATCCGGAGATCGATCGGATCACCTACCTGCACGTGGAGTACGTCGGGCCGCAGCAGCTGTTCGTCGTGGCCGCGGTCGACCTGGTGGGCGACGACCGCGAGCACGACCTGGCGCTGCGGTTTCGTCGGCTCGAGGCCGACATCGAGCGCGACGACCTGATCGTGGATGCCGTGCTCACGCTGGCGCCGCCGGACGAGCCGGGCCTGGCTCCCTGAGCATCCCCGGAAGTAAAGAATGTGCCGACAGGTCTTGACGGCGAATTAGTAAGTGCGGTCAACTAACAAATGTGACGACCACCCCCCAGGCCCGCCGGCAGCTCCGGCCGACCGGCAAGCTGCTGCAGGAGGATGCCCGTCGGCACCACCGGGCGCTCCTGCTCCAGCAGCTCTTCCGGGACGGGCCCGCGAGCCGGGCGGACCTCGCCCGCGCCAGCGGGCTGACCCGGGTCACGGTGTCGGACCTGATCGGGGAGCTCGTCGACACCGGGCTGCTCGAGGAGCTCGGCGCGCCCGCCACCAGCCGCGTCGGGAAGCCGCCCACGCTGGTCGGCCTGGCGGCCGAGTCCACCCACATCATCGGCATCGACCTCTCACCGGACGACCGGATCACCGGCGCCGTGCTCAACCTCGCCGGCGAGGTGAAGGCGCGGCACGCGCTGGAGCTGGCCGGCAGCAAGGGAGCGCACGCCGTGGCGCTCGTAGGCCGCCTGGTCGGCGAGCTGATCTCGATGACGGACCGGCCGGTCCTCGGGATCGGCGTCGGAAGCCCCGGTGTCGTCGACGCCCGCGGGACCGTCGTCGACGCCCCGAACCTCGGGTGGACCGACGTCCCGCTTGCGAAGTTCCTGCGCGAGGAGTTCGACGCCCCGGTGTTCGTGGCGAACGACGCCAACACCGCGGCCCTGGGTGAGCACACGTTCGGCGACACCGGCGACGGCGGGCTGATGGTGCTCCGCGTCGGCACCGGGGTCGGAGCCGGACTCATCCTCGAAGGTGCGCTCCTGCACGGCCACCGCGCGGCGGCCGGGGAGATCGGTCACGTCGTGGTCGACCCCGACGGCGAACGCTGTGCCTGCTCGCGCCGGGGCTGCCTCGAGACGCTCCTCGCCGTACCGCACCTACGCCGGCGCCTGGCGGCTGGCGAGCCGACGGCCGTCCTGACCGGAGTGGGTGAGCAGCTGGGCGCCGCCCTGGCCCCCGTGGTGGGGACGCTCAACCTGCACGAGCTCGTGCTCAGCGGCCCCCAGGAGCTGCTCGCCGGACCCCTGCTCGAAGCCACCGACCGCACGATCCGGGCCCGCACCATGCCGGTCATCGGTGACGAGCTCGTCGTCAGGACCTCCACGCTCGGTGACGACGTGGTGCTGGTGGGCGCCGCGGTTCTCGTGCTCGCCGGACAGCTCGGGGTGTCCTGATGGCGACCACCCACCCCCCAACTGTGCGCACCGCCATCCCGGCGGCCCGGCACACCAGGACTCGGAGGCACGAGTCGCTACTGGATCAGGCAACTACGAGAGGAACCCTGCGGTGCGCATGAAGAAGACACTGGCTGTCACCGTGACGGCCCTGCTGGCCATGTTGGCCATGAGCTCGTGCGGAAGCGACGACGACAACACTCCCCAGAGCGGCGGACCGGCGAAGGCCGACATCCGCGTCTGGCTGAACGGGGCGGACACACCCCAGGAGGCTCGCGACTGGCTGAAGACCACGTTCGAGGACCAGAACCCGGGATCCACGCTGACGATCGAGGAGCAGCAGTGGGAGGGCCTGGTCGAGCGCCTGACCACGGCACTGACGAGCGAGTCCGAGACGCCCGACGTCGTCGAGGTGGGCAACACCCAGGCACCGACGTTCACGTCGGCGGGCGCCTTCTCCGACCTGACCTCCGCGCTGCCCGACCTCGGCGGGGATGACCTCCTGCAGGGGTTCGTCGACGGGGCGACCGCGGACGGCAAGACGTACGCCGTGCCCTACTACGCCGGCTCGAAGTACGTCTTCTACCGCAAGGACCTGTTCGCGGCGGCGGGGCTCACGGTCCCGACCACGACGGATGAGTTCGTGCAGACCGCGATCGCGCTGAAGCAGGCGAATCCGTCGCCGGCCAACTTCTCGGGTTTCTGGCTCCCCGGCCAGGACTGGCGCAACGGGGTCACGTTCGTCTGGAACGACGGCGGCGACCTGGCCGTCGACGACAACGGGACCTGGCAGGGCTCGCTGTCGAGCCCGGAGTCGATCGCCGGTCTCAAGACCGTGCAGCAGCTCTTCCAGCAGGCGTCCGGGGCACCCAAGGACGGCAACGAGGCCGACCCGCAGACCCCGTTCTGCAACAACGAGATCGGCATGATGTCGGCACCCGGCTGGGTCACCGGCCTGATCCAGGACCCTGACACGGGTTGCCCGGACATGATGAAGAACGTGGGGGTCTTCGCGATGCCCGGCGCTGACGGCTCGCCGGCTCCAGTGCTGCTGGGTGGATCAGACATCGCGATCTCCGCGAAGTCCCCCAACCAGGACCTTGCCCAGAAGGCGGTCGCGCTGATGCTCAGCGACGACTACCAGAGCATCCTGGCCGCGAACGGGCTCACGCCCGCCAAGACCTCGCTGGCGAGCCAGCTCGGCACCGACGAGTTCGCCCAGGCCACGATCGCGGCAGCGACGAACGCCAAGCTCACCCCGGCGGCGCCCGGCTGGGCCACCGTCGAGGGCTCGCGGATCCTGGAGGACCTGTTCGTCGACATCGCCAAGGGCGGCGACGTCGAGAAGCTCGCCAAGGCCGCCGACGACAGGATGAGCCAAGAGCTCGGCTGACCGATGTCCGCCGGACGGCCGGGGCGGCTCTCGGAGCTGCCGCCCCGGCCCCCCGACGGCGCAGCCCCCACTTCCATGGCCTGCTGCGCGACGCCCCACGGGCACCTGACCGCGTTGTCGTCAGTCCTCGATGCTGACGCATCGCCGTCCCGCGCCCGGGCCATGATCCACAGCACGATGAGGCACCCGAGGGAGAGGAGCAGACCATGACGACCAGCGGACCGTCCCGGCCGAACCGACCCGGCAGCCTGCTGCCCCTCGGCCTGCTGGTCCCCGCGGTAGCGGCCCTGGCGCTGGCGCTCGGCTATCCCCTGGTGCGCCAGGTGATCCTGTCGCTGCAGGAGTTCGGTCTCGCCCAGCAGTTCGGCAAGCCCGCCGAGTGGGTGGGCCTGCAGAACTACCGGGACCTGGTCGCCGATCCCTACCTCTGGAAGGTCGTCGTCCGGTCGGTCGTGTTCTGCCTCGTCAACGCGGCCCTGACCCTGGTCCTCGGCGTCGGCGTCGCGCTGCTCATGCGGCAGATGTCGAAGCCCATCCGGATCCTGGTGCAGAGCGGACTACTGCTCGCCTGGGCAATGCCGGTGCTGGCTGCGCTCACCGTCTGGCAGTGGCTCTTCGACACACAGTACGGCATCGTCAACTGGCTGCTGACCCACCTCGGCCCCGACTTCGCGGGCCACTCCTGGCTGCTCGAGCCCCTGTCCTTCTTCTTCGTGGCCACCGTGATCGTGGTGTGGATGAGCGTCCCGTTCGTGGCGTTCACCGTGTACGCCGCGCTCACCCAGGTGCCCGAGGACCTCATCGAGGCCGCCGAGCTCGACGGCGCCGGACCCTGGCAGCGGCTCCGAGCGGTGATCTTGCCGACCGTGCGGCCGGTCCTGCTCGTCGTCGCCCTGCTCCAGGTGATCTGGGACCTCCGGGTGTTCACCCAGATCTACGTGCTGCAGAAGGCCGGCGGCGTCACCCGCGACACCAACCTCCTCGGCACCTACATCTACCGGCTCGGCATCGGCGGAGGCGACTTCGGTACGGCAGCCGCGGTCGCGATCTTCATGCTGGTCCTGACCGTCGTGCTGACGGCGCCGTACGTCCGGATGATGCTCCGCCAGGAGGACGCGGCATGACCACCCCCGACAGATGCTCACCGCGCTCCGCAATGGCACCCCACGAAATCGCTCGCTCGGCTCCTGACACCGCGGGGACCCCGCGCCCCAGGGACCCCGGATGAGCAAACGTGTCTCGCGCTCCTCGCGAACGATGGCCAACCTGGCCGGGATCGTGGTCTTCCTGCTCTGCGTGTTCCCGGTCTACTGGATGGTCAACACGTCGCTGCTGACCCGTCGCGAGATCCGTTCGCCCGACCCGACCTGGACCCCGCTCGGAGGGACGCTGGACAACTACCGACGGGTCTTCGAGGGTGGCCAGTTCCTCGACGCGCTGCGGACCAGCCTGATGGTCACGCTGGCGACCGTGGTGGTGGCGCTCGCGTTCGCCTTCCTCGCCGCGGTCGCCGTCGCACGCTTCCGGTTCCGGGGACGGCGCAGCTTCGTGGTGGCCCTCCTCCTGATCCAGATGATCCCCGTGGAGGGGCTGTTCATCTCCCAGTACAAGATGCTTGAGAGCATGCAGCTGCTGAACACGGTGCTGGGGTTGACGATCGTGTACGTCGCGTCCGTGCTGCCGTTCACCGTGTGGACGTTGCGTGGCTTCGTCGCCGGGGTGCCCTACGAGCTCGAGGAGGCCGCGATGATGGACGGCTGCTCGCGTTTCCAGGCCTTCTTCAAGGTGACGTTCCCGCTGCTCGCGCCCGGCCTCGTTGCCACCGGCGTCTTCGGGTTCATCCAGGCCTGGAACGAGTTCACGCTCGCCGTGGTCGTGATGACGAGCGACCAGAAGAAGACCCTGCCGGTGTGGCTCAGCACGTTCACCGACGTCAACCGCGGCACGGATTGGGGTGCCGTGATGGCCGGATCGACCCTGATCGCGATCCCGGTCGTCGTCTTCTTCCTCATCGTCCAGGGCCGGATGGTCTCCGGTCTGACTGCGGGAGCCGTGAAGGGATGAACGACGCCCCACGACACTGCTCTCTTCGTCCCGCTTGCCGCAGGACCTCCGAATGAGCGTCGAAAGGATGGCGCTGCAGGTGCTGCTCCCCGCCTTCCCCGGTACGACGCTCGCCACGGACGCGGCCGCGTTGCTGCAGGAGGGCCTCGGCGGGGTCTGCCTGTTCGGCAGCAACACCGTCGGCGGCCGGGACGCGCTTCGTGCCCTGACCACGGCGATCCATGCTGCGGGGCCGTCCGCTGTCGTGGCGGTCGACGAGGAGGGTGGCGACGTCACGCGCCTGCACACCGAGAGCGGCAGCCCCGTGCTCGGACCGGCCGCACTCGGTCAGGCCGACGACCTCGCGCTGACCCTCGCTACCGGACGGGCGGTGGGCGCAGATCTGGTGGATGCCGGCATCGACCTCGACCTCGGTCCGGTCGCCGACGTGAACAGCAACCCCGACAACCCCGTGATCGGGACTCGCAGCTTCGGCACCGATCCGGTCCGGGTCGCCGCGCACGTCGCGGCCTGGGTCTCAGGACTTCAGGACGCGGGTGTGGCCGGGTGCGCCAAGCACTTCCCGGGTCACGGCGACACCGCCCAGGACAGCCACCTCGAGCTGCCGGTCGTGCTCGCCGACCTCGCCACCCTGCTGGTGCGCGAACTGGTCCCGTTCGGGGCCGCCGTGGATGCGGGCGTCGCGGCCGTGATGACGTCGCACCTCGTGGTGCCGGCCGTGGACCCGGACCTCCCAGCCACGCTGAGCCGGCCGGTCCTCGACCTGCTGCGTGACCGGCTCGGGTTCGGCGGCGTGATCGTCAGCGACGCCCTCGACATGGCCGGTGCGTCCGCGGGTCGCGGCATCCCGGAGGCCGCGGTGCTGTCGCTCGTCGCTGGCGCGGACCTGCTCTGCCTCGGCCCGGACAAGGATGTCGGCCTGGTGCGCGAGGTCCAGGCGGCCATTGTCGGCGCCGTCCGGTCGGGTCGGCTGAGCAAGGAGCGCCTGGTGCGGGCCGCTGGGCGGGTTGCGGGCCTGCGCCCGACCGCGGTCGGCGGACCGTTCGAGCCGGAGGTCGCGGGCCTGCTCGCCGGCGTCCCCAGCTCGCTGACCGTCGAGGGCGAGCTGCCCTCGCTGGCCGGGGCGTTCGTGGTCCTGGTCGACACCCCGGCCAACATCGCCGTCGGTGACGTGCCGTGGGGTCTCCCCGCCGACCTGGTCGTGGCGGCCGGCGCCCCTCTCGACGTACCGCCGGATCGCCCGGTGGTCGTGCAGGTCCGCGATGCCCACCGGTGGCCGGAGAGCCTGGGCGCGTTCGAGCGGCTCGCAGAGACCGGTCGGGCGGTCGTGGTGGTGGAGTGGGGCTGGCCCGGTCCGTACGACGGGCGGTTGCCCAGGATCTGTGCCCGGGGCTTCTCCCGACCGGGCGCGGCAGCGGTTGCCGAAGTGTTGAGAAAGGCAGGGTGGGACCGATGACCTCCGAGGGCGCGATTGTGGGCGTTGGCCTCGATATCGGCGCGACCAAGACCCTGGGTCTTGTGGTGGGCAGCGACGGAGAGATTCGCGCCGAGGTGCGCGAGCCGACCGAGCCGGGCGCCGAGGGCATCGTGCGGACCGCGGCCCGGGTCGTCGATCTCCTGCGCGCCACGTCCGACGACGCGCTCGTCGGGCCTGTGGGTGTCGGCATCCCCGGCCTCGTGGACGTCGAGCAGGGTGCCGTGAAGCATGCGGTCAACCTCGGTGTCGACGGTGAGTGGCTGCCGCTGCGGCGCCTGCTGTCTGAGCGTCTCGGGGTGCCCGTGGTGGTCGAGAACGACGTCAACGCCGCAACCCTGGGGGCGGCGGCACTGAGCGGCGCGAACGATCTCGTCTACCTCAGTATCGGCACCGGCCTCGCCGCCGGGCTCGTCCTCGAGGGTCGGCTCCGGCGCGGTGCCCAGGGTGCGGCCGGCGAGATCGGGCACGTCCCGGTCGACCCGGCCGGGGCCCTCTGCACGTGCGGACAGCGGGGTTGCCTGGAGACCGTTGCGTCGGGTTCGGCGCTCGCGGCCGCGTGGCCGTCGGCCGGGGAGCCCGCGGCACAGGCCCTGTTCGCGGCCGCTCGGGCCGGTGACGACCACGCCATCGAGGTCCGGACTCGCTTCGCAGCCGGTGTGGCGGCCGCCGTTCGGGTGCTGGGTCTCAGCGTTGATGTGCAGACCGTGGTGCTGGGTGGCGGCGTCGCCCAGCTGGGCGAGCCCCTCCTCGACGCCGTGGCCGAAGCACTGCGGGCCCAGGCGGTCGACTCCCCGTTCCTGGCGTCGCTCGACCTGGCCGGCCGGCTCAGCGTCGTGCCCGCCGACTATCCGGTGGCCGCGGTCGGCGCCGCGATGCTGGGCCGCCCGGAGATGCTGGACCGCTGACGCGCCTTCCGGGACGTCAAGCGAAGCGGTCGCCCGGGCAACCCAGGCAGCTGGCGTCCCGGCAGCCTCGCGCCTGCCCGGTCGGCGTCAGCCCAGGGCGATCGTCAGCTCCAGCACCTGCTCCGGGTCGTCCAGCCGATCGCCGTACAGCTCGCGCAGCTGCCCCATGCGGTAGCGCACGGTCTGGGGGTGCACGAACAGGTCGGCGGCGATCTCGTCGCGCCGGCCATGGTGCAGCAGCCAGGAGCGCAGGGTCGCGGTGAGCTTTTCGGCGGATCCGGGGCGCAGGTCCGCCAGTGGCGCGAGGGCTCGTTGCCGGAGGTCGGCCAGCGCCTCCGCGTCCGCGGTGAGCACCAGCCGCGGCAGGTGCGCCTCGGTGTCTCCTTCGATCTCGAGACTCCGGGCCCGCAACGCCCGGTCGTACGACGCCCGGACCTCCAGCCACGGCCGGGACGGTCCGGCGATCGAGCCTCGGTCCCGAAGCGTCCGCAGCAGAGCGGTACGACGACGTCCGTGCGCGTCCGGGACGAGCAGCAGCGCGCCACCTTCCAGGTCGGGCAGGTCACCCGCCTGGATGGTGGCCGACGAGACGTCGCCGAGGACCGGGCGAACCTGGGACTCCGGGACCAGCACAGCCGTCAGGGTCGTGGGCGGTTCCCACCCGGCCCGCTCGGCGGCGGCCAGCACGTCCTCGGTCGTCGCTCCCTGCAGAAGCTGCTGGACGACCCGTTCGAGCAACCGCTGTCGTACGCGGCCGGTGGTGGCCAGCTCGTCGTTGTGGCCCGCGACGCTCGCCGCGGAGAGCTCGTCGATGTAGGCGAACACGAGCTCGGCGAACGAGACCAGGGTGTCGTCGGTGACCCCGGTCTGCACCGCGGTGGTCGACATCTCACGCCAGGACACGCGGGCCCCGATGCGGTACGCCGCGAGCAGCGCGTCTGTCGAACGCCCGCTGCGCGCCTCGCCCCGGCCGAGCTGGTAGGCGCCCTCCACCGCCGGCGCCGTCGGCGTCCGCGGGTCGGTCCCACGCCGGCCGCTGGCCAGCGACAGAAAGCCGCCGAGCGCCAGCTGCACCGCGTTGCGGATGGTCTCGCCCATCGGCCCGCTGAACGCGTCGGTGTAGCTGGGGACCTCCTCGATGACCGCGGCCACCACGTGCTCGGCGACCTCAGGCAGCTGAGAGCGCATCTCGGAGACGGCGTCCGCCGGGAGCTGAAGGCCGTGGCCGGCCGTCCACCGCGCCTCACGTCGTGCCATAAAATTGTCTCCTACGAACAAATGTGATGTACGTCTTCACGTCCGATGGTCAGGACTTTAGCCCAACCGGTGCAGGACAGTGGAGTCATGAGCACCCTTGCCCCGCCGCGAGTCGACCGACGCGAGTCCGGTCGGTCCCTTCGCGACGCCGCGATCACGCGGGTCCGCCGCCTCGCCGAGGCCGCCGTGACCCCGCTCGTGCCGGCCGATGTCTTCGACATGATCAACCCGCTCCGCTCCGGCGCCGACCTGCGCGGCCGGATCCTGTCGATCACCCCGGAGGCCGCCGACTCGGCCACCCTCGACATCTTGCCCGGCAAGGACTGGGCCGGACACGTCCCCGGCCAGTACGTCCGTGTGGGTGTCGATGTCGACGGCGTGCGCCAGTGGCGCACCTACTCGTTGACCCACGGTCCCCGTCCCGACCGGAGCATCAGCATCACCGTGAAGGCGATCCCGGACGGCGTGGTCTCCAACCACCTCGTCCGTCGCGCGCGGGCCGGCCAGCTGATCCAGCTCGGCCAGGCCGACGGCGACTTCGTGCTCTCCGACCCGATGCCGGACAAGCTCCTGCTGGTCACTGCAGGTTCCGGCGTCACTCCGGTCATCGGCATGCTCCGCAACCTGTTCTCCCGCGCCGTGCCGATCCGGGGCGACATCGTGCTCCTGCACTCTGCCCTGTCGAGGTCCGAGGTGATCTTCGGCGAGGAGCTGAGGCGCTATGCCGCCGATGGTCGGCTGCGGCTCGTCGAGCTCCACACCGACGTTGACGGGATGCTCGACGTGGCCGACCTCGACTCGATCGTGCCCGACGTCGCCGAGCGCACGACGTACGCCTGCGGGCCGGTCGGCCTCCTCGACGCGATCGAGGAGCATCACGGGGCCCGCGGCCTTCCCCTGCACATCGAGCGCTTCCGCACCGCGACCGTCGTCACCGGAGAAGGCGGTTCGGTGACGTTCAACTCCGGCACCACGGTCGAGGCCGACGGTGCGACCCCGATCCTCGACGCCGCCGAGGCCGCTGGAGTCCTGATGCCGAGCGGCTGTCGGATGGGCGTCTGCTTCGGCTGTGTCCTGCCGCTGCGCGAGGGCGCCGTGCGCGACCTGCGCAACGGCCAGCTCACGATCGCCGCTCCCGGCGACGGCGTGATCATCCAGACCTGCATCAACGCCGCCGCCGGCGCCTGCGACATCGACCACTGACCCACTCCGGAGGCCGGGAAGCTGCGCGAGCAGCGGTCCCGAAGCCCCGGGAGACGAAAGGAAGGCACCATGACCGTCCTCCAGAAGAAGCCCGTCAGCCCCGTCGGACACCTGAGCCCCGAGGAGATCGAGCAGATCGGCGTGGAGCTCGACGCGATCCGCCAGGAGTTCCTCGACGCCCGCGGTGAGTCCGACGCGGCGTACATCCGCAAGGTGATCGACTTCCAGCGCAAGCTCGAGCTCGGCAGCCGTGCGGTCCTGCTCGCCAGCGTCTTTCCGCCGGCCTGGATCGTCGGCACCGCCGGGCTCGGCATCGCCAAGATCATCGAGAACATGGAGATCGGGCACAACATCATGCATGGCCAGTGGGACTGGATGCGTGACCCGAAGATCCACTCGACGACGTGGGAGTGGGACAACGCCTCGCCGTCGGAGCAGTGGAAGCACTCGCACAACGAGCTGCACCACACCTACACGAACGTCGTCGGCAAGGACAACGACCTCGGCTACGGCATCATGCGCGTCGACGAGGACCAGCGGTGGATCCCGATGTATCTGGCCCAGCCGGTGTGGAACTTCATCAACGCCTGCTTCTTCGAGTACGGCATCGCGGCCTACGACCTGGAGCTCGGCAAGAACCTCGCCAGCGAGAAGCGCCGCAAGAACCCCGAGTTCCAGGCGCAGTACAAGGTGACGCTCCAGAAGATCCGCAACCAGGCCACCAAGGACTACGTCGTCCACCCGCTCCTGTCGCTGCCGACCGGCTCGTTCCTGCCGACGATCGCCGCGAACTTCACCGCGAACCTGATGCGCAACCTGTGGACGCACTCGGTGATCATGTGCGGCCACTTCCCCGAGGGCGTCGAGACGTTCGAGAAGGCGTCCATCGAGGGTGAGACGCGCGGCGACTGGTACCTCCGCCAGATGCTCGGCTCCGCCAACATCTCGGGCGGCAAGACCATGCACTTCATGACCGGCAACCTGTCGCACCAGATCGAGCACCACCTGTTCCCGGACCTGCCGAGCAACCGGTACTCCGAGATCGCCCCCAAGGTGAAGGACGTGTTCCAGCGCTACGGCCTGAGCTACCACGAGGCCTCGCTGCCCAAGCAGGTCTACTCCGCCTGGCACAAGGTCGTCCGGCTGTCCCTGCCCAATGGCTGGCTGGCCGACACCACGCCCGCGAACGCACCGAAGCAGCTGGCGAAGCTCTGGAAGATGACCACCGGAGGCCCCAAGGTCCGTCGGGCCATCGAGGCGCGCTCCAAGCAGGAGGCCCGGCGCCGCGAGGCCACCGCTGCTGCCTGATTTTCGATAGTCCGTGACGGAACTGTCGTCCCGAGGGCCTTTTGACGACAGTTCCGTCACGGAGTATCCCGTTCAGCCCTCCACCCTCAGCCTGCGTCACGGACTTTCAGGGCCAGGAGCTCGACCACGCCGGACAGGTCGGGGAGCACGGTGCTTGCCCCAGCCTCGGTGAGCTCGGCCGCGGCGTGGGTCGTGCTGAGAGCGACGACGAAACCGACCCCGGCCGCTACGGCGGCCCGGACTCCCGCGGGCGAGTCCTCGACCGCGAGCGAGTCCTCGGGGGCCACGCCGAGCCGTTTGCAGGCGAGCCGGTAGCCGGCCGGGTCGGGCTTGCCCTCCACGACGTCCTCGGCCGTCACCACCACCTCGACCTGGTGGAGGAGGTCGAGGGCTCCGCCGACGGCACGGGCGACCCAGCGTGGTCCCGCCGAAGTCACGACGGCGACCGGCACGCCGCACCGGTCAGCGGCCCTGAAGAGCTCGGCGGCTCCGTCCACGGGCTCCGGGTCGACACCGTGGTGCACGAGCTCCATGATCGCGGCGGCCAGGGCCTCCGGGTCATGGCCGCGCCAGGGACCCGGCTCGACCGCGAAGACGTCCTCGGCGCGGCGCCCCGTGAAGAGCGCGAGGTCAGGCGTGTCCCAACCTCGGCCGGCGAAGAACGCCCGGTACGCCGCTCGGTGGATCGGCTCGGAGTCGACGAGCGTGCCGTCGAGGTCGAGCAACAGGGCGGCGGGCTTCACTGGGTGACGGTGAACAGCAGGTCACCCGCGGCCACCAGCGTCCCGCGCGGCGGTGCTGACACCGACCCTTTGGGCCGGTCCATCGCCACGACCGGTACGACGGGGGACATGTCCGCCCCCGAGATCGCGGAGGGATCCCAGCGCACCATGGGATCGCCGGCCTCGACGGTGCTGCCCTGCTCGACCAGTACGTCGAATCCGCGGCCCTCCAGGCGGACGGTGTTGATACCGAGGTGGACCAGCACCCCGACGCCATCGGTCCCCAGCACCACGAAGGCGTGTGGGTGGACCTTGACCACCTTGCCGGGGATCGGCGACACGACGGTCACCTCGCCGGGATCGGGGTCGATGGCGATGCCCGGTCCGACCATCTCGGTCGCGAAGACGGGGTCGGGGGTGTCCGAGAGGGGGATGACCCGGCCCGGACAGGGCGCCAGAACATCGGTCACATCAGGTCCTCGATGTCCTCGGCGATCGTGTCCGCCTGCGGCCCGACGACGACCTGGACGGTGTTGCCCGACTTCATGACGCCGTGCGCGCCGGCCGCCTTGAGCGCGGCCTCGTCGACGAGCGACCCGTCCTTCACCTCGGTGCGGAGACGGGTGATGCAGGGCTCGATCTCGACGATGTTCCCGGCCCCCCCGAGTCCGGCGAGGATCTGCTCGGCCTTGCTGCTCATGGTGCTCTCCTTCTCTGTTGGCTTCACGAGTGTGGGTCGGTCGAGGTGACCTTGGCCAGGCCACGCGGGCTGTCCGGGTCGAGCCCGAGCGCCACAGCCAGGCCTTCGACGATCAGCTGTGCCGGGACGATCGCGCCCAACGGTGCCAGCTCCTCCGGCAGGTCCGGGCCCGGAACATGCACGGCACAGGCGCCGGCGAACGCCGCGTTCCCGCCGATCCCGATGACCGTGGCGCCGCGCGTGGCCAGGTCCCCCGCGAGCTCGACCATCGGCGCCAGCAGCGGCCCGTTGGGGGCGGCGACGAGAACGGCGGCCATGCCCTCGGTGACGACCGAGATCGGACCGTGCCGCAGGTCCGCGTACGAGTAGCCGCGCACCGGCCGCAGGCAGGTCTCCTCCAGCTTCAGCGCCGTCTCCAGCGCCGTACCCATCATCAGGCCGCGACCCGAGACGACGGCGTACGCCGCGTCGCGCAACGCCTCGACCGTGACGTCGACCGGGACCGTGAGCAGCAGCTCGACCTCGTCGGCGACGCGGTCGAGCTCGGCATCCAGTGCGGTGGGTTCGGGCGCGAGGGCAGTGCCGATCATGGCCATCGCGACGAGCTGGGTCAGGTAGGTCTTGGTGGCGGGTACGGCGACCTCGGGCCCGGCCTCGGTGACCAGCGCCAGGTCGGCATCGGCGACCAGGGGCGAGCCGGCGACGTTGGCCACCGCGATGGTCGCGGCGCCGCACGTGCGCGCCCAGGTCTGAGTCGCCACGACCTCCTCGGTGGCGCCGGACTGGGAGACGCAGACGACGATCGAGTCGGACAGGTCGAGCCGGGACCCGTAGTGGGTGGCAACGCTCGGGGACACCAGACCGCCGGGCACGCCGGCATGGGTCTCGAGCAGGTAGCGCCCGTAGATCGCGGCGTTGTCGGACGAGCCGCGGGCCGCGAAGAGGACGCGGCGCCGACCCTCCATGAGGGCCGCGATCGCCTCCCGTCGGGGCTCGAGGGCCGCGAGAGTACGACGCACCGCCTCGGGCTGCTCGGCGATCTCGCGGGCCATCTGGGTGCTCATTGCGTGATCTCCTCCGGAACCTTGACAACCCGATTCCCGGACCGTCATGCTGACAACTGGTACGGACCAGACCGTACCAGTCGAACCAGACTCCGTCGAGAGGTGAATCCGTGCCCAAGAGCCCCGCCCGGGTGATCACCGACGGACCTCGGCCCAAGCACGCGCAGCTCAGCGACGTGCTGGCCGACCTCGCGGTGCGCGAGCTCGGCCCGGAGTCGGCGATCCCCTCCGAGCGCGAGCTGATGGCGACGTACGACGTCTCCCGGGCAACCGTCCGCAAGGCCATCGAGAGCCTGATTGCCGACGGGCTGTTGAACCGCATCCACGGCAAGGGGACGTTCGTCGCCACACCGCGTCTGGAGAGCCGGCTGCACCTGGCGTCGTTCAGCCAGGACATGCGCCGCCGCGGCCTCACTCCGTCGACGCGACTCCTGTCGGTGGAGCTCGACGAGCCCCCGGCCGACGTGGCCAAGGCTCTCGACCTCAGCGCGGACGGGTCCGCCTGGCGTGTTGACCGGGTCCGCCTGGCCGACGGCGAGCCGATCGCGCTCGAGAACGGCTGGTATCCCGAACGACTGCTACCCGGCCTCGACCGCCACGACCTGGGCGGCTCCCTCTACGACCTGTTCACGGAGGTCTACGACCTCACGATCGAGTCGGCCGAGCAGACCCTCTGGGGCGAGGCGGCCGACGCGACCACCGCGCGCCGGCTCGATGCGCCGGTCAACACCCCACTTCTCGTTTTCCGACGGGTGTCCTACAGCGCGGGTCGCCCGCTGGAGTACGTCGTCTCGCGCTACCGCGGCGACCGCTACCAGCTCCACATGTCTCTGGGCCGTGACGGGATCGGCCCCAGCAGCACCACCTCGGAAGGACAGCAGCAATGACAACAGCAGACGCGTCCCCGGACGCCACCACCTCGAGACGCCGGCTCAATCTCGGGCAGCTCCAGAAGTTCGGTCGGAGCCTGATGCTCCCGATCGCCGCTCTCCCAGTGGCCGCACTGCTGCTGCGGCTCGGCCAGCCGGACCTGCTCGGCGCCGATGGTCTCGGCTGGGACCATGTGGCCGCCGTCACAGGAGCGGCCGGCAACGCGCTCTTCTTCAACCTCGGTCTCCTCTTCGCCGTCGGCGTCGCGATCGGGATGGCGAAGAAGGCCGACGGGTCGACCGCACTGGCCGCCGTCGTCGGCTACCTCGTCTTCAAGGCGGTCACCGAGACCATGACGCCGTTTGTCCTCGGCGGGGTGACCGCTGACGAGGCGAAACTCGGCACCGGCGGAGTCCAGTACGGCGTGCTCGGCGGCATCGTGATGGGCCTCGTCTCGGCATACCTGTGGCAGCGCTACCACCGGATCAAGCTCCCCGACTACCTGGCGTTCTTCGGCGGGCGGCGCTTCGTCCCGATCATCACGTCGTTCGCGGCGATCGCCATCGCGGTGCTGATGAGCCTCGTCTACCCGCTGTTCAACGACGGTCTCACCAACGTCGGCACCTGGGTCGCCGACAACGACGTGATCGGCGGGTTCGTCTACGGCACCCTCAACCGGTTGCTGATCCCCCTCGGCCTGCACCACATTCTGAACTCGGGCCCGTGGTTCCTGATCGGCACCTACAAGACGGGCGGAATCGAGTACCACGGCGACATCGCCATGTTCCTGCACGGTGACCCGAACGCCGGCGCGTTCATGACCGGCTTCTTCCCGATCATGATGTTCGCGCTGCCCGCTGCGGCGCTCGCGATCTGGCACGAGGCCAAGCCCCAGCACAAGAAGGCCGTCGGCGGCATCATGTTGTCGGCCGCGCTCTGCTCGTTCCTGACCGGCGTCACCGAGCCACTCGAGTTCGCGTTCATGTTCGTGGCCTGGCCGCTCTACGTGATGCACGCGCTGTTCACCGGCACCTCGCTGGCGCTCGTCAACGCACTCAACATCAAGGACGGGTTCGGCTTCTCCGCCGGGTTCTTCGACTATGCCCTGAACTACAACATCGCTACGAAGCCGCTCTGGCTGATCGTGATCGGGCTCGGGTACGCCGTCGTCTACTACTTCTCGTTCCGGTTCGTGATCCGCAGGTGGAACCTGCGGACGCCCGGTCGCGAGGAGGACGACGAAGAGGCCACCGACTTCGTCACGGCCGACACGAGCGAGTGACGTTGCTGCTCTCCGCGGGACGAGTGGTCACCCCGGCGCGGATCTTCGCGCCGGGGTGGGTCCTCGTCGAGGGCGAAAGCATCACCGACGTCGGCGAGGGGGCGCCGCCACGACCGGCGGACGTCGACCTGCCGGACTCCACCGTCGTGCCGGGCTTTGTCGACATCCACGTGCACGGGGGCGGTGGTGCGTCGTTCGACTCCGGCTCCGCTGAGGAGGCGGCCGCGGTGACGCAGGCCCACCTCGCGCTGGGGACGACCACGATGATGGCCAGTCTGGTCACGGCTTCGCCGGACGGCCTGCTCAGGTCCGTGGCCGAGCTGGCCCCGGTCGCCGCCGACGGTGTGATTGCCGGGATCCACCTCGAGGGACCGTGGCTGAGCCCGCGTCGGGCGGGGGCACACGACCCCGCCCTGCTCAGCGATCCCTCACCGGCGCAGGTCGAGGCGCTGCTGGAGGCCGGCACGGGTCAGGTCCGGATGGTCACGCTCGCCCCCGAGCTGGACGGTGGGCTGGAGACCATCCGTCAGCTCACGGCCGCCGGTGTGGTGGTCGGGATCGGGCACACGGAGGCGACGTACGACGAAGCGCGGGCCGCGCTCGACGCCGGCGCCACGGTCGGCACGCACCTCTTCAACGCGATGCGACCGCTGCACCACCGGGAGCCGGGTCCGATCGCGGCCCTGCTCGAACACCCCGGCGTCTACGTGGAGCTGGTCGCTGACGGGGTGCACGTGCATCCCGCTGCCCTGCGGTTGGCCGCCCGCGCGAAACCCGACCTCACGGTCCTCGTCACCGACGCCATGGCGGCGGCCGCGGCAGCGGACGGCGACTACACGCTGGGTCGGCTGACCGTCAGGGTTCGCGACGGTGTCGCGCGCCTCGCCGAGGACGGCGCGATCGCCGGCTCGACGCTGACGATGGGGTCGGCGGTGCGGTACGCCGTCCAGGTTGCCGGACTCCCGCTCCAGGACGTCGTGCGCGCGGCCACCCTGTCGCCCGCGACCCTGCTCGGGCTGGCGGGCGTGGGCGACCTGCGGCCCGGCTACCGCGCCGACCTCGTCGTCCTCGACGCGCACCTCGAGGTCCAGCGGGTGCTGCACCGCGGCCAGTGGCTCCCGTGAGTCGGGGTCGGCGCCCTCTCTGATCGGGGCCCAACTCGACAAGTCAACCGAGCGCGGCGGAGACCACGTCCCGGGCCTCGGCCTGCACCTGCGCCAGGTGCTCCGCGCCGCGGAACGACTCGGCGTAGATCTTGTAGACGTCCTCGGTGCCGGAGGGTCGGGCCGCGAACCATGCCGACTCGGTGGTGACCTTGAGCCCGCCGATCCGGGCGCCGTTTCCGGGGGCCTCGGTGAGCTTCGCGGTGATCTCCTCGCCAGCGAGGGTGGTCGCCTGGACGTCGTCCGGCGACAGGGCCGCGAGCTTCGCCTTCTGGGCTCGGTCGGCCGGTGCGTCGATGCGGGCGTACGCCGGGTCGCCGTGCTCCTTGACCAACGTCCGATAGTGCTCGCTGGGCGACTTCCCCGTCCTCGCCAGGATCTCGGAGGCCAGCAGCGCGAGGATCAGCCCGTCCTTGTCGGTCGTCCAGGTGGTGCCGTCCATCCGCAGGAACGACGCACCCGCGGACTCCTCGCCCCCGAAGCCGAACGACCCGTCGATGAGGCCCGGCACGAACCACTTGAAGCCGACCGGGACCTCGACCATCGGCTTACCGAGCGACGCCGCTACGCGGTCGATCATCGACGAGGACACCAGCGTCTTGCCGATCTTCGCGGTCGACGGCCAACCCGAGCGAGCACCACCGAACAGGTAGCCGATCGCCGCCGCCAGGAAGTGGTTGGGGTTCATCAGGCCGGCGTCCGGGGTCACGATGCCGTGCCGGTCGGAGTCGGCGTCGTTGCCGGTCGCGATGTCGTAGCTGTCCTTGCGCGAGATCAGCGACGCCATCGCGTTCGGCGACGAGCAGTCCATCCGGATCTTGCCGTCCCAGTCGAGCGTCATGAACCGCCACGTGGCGTCGACCAGGGGGTTCACGACCGTCAGGTCGATCCCGTGTCGGTCGGCGATCTCGCCCCAGTAGTGGACGCTGGCTCCGCCCAGCGGGTCGGCGCCGATCCGGACCCCCGCAGCCTTGATCGCCGCAAGGTCCACGACCGACGGCAGGTCGTCGACGTAGGTCCCGAGGAAGTCGTACGCCGCTGCCGCCGACCGCGCCCGCGCGAACGGGATCCGGCGTACATCGGCGAGGCCGTCCTTGATCAGCTCGTTGGCACGTGCGGCGATGACCGAGGTGGCGTCGGTGTCGGCGGGGCCGCCGTGCGGGGGGTTGTACTTGAACCCGCCGTCGCCGGGTGGGTTGTGTGAGGGAGTGACCACGATCCCGTCGGCCAGTCCGGTCGACTTGCCCCGGTTGGCGCGCAGGATCGCGTGCGACACAGCGGGGGTCGGGGTGTAGCCGTCCGCCGAGTCGACCAGCACGGTGACGTCGTTGGCGACCAGGACCTCGAGTGCCGTCGCCCATGCGGGCTCGGAGAGTCCGTGGGTGTCGCGGCCGATGAACAACGGGCCGTCGTACCCCTGCTCCCTGCGGTAGTCGCAGATCGCCTGCGTGGTCGCGAGGATGTGGGTCTCGTTGAAGGAGGTCGTCAGCGACGAACCTCGATGCCCACTTGTGCCGAACGCGACCTGCTGGTCGAGCTCGGTCGGGTCCGGCACGCCGGTGAAGTAGGCCGTGACGAGGTGGGCGACGTCGACGAGATCCCGGGGTTCGGCGGGCTTGCCCGCGCGCGCATCGACCATGTCCCCATCATGCTCCAAGGCCGGGTTGTGTCCCGAGGGTCGCCACTGATCGGGAGACATCCAGCAACCGGGCACAATGCCGGGGTGAGCGTCGACCCGCACTACCTGTGGTTCGGGGCCGGGCTGCTCGCGATGACCGGCCTGACGCTCGGCATCGGCCGGTGGGCGAGGATCGGCCTGGGCCTGTTCCCGTTCTGGGCAATGCTGCGGGCCGTCGTCCAGCTCACCGCAATTGCGCTCCTTCTCCGCGGCATCCTCGCGGTCCCGTGGACCGTGGCCGCGTTCGTGGTCGTCATGCTCAGCACCGCGTCGTGGACCGCGATGGGCAGGCTCAAGGACCTCTGGCACGGTCGGCGGACCGCGGTCCTCGGCGTGCTGAGTGGCGCCCTGGTCACCCTCGTCGTGATCTTCGCGCTGCGGTTGGTCGACTTCCAGGTGCGCTACCTCGTGGCTGTCGCCGGCATCATCATCGGCAATTCGATGTCCGCGGCCACCCTGGCCGGCCGCAACTTCCTGCGCGGTGCCCGCGCGCACAGCAGCGAGATCGAGGCGTGGCTGTCTCTCGGCGCGACACCAGCTCGGGCGCACGAGGAGATCGGCCGCGAGGCGGTGCGGGAGTCCCTGCTCCCCAACCTCGACCAGACCAAGTCGACCGGTCTCGTGACGTTGCCCGGCGCCTTCGTCGGCGCCCTGTTCGGCGGCGCCAGCCCCGCAGAGGCCGCTCAGTTCCAGCTGGTCGTCCTTGCGGGCATCGCCCTGACCATGACCATCACCGGGATCGTCGTCACGCGCCTCGCCGGGCGCACGCCGTACGTCGTGATCGAACGCGCGTAGGTCTGCCCGGCCGGCCGCCGCGGACCAGCCGGTCAGCCGATCTTGTCGAGCGCCACGAGGTCCTCGTCGTCCAACCTCAGGCGCCCCGCTGCCAGGTTCTCCTCGAGGTGGGCCACCGAGCTGGTGCCGGGGATCAGCAGGATGTTGGGCGAGCGCTGGAGCAGCCACGCAAGCGCGACCTGCATCGACGTGGCGCCGTGCCTGGCCGCGACGCCGTCGATCGTCTCGACGTCCAGTGGGTTGAACCCACCGAGCGGGAAGAACGGGACGTAGAAGATGCCCTGGTCGTTGAGCTCGTCGATGAAGTCGTCGTCCTTGCGATGGGCGAGGTTGTACTCGTTCTGGACGCAGGCGACCGGAGCGATCTGCTGGAGCTCCGCAACCTCTTCGCGCGTGACGTTGCTGAGCCCGAGATCCGCGATCAGCCCCTGGGTCTGCAGCTCCGCGAGCACATTCCACTGCTCGGCCATCGAGCCCTCCCAGCCGTCCATCTTGCGCAGGTTGACCGCACCGAGCCGCTCGACGGCGAGCCGGCCCAGGTTGTCGTGGACCGCGGAGCGGATCTCGTCGGGCGAGAACGCCGGGTGCCAGCCGCCGTCGTCGCTGCGCCGCGCGCCGACCTTGGTGACCAGGACGAGCTCCGGTGCATAGGGGTGCAGGACCTCGCGGATCAGGTCGTTGGCGACATAGGGCCCGTAGTAGTCACTGGTGTCGATGTGGTCGACCCCGAGGTCGAACGCCCGCAGGAGCACCCGCCGGGCCTCGTCGGGATCGGTGGGCGGTCCGAAGATGCCGGGACCGGTCAGGCGCATCGCCCCGTATCCGATTCGTTTGACGTCGCTCAGTCGCTTCATGTCCACCACTCTGCTCCGTTGGGTGCAATCGCTCAACGGGGCCGGGATACTGGCGCCATGAGTCACGTGACCTGCGCCGTCCAGGGCGGCGTTGCCCAGGTGCGACTGGACCGGCCGGACAAGCTCAACGCCCTGACGCTGCAGATCCTCGACGACCTGGTGTCGACGGCGCACCTGCTGCGGCGCGACAAGAGCCTCCGAGCGGTGGTCATCGCCGGTGCGGGCGACGCGTTCTGCGCCGGTCTCGACTTCGGCTCCGTGCTCAAGCAGCCGGCGAAGATCGTGACCAGCTTCGTGCCTCGTCCCTGGCGCGGGACCAACACGTTCCAGGAGGCCTGCTGGGCCTGGCGCCGGATCCCGGTGCCCGTCATCGCGGCCGTGCACGGTCACTGCCTCGGCGGCGGGCTGCAGATCGCGCTCGCTGCCGACTTCCGGATCGCCACGCCCGACTCGCGCTGGTCGGTCCTCGAAGGCAAGTGGGGGATCATCCCCGACATGTCGGGTATCCGCAGCCTGTCCGAGCTCGTCGGCATCGATGTAGCGAAGAAGCTGACGATGACCGCCGAGACCGTGTCGGGCAAGGAGGCCCACGACCTCGGCCTGGTGACCGACCTCGACGCGGACCCGCTCGCGGCGGCCGAGGAGCTCGTCGCGAGGCTGGTGCTGCGTTCGCCCGACCAGCTCGCGGCGACCAAGCGGCTCATCGACCGATCCTGGACATCGAGCCCGCGCCGTACGTTCTCCCGCGAGCGGGTCGAGCAGGCGTTCCTGCTCGCCGCGCGCAACACCAAGGTGGCCCGCGAGGCGGCGCTCAGGAAGACCGTTCCGGAGTTCGGCCCCCGCGGTCGATGAGGTTCCAGCGATCTCTCGCCCTGCTCGGGGTGGCGCTCCTCTACTTCGCACTCGGCCCGATCGTGGTCTTCGTCGCCGTCGGTGCGCTGTTCGTCCCCCGCGTCCGGCACTGGCTGCGTCCTACCTGGCGAGTTGTCGGCACCTGGGTGGGCACGATCCTCGCGCTGGTCGCAGTTGTCGTGGTGATCCCTGACGGCTGGTTGCCGATCCCGCCCGGACCGGGGCTGCTCGTGACGCCGGCGTACGTCGGCCGGCCGGCGACGGCGCACCCCATCGACGTCCAGATGCCCCAGCACCCCGGCCTGGCGCGCAACGGGGCCAGCTCGATGCACAACGACGGGTGGGCCAGCGACGCCTACTCCTGGTCGGGTCCACTCGGCGAGTCGCCCGAGGTCGACACCGCCTGGTACGGCCTCGAGGAGTGCGCGACGCTGGCCTTCGACTCCGACGAACGGCTGATCGCCCTCTGCGGTGACCTCTCGGGCCCGGTCCTGCACGTCATCGATCCCGAGTCGATGCGACCTCTCGCGACCAAGGACCTGCCCAACCGTGGCGACGGCCACGGCAAGAAACCGTGGGAGAACCTCTGCGCCGGCGCCTATTTCTACCTCGACTCCTCCGACCGCGCCGTGGTTGCGACGACAGATCGCCACATCCTCGTCATCGGCACCCACGACGCGGACGGCAATCCGGATCTCACCACCGACAAGAGCTTCGACCTGTCCGCGCAGGTGCCGGCGGACGACTGCCTGATCGCACTGATGCCGGACTGGCTGGGCCGGATCTGGTACGTCACGCAGAACGGCCGGGCGGGCTTCGTCCTCCCGGACTCGGGGGAGGCGACGGTGCTCGACCTCGGCGAGGAGGTGGCGAACTCGTTCGCCGTCGGGAAGGACGGCGGCGTCTACATCGTGACGGTCGACGCGTTCTACAAGCTCGGCGCCGACGGGGCGAACAAGCCGACGGTGACGTGGCGGTCGACGTACGACCGGGGCACCCAGAAGAAGCCGGGCCAGCTCAGCCAGGGCAGCGGCACCACGCCGACGTTGATGCCGGGCGGGCTGGTGGCGATCACCGACAACGCCGATCCCCGGATGCACGTGCAGTTCTACGACGTCACGGACGGCAAGCTCGTCTGCCAGGCGGCGGTGTTCGGCGACGGCGAGAGCGCGAGTGACAACTCTCTGGTCTCGGTCGGCGACGGCGTGATCGTCGAGAACAACTACGGCTACTCCGGTCCGTTGCGCACGCTGCTGGGTCGCACGACGCCGGGCGGGCTTGCCCGTGTCGACATCAGCCGCGGCGAGTGCGCGGTGTCGTGGACGTCGGACGAGGTGGCGCCGACGTCGGTGGCGAAGGTTTCGCTCGCGAACGGCCTCGTCTACGCCTACACCAAGCGCCACAGCTGGTGGGGTGTGAACGCGTGGTACCTCACCGCGGTCGACGCGCGCACCGGTCGCACCGTCTGGGCGGTCCGAACCGGGCTCGGGACGCTGTTCAACAACCACTACTCGGCGATCACGATCGCCCCGAACGGGTCGCTGTACGTCGCGACGCTTGCCGGCATGGTCCGGGTTCGCGACCGCGCCTGACGCGGTTGTTTGGTCCGGCGGTGGCGGAGGGCACCTCGCCGTCACATCGTGACGAGTGCGGTGACGGCGAGCGCGACACCGCTCAGGTAGGTGCCCATGGCACCGATGTCGCGCACTGGACCGTGACCGGCCAGGGTCCTGCTCGAGAGCATGCCGACCGCATGCAGCACGCGGGAGACCAGGGCGGCGACCGCGAGGGTGTCGAGCCACCAGCTGTCGGTGAGCGTCGAGCAGACCACGATCAGCACCGCCAACGTCGGCACGTACTCCGCAGCGTTGCCGTGGGCGCGCTGCGCGATGTACATCCGGTCGGCGGGGTCGCTGGGCATCTGGTTGCCCGTGTCGCCACGGATCGCCCGGTGACGGGTCACGTTGGCACCCAGCAGAAAAAGCATGATGCCCATCAAGGCGATGGAGAGAACGGGGATGGTGTTCACGAGAGGGACCCTTCTGTGGTGGACACGCGCTGGTGGGCGAGCAGCCGGCGAACGATCCGGCCGCTGTAGTCGGTGCCGAGCAGTGCGTCGGCCTTGTGCATGCCTCCGGGGCAGGTGACGTTGACCTCGATCAGCCGTCCGGCGATCACGTCCACCCCGGCGAGCGAGATGCCGTGAGCAGTCAGAAGGGGTGCCAGGGTGGCGACGATGCGGTGGTCGGCGTCGTCGGGCCGGGCCGCCGCGACCGGAGGCCCGATCCGGAAGTCATTGGCCGAGGGGCGGCGCAGCACTGCCCCGGTGATCTCGCCGTCCAGCACGAACAGGCGCTTGTTGCCCTCCGTGACCGAGGGCAGGTACTCCTGCACGATCACGTGGCGGGTGCCCGCCCGGGTCGCCGACTCGGCCAGCGCCCGAACGGCCGAGCCGCGCTCGAGCAACCACACGTCGGTCCCGGCGAAGCCGTCGACCGGCTTGACCACCGCACGGCCCAGCTCGGCGACGAACGACTCGACCTCGGTCGCAGAGGTGGTCACCAGCGTGCGGGGGCACAGCTCGGGCAGGTGCAGCGCGACGATCTTCTCGTGCAGCGCGCGGACACCGGCCGGGTCGTTGGCGACGCGTACGCCGGCCGCGACGGCCAGGTCCAGGAGGTACGTCGTGTGCAGGTAGCGAGCGTCGACCGGAGGATCGATCCGCAACAGCACCACCCCGAACGCCGATGCCACGTCGAGCACGGCAAGCTCCACCTCGTCGTACCACCGCGGCTCGATGCGCCAGCGGTGGCCGTCGGTCCGGGTGCGCGCCCGAAGCTCGACGCGGCGAGTGCGAGTGCAGAGTCGGCCGTCCACGACGGTCAGGTCCTCGGGGCCGCACACCCATACCTCGAGTCCCTCCGCCTGGGCGGCCGCCATCAGTCCCACCGTGGCGTCGATGTCGCCGTGGAGGGTGTCGAGGGCGTCGGTGACGAAGAGCGTCCTCACGCCACACCTGCCAGGAGCAGGTCGGGACAGTGCGAAACGCGCCCCAGGCGGCGCGAGGACTCGGCCACGAGGTCGACGAGCTCTCGTCCTCGTGCGGCAGGTCCCGGAGCGCCCAGGGCCGCCGCGCTCCAGTGCTCGCCGAGACGGGAGCACTCCGGCTCGAGCATCGACAACGCCCGCCGGCGGCACCCGTCGTCGTGCGCGAGCGCGGCCAGCACCGAGAAGACCTGGGGCAGACGCTCGACGGGTTGGGCGTCGAGGTAGCGCACCTCCAGGTAGTGCCGGCGCGGCCGCACCGGCGCGAACAGCGTCGTGAGGTGCTCCGCGACGTCCCCGGGGGTCGTGAAGACCCCGGCGCCGGCGGCGAACCCGGCGTAGGTCGCGACCGGGTCGTCGCCCCGCAGGAGCCGGTCGTCGAAGGCGGAGCGTGACGGGTCGACCTCGAGCCAGGTCGCGAGCCGGGACGTCGGGCCGGTTGCGCAAGCGAAGTGGGCCGCGAGGAACGGCGCGCTGAGCTGGAGGACGCGCCACTGCTCGAGCCCGGCACGGCCCGGCCACCAGTCCAGACAGACCTGGGTCGAGGCCGTCAGCCGCATCATGCGGCGGCCGGCCGGGCCGATCGTGTCGAAGTGCCGCTGCATGGCGAGATATCGGGCCGAGCGCAGCTGCAGCGGCACCTGGCCGATGTTGCGACGGTCCAGCGGGGTGCTCTCCAGCGTCACGCCACTGCGCGCACAGTCGGCTCGCAGGGCCGCGAGGTCGTGCCGCACCCGGCGCACGAGCTCCGTCGGGGAGTTCGCGGGGGGCAGGCTCAGCTCCACCTGGCCGCCCGGCTCGAAGCCGAGGCTCGGCAGGTACGACGCCTGTCGGGCCGCCGCGCGCACCACGTCGGGTGCGACGGGGCCGTCGTCGAGGCTCTGGCGGGCGATCAGCTCCTGCTCCACGCCGATCCGGGTGGTGCGCCGGTTGTCCCTGCCCGGGAAGACCCGCGCGACTCGGGATCGGATCGTTGCAACGTCCATGGTCAGCTCCTGATAACGTAAGGCTACCTGTCAAATAATGTAAGGAACCCTTACGGATGTCAAGTATCGGTCGACCTGACCGCACCCCGCTGATTGCACTGGTCCGGCGCGCCGACCGTGCCCTGCAGGACGAGATGGTGCGCGAGGCCCACCAGCGCGGACGTGACGACATCAAGCCGGCCCACAACGCGGTGTTCTCGATCCTCGGCCCGGACGGGGACCGCGCGGCCAACCTGGCGGCCCGAGCCGGAATCACCCGGCAGTCGATGGGTGAGGTGGTCCGCGACCTCGTCGGGCTGGGGATCCTCGAGATGGTGCCCGACCCGCACGACCGACGCGCCAAGCTGGTGCGCTACAGCGAGGCCGGAAAGGCGTTCGCCGAGAGCGGGTACCGGCACATCACCGACCTCGAACGCCGCTTCGAGGAGGAGTTCGGCGAGGACTACGCGGCTGCGCGTCGAGTCCTCGAACGGTTGGTCACCCTGCTGGCCGAGGTCACGCCGGAGGCTCAGGGATAGCGGACGCCGGTGACCTGCTCGCTGATCTCCCACAGTCTGCGCTGGGCCGCCTCGTCGTACGACAGCCGGGTGCTGGTGACGATCCGGGGCGTGCCCGACATCTCACCGAGCCCTCCGGGTCCGCAGAACGTCGCACCCGGCAGGTCCGCGGTGGCGGCCATCAGAGTCGGCCAGGCTCCCGCCGCCGCCGACTGCGAGACCGCCTTGACGGCGGCATCCAGGATCGTCGCGCGGCCGCCCCTGGCGCGACCGTACTGGCCGTTGGCCGCGAGGTGCGTCCCCGCAAATCCCGGGTGTGCCGCCAGGGCCTTCACCGGCACCGAGCTGCGCCGCGCCCTCCGGTCGAGCTCGTAGGTGAACAGCAGGTTGGCCAGCTTGGACCTGCCGTAGACGGGCCACCGGGAGTAACGGCCCTGCTGCCGAAGCGGGTCGTCGAGAGGTGCCGACCGCGCGATCTTGTGCATCGTGGACGAGACCGTGACCACCCGCGCAGCCGTGCTCGCGATCAGCTGCGGCATCAGCAGCCCCGTGAGCAGGAACGGCCCGAAGTGGTTGGTCGCCATCTGGAGCTCGAGGTGTTCGTCGGTCCGGTGGTACGGCGTGCCCATCACGCCCGCGTTGTTGACCAGCACGTGGATCGGCCCGACCGAACCGGCCTCGGCGGCCGCCCGACGCACTGATCCGAGGTCGGACAGGTCCACCGTCAGGTGTTCCAGCTCGGCGTTCGGCACCTCGGCGCGGATCGCCTTGGCGGTGTCCGCGAGACGGCTCCCGGTGCGGCCGGCCAGCACGACGCGGGCACCCCGGCGGGCCAGCTCGAGCGCCGTGTGGTGACCCAACCCGCCAACCGTCGTACCGGTGACAACGATGGTCCGGCCGGCCTGGTCCGGGATGTCGGCCAACGACCAGGCAGGGCCGGCGGTCATGGGGTCGTCGCCAGGACTTCGACGATGCGCGAACCGAGGTCGACATCGCCCTCGAACTCGACCGCACCGGACTCGACGTCGCAGCGGCCGCCGGCGAGCACGATGAAGCTCTCGCGGTCCATCCTCAGCCGCACTGTCGGCTCGGTGGGTAGGTCGCTGAGCCGTTCGCCGCGGTTCTGGTCGTTGACCGCGAACGCGAAGGGTTCGCTTCCCGCCATGTCCAGCACCACGGTGGTGCCGGGTGGGGCGGCTGCCTTCTTGGCGAGCACGAAGCCGAGGCTCTCGGCGAGGTACTCGGCCGTGTGCTTCGCCGCCGCCGTGTCCATGCCGCCCGGACGGCCGACGGCACGACGTACGTCCTGCTCATGCATCCAGATGTCGAGGGGCCGGTTGCGCAGCAGCACCTCCCAGGTCCAGGGCACGCCGCCGAAGATCCGCTCCGGCTTCGCTGCCCCGTCGGTGGGCGGGTCCGCGAGCAGCGCAGTGTGCCGGGCGGTGGCTGCCTCCCGGATCTCGTTGATGAGCTCGTCGGGGGAGCTGCCCCTGCGGTTGGCGACACCGATCTCGGTGTAGAGGCCCATGAAGCCGGTGACGTGTGGCGGCTCGCCGACATCCGCGGTCTCCTCGGGTCCGCCGGCGAGGATCCCTTCAAGGTGCGCGACGTGCGACGCCACCGCTCGGACGTCCCACCCGGCGAGGTCGGTGGCCGTCGACCACTGGTCAGGAGGCAGCTCCTCCAGCAGGTCGGTGAAGTCGGTGACGGCGTGCCACCAGACCGCGACGTAGCCCGCAAGGCGTTCCTGGTCTGTCATGGGCGGCAGCGTAGTTGGGTCGTCCTGGCCGGGACCCGCAGCGTGTCTTCCGGGGGGCTCAGCGGGCTGGTGGGCCGGCGAGGATGCGGCTCTGGACCCCTGCCAGGCTGTCGCGACGGGCATCGAAGGCCTCGACCCACCAGGTCGCGCCGACCGCGGCGTACTCCAGGGGTCGCGTGTCATCGGGCCCCTCGGTTCGTGACCACACGAGGGCGTCGAAGCCGTCAGCGTCGCGACCGCTCTCGACGCGGATCTCCCGGATGACGTCGAGGCAGCCGTTGAACTCCTGGGGTGAGGGCAGCGCGAACTCGGGCCACAGCGGAACCACCCCGTCGTACGCCGCCGCCCGACGGAGCGGCTTCCGGTTGGGCCACCAGCCGGCCACCCAGATGGGGATGCGCTGCTGGACGGTCTGCGGATGGAGCTGGACCTCGTGCACGCGGTAGGTGGCGCCTTCATGCGTCACGGGATCCGCCTCCTCGAGCAGACGCCGCAGGAGCACGAGGGACTCGTCCAGGACGGCTGCGCGATGCCGCGCAGGCGTCGGGTCGCCGACCGGCTCGAAGTCGACGTCGTCGCCGTTGCCCACGCCGAGCACCAGTCGTCCGCCGGAGAGCCGGTCGAGGGTGGCGAGCTCGCGGGCCACCTTCCACGGTCGTCGTCTGGCCAGGGGCATCACCAGCGGTCCGAAGGTGAGCCGCTCCGTGGCGAGCGCGATCGTCGTCAGGGCCACGGTGGTGTCCGCCATGCCTCGACCCAGTGGGTCCCAGACGAGGTGGTCCCAGCAGAAGAAGCCGTCCCAACCTGCCTGCTCCGCCGTCGCCGCCAGCTCGCCGAGGGTCCGGGCGTCGAAGTCGCCGAACGTGGGCAGGCAGACGGCAGTGCGCAGACGCTCGACCATCGGTGCAGCATAGGCACGCAGGCGTGTCCCACCTCACCGCCACGGCGATTCGGGTGCGGGCCCGTTGATCCGTAGACTGGTGGACAGCCAGTGGAACGCCTTCGGGACGGGCCACTCCTTCTTCGAAGCCCGTTGTGGTGTGCGACTCCTCGCACGAGACCAGCGATCGGGTGACTGAGACCGCGTCTCGCAAGGCTCGCCGGACCCGCAACCGTGGCTCCGCGCCGGACGCATTCACCCTGATCGAAAGTCATCACGCATGTCTGCGTCCGCACACCCGTCCGACTTCACCTTCGACTCCCTCCCGGCCGAGCTGGTTGAGGCTCTCTCCAAGCAGGGCATCGTCACCCCGACCGCCGTCCAGGCTGCCGTCATCCCCGACGGCCTCGCCGGCCACGACGTGCTGGGCCGCGCCCAGACCGGCTCCGGCAAGACCCTCGCGTTCGGGATCCCCGTTCTGGCCCGCCTTGCGGGGGAGCGGAGCCGTCCCGGTCACCCCCGCGCGGTGATCGTGGTACCGACCCGCGAGCTCGCCCAGCAGCTGAGCCGCGCGCTCACCCCGCTGGCCTACTCGCTGCACCTCAAGCTGGTCACGGTCTACGGCGGCACGCCGTACGACCGCCAGGTCCGTGGCCTCAAGAACCGCGCCGACATCGTGGTCGCGACCCCCGGTCGTCTCGAGGACCTCATCAACAAGGGTGCCTGCCACGTCGACGACGTCCAGGTCACCGTGCTCGACGAGGCCGACCACCTGTGCGATCTCGGTTTCTATCCGGCGATCGACAAGCTCGTCGGCATGACGCCCACCGGAAGCCAGCGGATGCTGCTGTCCGCGACACTGGACGGCGACGTCGACCGCCTGGTCCGCAAGCACCTGCGCAGCCCCAAGCTGCACCAGCTCGACCCCAACGCCGGCGCGGTCTCCACGATGGAGCACCACACGCTGGTCGTGGGCGGGTTCCGCGACAAGGTCGCCGCCACCAAGCGGCTCGTCGAGGCCAATGGCAGCAGCATCATCTTCACGCGCACCCGCGAAGGTGCCGTCGAGCTGTCGGAGGCCCTCACCGCCGCCGGGGTCGAGGCGGTCGACCTGCATGGCAACCTGAGCCAGCGGGTGCGTGAGCGCAACCTGCAGAAGTTCTCCAGCGGCAAGGTCCAGGCGGTCGTCGCGACCGACGTCGCAGCCCGCGGCATCCACGTGGACAACGTCGACATCGTGATCCACTTCGACGCGGCCAGTGACGCGAAGGCCTACCTGCACCGCTCGGGGCGTACGGCGCGGGCCGGCAAGTCCGGGTGCGTGGTGACGATCTCGACGCCGAAGTTCGCCGACCAGATCGCGCGGCTGCAGCGCGGCGCCGGTGTCGAGGTGCTGCACCACGATCTCCGCACCGCTCCCAGCGTGCTCACGGCCGAGGCGCTCGCCGCGAGCGGCACGAAGACCCCCGCCCGCTCGCCGCAGGGCCCCCGGTCCGGTGGTGGTCGACCGGCCGGCCAGGGCGGCAGCAAGCCGTACCGCGGCCAGGGCGGCGGCCCCCGTCGCTACGAGGGCGCGAGTCGCCCCGACGGTCGACGCCCGTCGACCGGTGGCCGCGCCCACGGGGCCGGGTCGGGCAACAACCGTTGGGCCGACAAGACCCGCTGAGCGCTGGTTTCACTGGTTAACCAGTGAAACCCTCACTTCACCCGGGAAATAGCTTGAGTGAAGTGTCAGATTCACTGGTTAACCAGTGAATCTGCGCTCATCCGAGCGCAAGTCTGGCCGCGATCGCCAGCATGGTCAGCCCGATGAGAACGTCGAGGACCTGCCAGGCGCGCGGGCTGGCGAGCACCCGGTGGGCCAGCCGGGCGCCGAAGCCGAGCCCGGAGAACCAGGCGATGCTGGCCACGCACGCACCGAGGGCGAACCACCAGCGCCCGTCCGGACCCTGCTGGTTGGCGATCGAGCCGAGCAGCAGCACGGTGTCGAGATAGACGTGCGGGTTGAGCCAGGTGAGCGCGACGGCGCGCAGAACTGCTGACCGGCGGGAGAGCCCGTTGCCCAGTGCCGCCTGCAGCCCGGCGGCGCGGCGGGCGCGAACCAGGGAGCTCATGCCGTACCAGCTCAGGAACGCCACCCCCAGCCACCGCACCACGTCGAGGGCCCACGGGGCGCTCTCGACGACGGTCCCGATGCCGCTCACCCCGGCGAGAATCAGCACCAGGTCCGAGGCGGCGCAGACGAGCACGACGACCCCGACGTGCTGGCGCGCGAGACCCTGCCGCAGGACGAACGCGTTCTGCGCCCCGATCGCCACGATGAGGGACAGCCCGGTCACCAGGCCGGTCGCGGCGGAGTCGATCACAAGAGGCACGCTACGGCCGGCAGCTGATGTAGGCCAGCGAAAGAATCTCAACAACCATTAGCACTGCTTATGCTGGCCGGATGGAGCTCAACGCCGCCCAGCTGGCCGCGCTCGTCGCCATCGCTGATCACGGCACCTTCGAAGCGGCCGCGCGAGCACTGCACGTCACACCCTCTGCGATCAGCCAGCGGATCCGGGCCCTGGAGTCGGCCGTGGGCCGGGTGGTCGTGCAGCGCTCGACGCCCTGTCGCCCCACCGCGGCAGGCGAGACATTGATCCGGGTCGCCCGCCAGACCCAGCTGTTGTACGACGAGGCACGCGGCGCCCTCGCCGATGGACCTGGCTGGCGGGTGGAGCTGCCCGTCGCTGTCAACGCGGACTCGCTGGCGACCTGGTTCCGCGACGTTGTCGCCGACATCACCGGCTGGGAGGACACGGCCCTGCGGGTGCACGTGGAGGACCAGGCGTACTCCGCTGACCTGTTGCGCAGCGGTGACGTGCTTGCGGCCATCACCTCCGATCCCGTCGCCGTCCAGGGGTGCTCGGTGGAAAGGATCGGGACGCTGCGCTACGTCGCTGCGGCGTCGCCGGCGTTCGCCACGAGCTGGCGACGGGGGCGCAGGCTCGACTGGGCCCGCATGCCGGTCGTCGTGTTCAACGAGAAGGACGCCCTCCAGCACGACCTGCTGCGTGCCCGTGGCGTCGACACGCCAGCTGTGGTCCACCGGGTCCCGACGTCCGCGGACTTCCTCGAGGCGGTGCGACTCGGCCTCGGGTGGGGGGTGATCCCGGAACCCCAGCTCACGCCTTGCCTCGCGGACGGGTCACTGGTCGCGCTGAGTGCCCGCGAGAACCTCGACGTGTCCCTGCACTGGCAGCGCTGGCGGATCGACTCCCCGGTGCTCGCTCGGCTCGGCGACGTGGTGAGGTCGGTCGCGCGGGCACGCCTGCGAGCCTGACAACGATCGGGCCTCGAACAGCCGCCGACTCGAACGGCGGCGCTACCGTCGACGGATGATCTTCGGGCGACGCGCCACAGCAGCGTCGGCGACCCTGCTGGCCATCGTGGTGGCCCTCCCGCTGGCCGGCTGCAGCGATGAGCCCGGCAGCCGCCAACCGAGCGATCCGACGGTGGTCGGCTCCGCTTCGGACTCGACGAGCACGGCGGGGGTCGGCGACGGGTTCGAGCGGTTGCCGGCCGGCAAGTCCGACCTTCCCGTGGACCCGGGGACCTACCTGTCCCCGGACGGCTTCGAGCCGCTGCTGTCGATCGACGTCCCTGAGGGGTGGACCAGCGTCCACCGGGGCTCCGACGGCTTCGACTTCGGACGGCCGGATCCCACCAGCGACGCCCCGCTGGTGGCTGCCGTACTGCTGCGGCCGGAGCAGTCGACGGCTGCCGACGCGATCGCGGCGATCCGGGCGGGCACCGACGGTCGGGTCCGGGACGCGTCCGGCCGAATCGGCAGCATCTCGGCGAGCGGCATCGTCGTACGCGGGGGGAGCGGCGAGCTGGTCTCCAGCGCCGGCTTCGGGATCGCCCTCGACGCGGCGACGGGCCAGGTGGTCCGGATCCTGGGGGCGGATGTCGCCGGGGTCCCGCTGCTCGCGGTGGTGCTGGTGCCGGACGGCGACCGCTACGCGGCGGTCCTCCCGCTCGCAGCCGAGCTGCTCGCCGGGATCACCCCCGCCTGAGCGCCCGCCGAACCGGGCGGGCCATCCCAGAGCGACTCAGGTGTCGATACGACGTTCCTCGACGTGCGTCGTGCGTGAGCGCTGCTGGTTCATCACGAGTGCCAGCACCACGGCGAGGGCACCGACCACGATGAAGATCCAGCCGAGCGTGTCGGTGGCTATCGCGTCGTCCCAGCTCTGCGGCAGGTTGACGGCCCCGGTCACGAGGATGAGGCCGAGGACGAGCAGCACGATGCCGATACCGATACCCATAGATGACTCCTTCTGGTGGGCGCGGCACAGGGTCCGCACCCGAGACGGGTACCCGATCTGCCGGTCAGACAAACGGCCGTCCCGGCTGTCCGGCCGGTCGCGCGGCCGCCCGTGCCCCGAGCGCGCGCTGACCCGTCCGAAACCTCGGGCGGGTCAGCGATGGCTGGGTCGAAGAACGTCAGCTCAGAAGGCGGCCTCGTCGAGATCCATCAGCGACAGGTCGGTGGCCTCGGCGATCGCACGCTCGGCGCTGATGCGGGGCAAGTTGGTCTGCGCGAAGAACTGCGCGGCGGCCACCTTGCCCTCATAGAACGCCTTGTCCTTGCCGGCGTCGCCGGACAGCTTCTCCAGGGCGATCTCGGCCTGGCGAAGCAGCAGCCACCCGCAGACCACGTCGCCCAGCGCCATCAGGAGGCGGCTGGTGTTGAGGCCGACCTTGTAGATGTTGCGGATGTCGCCGCCCTCGGACGAGGCGTCCGCGGACATCAGGTCGTTGATCATGTGACCGACCATGGCGTTCGCGTCCTCGAGCGCCTTGGCCAGCAGCGTGCGTTCGACCTTGAGGCGCCCGTTGCCGGCCTCGCTGTCGATGAACTTCTGGATCTCGCCGGCAACGTGGCCGAGCGCCTTGCCCTGGTCCCGGACGATCTTGCGGAAGAAGAAGTCCTGACCCTGGATGGCGGTCGTGCCCTCGTAGAGCGTGTCGATCTTGGCGTCGCGGACGTACTGCTCGAGCGGGTAGTCGCTCAGGAAGCCGGATCCGCCGAAGGTCTGCAGCGACTCGGTGCCGAGCAGCACCAACGAGCGTTCCGAGCCATAGCCCTTCACGATCGGCAGGAGCAGGTCGTTGACCGCGGCTGCGAGCACGGTGTCCTCCGACGCGCTCTCCCCGTTGTGCTCGGCGATCTGCACCTTGTCCTGCCACGACGCGGTGTAGAGCACCAGCGCCCGCATCGCCTCGGAGAAGGACTTCTGCACCATCAGGGAGCGTCGTACGTCGGGGTGGTGCGTGATGGTCACCCGCGGCGCGGTCTTGTCCCCCGACTGGGTGAGGTCGGCACCCTGCTGGCGGGACTTGGCGAACTCGAGAGCGTTGAGGTAACCGGTCGAGAGGGTGGCGATCGCCTTGGAGCCGACCATCATCCGGGCGTTCTCGATGACCTGGAACATCTGCGCGATGCCGTCGTGGACCTCGCCCAGCAGCCAGCCCTGGGCGGGTTCCTTCTCGCCGAACGTGACCTCGCACGTGTTGGACACCTTGATGCCCATCTTGTGCTCGACGTTGGTGACGTGGGCGCCGTTCCGCTCTCCGGTCAGCTCGCCGGTCTCGTGGTCGAAATGGAACTTCGGCACGATGAACAGCGACAGGCCCTTGGTGCCCGGGCCGCCCACGCCCTCGATGCCCACGGGGCGGGCGAGGACGAGGTGGATGATGTTCTCGGACATGTCGTGCTCTGCCGAGGTGATGAAGCGCTTGACGCCCTCGATGTTCCAGGACCCGTCGTCGTTGAGCGTGGCCCTGCTGCGCCCGGCGCCGACGTCCGAGCCGGCGTCGGGCTCGGTCAGCACCATGGTGGTGCTCCACTGCCGGTCGACGATGAACTGCGCGATCTGCTTGTCGCGCTCGTTGCCGTTCTTGTGCACGATGCCTGCGAACGCCGGGCCGGCGCCGTACATCCAGACCGGGGCGTTGGCGCCGAGCACGAGCTCGCCCATGGCCCACACGATGCTGGAGGGAGCGGGCGTGCCGCCCAGCTCCTCGGAGATCTGCAGCCGCCAGAACTCGGAGTCCATCCAGGCCTGGTAGCTCTTCTTGAACGACTCCGGTACGTCGGCGGTGCCGGTCTCCGGGTCGAAGACCGGGGGATTGCGGTCGCTGTCCTCGTAGGACGCCGCGAGGTCCTCGCGGGAGAGCCGGTCGACCTCGGCAAGGATCTCGCGGGCGCTCTCCCCGTCGATCTCGGCGAAGGGGCCGCTGCCCAGGACCTCGTCGCGCCCGAGCACCTCGAACAGGTTGAACTCGATGTCTCGGAGGTTGCTCTTGTAGTGGCTCACAGATCCACCTTTTCGTGTCTTGGGGTTGGACAGCAGAGAGGCTACTGGTCGGTAACATAATGATAGGAGGGCGTCTCCTCCCGCGCAAGACTGCGCAAGCGCGGGTGACCGGAATCTCCCTTGCCCATTGGGATCCGGGACCGTCCAGGCGCCCTTTGGCGAACCTTCGCACCTTGACAGGCGCGCTGTGAAGATTGTCTACTAACTGTCTCGGATTAGATTTCTATGGGGTGGTCGCGATGCGGAAACTGGTGATCCTCGCCCTGGTGGGCCTGGTGGCCCAGCTCGTCGACGGGTCCCTCGGCATGGGGTACGGCGTCACCTCGTCGACGTTGCTGGTGGCAGGCGGCCTCGGACCGGCGGCCGCGTCCGCTGCGATCCACTTCTCCGAGATCGGCACCTCTCTCGTGTCGGGCATCTCGCACCACACGCTGGGCAACACCGACTGGCGCACGGTCGGCATCCTGGCGGTGCCGGGCTTCGTCGGGGCGTTCTGCGGTGCAACCCTGTTGGCAGGCTTGGACGCCGAGGCCGCTGTGCCCGTCGTATCGGTCATCCTCCTTGTGCTGGGCGCCTACGTAACGTTCCGGTTCCTCGCGGTCGGTCCGCGCAAGCTGCGGTTCGAGGCCCGACCGTCCAAGCGGTTCCTGATGCCGATGGGCCTGTTCGCCGGCGGACTCGACGCCATGGGCGGCGGCGGCTGGGGGCCCGTCGGGACGACGTCCCTGCTGTCCTCGGGGCGGCTGGAGCCGCGCAAGGTCGTCGGATCGGTCGACACCTCCGAGTTCGTCGTGGCGGTCGGTGGGTCGCTGGGCTTCCTCGTGGCGCTCGGCAGCCAGGGCATCAACTGGGCGTTCATGGCCGCCCTCATGCTCGGTGGTTGCATTGCCGCGCCGGTAGCCGCGACCTTGGCCCGATTCATGCCCGCGAGGGTCCTCGGCGTGACTGCGGGCGGCGTGATCGTGCTGACCAATCTCAAGACGCTGGCAGAGTCCCAGGGCGCCTCGGGGATCACGATCGGCCTGCTGGCGTCCGTGGTCTTCACCCTGTGGGTGCTGTGGATCGCCTGGGCCGTGAAGCTCGAGCAGGCCGTGCGTGACGGCACCACGCCGGCCGCGGCGGCGGCGCGACGGGCGGGTGCGGCGGCCCGCCCCGCGTGACCGCTGGACGGCGCCGCACGGGGTGCGTGGAACTGCCACGCCGTCGCCGTGTTCGTCGGGTATGTGCATCGACAAATCTGACACACTGGACCCATGCGAGTTTCCGCAAAGTCCGACTACGCCTTGCGCGCCCTCATCGAGATGGCGTCACGCGCGGACGGGCGCGCGGTGAGTGCCGAGGAGCTCGGGAAGCTGCAGGAGATCCCACACGGGTTCCTCCAGGCCATCCTCGCTGATCTTCGCCGGGCCGGGATCGTCATGTCCCAGCGAGGTCAGTCCGGCGGCTGGCGGATGGGGCGAAGCCCGAGCGACGTCTCGGTGGCCGACGTGATCCGTGCGGTGGACGGACCGCTGGTGTCTGTCTACGGCCTGAGGCCCGAAGCCGTCACGTACAACGAGACCGCCGACGTCCTCCAGCACGTGTGGATTGCCGCACGCAGATCACTGCGCGACGTCTTCGAGCAGGTGTCCATCCAGCAGCTGTCCGATCACAAGCTGCCCAAGGCAGTCACGTCACGGACCGCCGACGAGGACGCCTGGCAACCGCACTGATCGCTGGGCGCCCACGGGTCAGCCCGAGATTAAGTCGGCCAGCCGACGCTTGAGCTTCTTGCGGGACCTCTGCAGCGTTGCCAGGCGCTGCTCGAGCACCTCGTTGTGGGCCCGTAGCCGGGCGGACTCGACAAGGGCGTCCCCGAGGAGCCCCTCGGCGGCGCGCAGGCGATCCTCGGTGCCGGACGCGGTCCACGACCGTGCGGCACCCCGGACCGGGATCAGGTCCGCGGTGTCGCCGTGCAGGTCGTAGCCGCCGTCCGCAATGTCCTTCGCCCACCGGTCCGCCAGCTCGACGCGGCTCTCGTGCGGGTCGAGCGAGGTCAAGGCGCGGTCGAACTCCCAGAGGGGTGAGTGCCGGAGGGCGAGCGTCCTGGCAGCCTCGGTGGTGGAGAGGTCCGGCAGGTGCAGGGCTGATGCGTCGAACCCGACGATGCGCCCGTACGCCGCCCAGATCGCCTGCGCGCGCCGGTCGATGTCGGGCGCGACGATCACGTGCACGCGGTCGGGTCGACGGAGGGCGGCCGCCCAGCGGTCGAGCACCCCGCTGAGGTCTCCCGCCTCGTTCGGGGCCGTCGCCTGGTTCGCGGGCGCGGCCGCGATCACCACGATGTGCACCTCGAAGCCGGCAAGCCCCTCGAGGAACAGGTCGATCTCGACCGGGGCCGCGGCGGCGAGCAGGTGCTGGCCGACCACGACCGCGCCCTTGCCCTTGCGGGCGCGTCGACACACAGCACTCCAGCTGCCCTCGACGTCGCGGCGTCGGTAGCCCCAGGCGCGGTGGTCACGCAGGATCTCGACGGCCGCGCGGAACATCTCGTCGGCCGACTTGGCGGGCCGGTGCACCCCGAGCCGCGACAGAGACGCCTCATGGTGCTCGAGCGCCGGATCGAGGATCGCGCCGCCGCTGTGAGGCAGCCCGATGTGGACGAAGGCCTTGCGTCGTGCCATGACCCGAGGGTGACACCTGCGGGCAGCCGAGCCGTGAACGCGGCGTGTCCGACGGATGGCGAGTCTCGCGCGACAGCCTCGGCCACCGCACTAGAACATGTTCCAGTTCGAGCCTAGGATGCGGCCATGATCACGTCGGACGCCATCACCTGGACCGCCCTCAACGACGAGCATCCCGCGCGGGCCGCCTCGCAGCGCTCCTATTCCGCCGTCGCCCGGGGCGACCTGGCCGAGTGGCTCACGGTGTACGCCGAGGACGCGGTGTTGGAGGACCCCGTGGGCCCGTCCATGTTCGATCCCGAGGGCAAGGGGCATCGCGGCCACGAGGGCATCTCGGCCTTCTGGAAGCTGGCCATCGAGCCGATCGAGAAGTTCGAGTTCGAGATCTACGAGTCGTTCGCCAACCCGGGCAGCAACACCTGCGCGAACATCGGCCGGATCAAGACGTCGTTCCCCGACGGCAGCTACACCACGACGGACCTGATCATGGTCTACGTCGTGCACGACGACGGACGGGTGGCGTCGATGCAGGCGTTCTGGGAGCCCGAGCGCACGATGGCGTCGTTCACCAAGGCCTGACGCCCGCAGAATCTTCGGTGCACCCTGTGACGAAACTGTTGGGGGAGGCGTCGAAGGGGCATGAGGACGGAGTTCGAGGAGTTCGCGCTGGCGCGCACTCCCCAGCTGTACCGGTCGGCGTGGCTGCTCTGCGGTGAGCGCCACCAGGCCGAGGACCTCGTGCAGGAAACGCTCGCCAAGGTCTTCGTCCGGTGGAACCGGCGGTTCGGTGCCCCGATCGACAACCCGGCGGCGTACGCCCAGACCGCCCTGGTCCGGACCTTTCTGAGTGCGCGTCGGCGCCGCTCCAGCACGGAGCTGGCGTACGCCGATGTGCCCGAGCGGGCGGGGCCGGATCCCGCAGCCGCCAGCGACCTCCGGCTGGCCCTCGTGGCCGCGCTGGCGGGGTTGGCGCCTCTGGACCGGACCGTGCTGGTGCTCCGTTACCTCGAGGACCTCAGCGTCGGCGAGGTTGCCGAGCGCCTTGGCTTGAGCGAGGGCGCGGTGCGCAACCGCAGCATGCGAGCCCTCCAGCGCACCCGTCCTCTGCTCGACGCCTCGTACGCCACCGCCCGAAAGGACCTGCCATGAACGACAAGACCTCCAGCCTCCTCGACGTCGCCACGCGTGACCTCGACCCCGACATCGACGCCCTTGTGGCCGGTGGCGTAGCCCGTGGGCGCGCCCGCCGCCGGCGCCGGACGGCCGGCACCGCGCTGGTCGCTGCCGCGGTCGCCGGGATTGCCGGGCTGGGCGTGGTGGCGTCCCTCTCAGGCGCCGATGGGACCCACGCGGAGGACCTGTCGGTCGCCACCAGTCCCGGGTCGTCGGCGTCCGTGGTGCGGACCAACACGGCCCCCAGAGACCTGGCCATGCGCGCGGCCGGGGTTCCCGAGCTGTTCGCCTCCATCTTCCCGGGTGAGGTGGCGATCATCCCCGGCAAGGAGAACCCGATGGACGGCTTCGACCCGCGTTCCCAGCCTCTGGGTGGCGGACCGACCGACCGGAAGGGCGAACCCGGCCCCGGCGTCATCGCAGACTTCACGTGGAACGGCTACTACGTGCGCGCCGCCGTGGCTCCCAGCGACCCCGCGTTCGGCGACACCGCGGGCGAACGCTGTCGTGGCGAGGCCAGTAGCGACACCGGCTGCGAGGACGTCGCGGGAGGCGGCGCCCTCGTCAGCAGCACGATGGTGAACCCGCCGGTGGACGGCACCACGACGGTTCGCTTCGTGAAGTACTACACGCCCGATCTCTGGACGGTGACCCTGATGGTCTCCAACGGTGCCACCAGCCGCGACCACGTGCTCACGCCGCAGCCACCGTTCACGCTGGCCGAGCTGACCGCGGCTGCGACCAGCGACGCCTGGTTCGACTGAGCTCCCACTCAGCCCTCGAGGCCGGCCCGCGGTTGGGTGTGCGTGGCGACCCACTCGACGAGGGGCCGCAGTGCACGCCAGTCGTCGCGGACCAGGTCGAGCAGCTCGGGCGTGTGGATCACCGGCTCGAAGCCGATCGAGTGCCCGGCGGTCAGCGACCGGTGGCGCAGGAGCTCGATGCGGGGGTGCTGGGCGTCGTAGCCACGCGGGGTGGTCTTGAGCCGGTCACCGCCGATGTCCCAGCCCTTTTTCCGCAGGCGGGCCAGGATCTTCTCGAGCTCCGGTCCCGAACGGTCATGGTCGACCGCCGCCCGGAACGCGGCCAGCCGCGGGCCGCTGGCCTCGTAGAACCCGGCGCCGGTCCGGACCCCGCGCGGCGAGACCTCGACGTACCAGCCGGTCGCCTCCCCGACCCGGACGAACGCGCCCTGGTGGGTCTTGTACGGCGTCTTGTCCTTCGCGAACCTCACGTCGC
>JAOPXM010000006.1 GCA_025965125.1 Nocardioides sp.
TCACCCTCCGGGCGTCCCTGAACACAGAATCCGAGTTCGAGCAGATCGTGTTCTCCTCCGACGGGTCGCGGGTGATCGTCCCGGAAGGGACCTCTCGACACCAGGTCTTCCTCACCTCGGACCTCTCGCCCGACGGCACCTACGGGCCTAACTCGCAGGTGGCGGTGGCCGCTGCCGTTCGTGCCGACGGCATGGTGGCCGCAGGCATGACAGAGGGCAGGAACATCTACCTCTACAAACCAGGGAGCCGGGCCCTCTATCGAACCTATGAGCTCGGCACGAGATTTCCCAACGAGCTCCGGCCGGGTGGGCTGGCGTTCGGGAGCGAGCGTCTCTACGCCGTCACGGGCAACAGCTACGGGCACAAGCAATTCCGCCTGCACGTGATCGTGCCCCGCGACCCCAGCACCGTGGGCGTCGAGGTCGCCCGTGAATCCGTCAAGTACGGCACCCGCGTCACGGCGACCCTGTCCCTCGACACGGCGTCAGCGAACCGCCATGTCGTGCTCTACGGCACCGTGCCGGGCACCGGTCAGCGCGAGAAGGTCGCCGCCCGCGACGTCGGCCCCGAAGGAGCGACGTTCACCTTCACGGCGCGCAAGAACTGGCGACTGGACGCGGTCTACGCCGGCGACGAGGTCACCGACGCAGCCACCGGGTCGACGAGTCTCAAGGTCGCCGCCACCGCGGAGGCCAGGGTGCTCAATGCGGTGAGACAGTCCTACGGCAGGGCGTATCTGCATGCCGGAGACACCGCCATGATCCTGGCCGAGGTCAAGGCATCGGCACCGTGCGCCCGGTTCCGTATCGAGGTCGAGAAGATGGGCCGGTTCCGCAAGGTGGACCAGACGCGCTGCCTGGCACTGGGCTCGACCGGACGGATCAAGCTGGGTCTCCGCTCCCGGCGCGGCACCGGCTACTACACCCTCCGCGTCGCCGCATTCGTCCCCGAGGGCCGCTACAACACGTTCGGATCCTCTCGGTGGCAGGAAATTCAGTTCTGTGCGAGAGCGATCCCCTGCGACCCCGGCGGTCGTGCGACTGCGAGGCCCCGACTGCCCTGACCCCTCGTCAGGCGGACGGCCCGGGGAGCAGGATGTGGCCATGACGACCATCGACGAGGAGACCAGCCCGCGTTCCCGGCTGGCGGACCCGGATGAGGCGATCTCGTTCGACGAGCTGCGCCTGGCGACCCGGAACCACGGGATGCCGCTGGAGATGCTCGATCTCGACCTCACCCCGCCGGGCCTGCACTACGTGCTGGTCCACTACGACATCCCGCTGCTGGACCCCACGACCTGGCGCCTGGCGGTCGACGGGCACGTCGAACGCCCGGTCAGCCTGGACCTCGGTGAGGTCCTGGCGCTGCCCACGGTCAGCCATCGGGTCACCCTGGAGTGCGCCGGCAACGGCCGGGCTCGTACGACGCCACGCCCGATCAGCCAGCCGTGGCTGGACGAGGCCGTGGGGACGGCGGAGTGGGCCGGCGTCCCGCTCGCGGCCCTGCTGGAGCGCGCCGGGGTGAAGCAAGGAGCCGTCGACGTCGTCTTCACCGGCGCCGACCACGGAGTCGAACGGGGCGTCGAGCAGGACTACCAGCGTGGTCTCCCTCTCGGCCAGGCACTGTCGGAGCCGCTGTTCCTGGCGCACACGATGAACGGGCAGCCGCTCCCTCCCCAACACGGTGCCCCGCTGCGCCTCGTGGTGCCGGGGTGGTACGGCATGGCCCACGTGAAGTGGCTGACCAGGATCACCGTCCTGGACCGGCCGTTCGACGGCTTCCAGAACGAGACCGCCTACCGCATCACCCACCAGCCGGGCGAGCAGGGTGAGCCGGTCACGTGCATCCAGCCCCGGGCCATGCTGCGGCCGCCCGGCTTCCCCGACTTCCAGACCCGCACCCGCGTCGTCGACGTCGGGACCCACCGCCTCACCGGACGGGCCTGGTCCGGCCTGGCCCCGATCGAGCGTGTCGAGGTCAGCGTGGACGGCGGTTCGACCTGGGTCGACGCCGACCTCGGGCCGCTCGGCGGGCCCTACGAGTGGCGTGCCTGGTCCTGGAGCTGGCAGGCGGACACACCCGGTCGCCACGAGCTGTCGGCGCGGGCCACCGACGCCGCGGGCAACACCCAGCCGCTCGAGCAGCACTGGAACCGCCAGGCCATGGCCAACAACCACGTCCAGCGGGTGCCGGTGGTGGTCCGCCAGTGAGCAGGTCGTGTGCCTCAGGACGCCCGATGGAGCGTCCTCAGGCACACGACCCGTGCAGGAGGCGGGCCAGCTCCTCGACGCCGTCGACCAACCGGGTGCCCGGACGGGCCCAGGCCGCGTTGGCGTCGACGGGATGAACGGGTACGCCGGCCGGCAGCACGCCCGAGGTCACCAACTCGTCGGCGAGCGCCGTCGCCCCGGCGAGGTCAAAGCCGCACGGCGCCGCGATGACCACGTCGGGATTCGCGGCACGCACGGCATCCCAGGTGGTGCGAAGCGACTTCGAGCCGGGGGTCGCCAACAAGGGCTCGCCGCCGGCGGCCTCGATCATCTCGGGCACCCAGTGCCCCGGGGCGAACGGCGGGTCGGTCCACTCCAGCAGCATCACGCGCGGGCGGGAGAGTCCGGCCACCCGAGCCCGGACCGCCGCCAGTCGTTCGCCGAGGGACGCAACGAGCGACGTCGCCTCGAGCGGGTGCCCGGTCTTCTCGCCCAGCACCAGGATCGAGTCGAACACCTGGTCCAGCGTGTGCGGGTCGATGGTGAGCACCTCCGCCGTACACCCCAGGTGCGCGAGCGCGTCGTCAACCACCGAGACGTCGACAGCGCAGACGGCACACAGGTCCTGCGTGACGACAAGGTCCGCGTCCAGGTCCGCGAGCGCGTCCTCGGACAGGTGGTAGAGGTCCTCGCCGCGGGCCATCGCGGACACCACGAACGCGTCGATCTCGGCCGGTGCCAGGCCCTCGGGCAGCGTCGACGTGGACACGATCTTCCGGGACCGCGCCTCGGCCGGGTAGTCGCACTCGAACGTCACGCCCACGACGTCCGGACCCGCCCCGATCGCGAACAGGATCTCGGTTGTCGAGGGGAGCAGGGAGACGATGCGCACGCGAGTCAGCGTAGTGAGGGGACCACCCCTACGATCGGGCGGTGGACGACCCGACGCTGAGCGTGCTCGCCCTGCTGGGGTTGGCCGCGCTGGCGGCGGGATTCGTCGACGCGGTGGTCGGCGGGGGCGGTCTCATCCAGCTGCCCGCCGTCCTGATCGGCCTGCCGAGCGCGACGCCGCTCCAGGTGCTCGCGACCAACAAGCTCGCCTCCATCTGCGGGACGACGGTGAGCAGCGCGACGTACTACCGAAAGGTGCGGCCCGACCCGAAGACGTTCGGACCGCTGATGCTGCTCGCTTTCGCCGGGTCGGCGGCGGGAGCCCTGGTGGCCGCCCAGATCCCCAAGGACGCCTTCGACCCGATCGTCCTCGTTGCGCTGGTCGTTGTGGGTGCCTACGTCCTGTTCCGCCCGGCCGTGGGTGACGCGACCGTCCTCCGGTTCGCCGGCCACCGGCACACCGCGGCGGCCATGGCGACGGGCCTCGCCGTCGGTTTCTACGACGGAGCCTTGGGTCCCGGGACCGGCAGCTTCTTCGTGTTCACGCTGGTGGGGCTGCTCGGCTACAACTTCCTCGAGGCCTCCGCGAAGGCCCGGCTCGCCAACTGGGCGACCAACGCAGCGGCGCTGTGCGTGTTCATCCCGCACGGCGCGGTGCTCTGGAAGGTCGGCCTGGTGATGGGTGCTGCCAACCTCGTCGGCGGCTACGTGGGCGCACGGACCGCCGTACGACGTGGCACCCGCTTCGTGCGGGTCTTCTTCATCGTGGTCGTGTCGGCGTTCATCGTGCGGATCGGCGGCGACGTGATCGGGTGGTGGGGGTGATGAGCCACCTGACCGTCGCTCGCGAGGTCGAGGCCGAGATCGCGGGCACACGCCCGTCGTAGCCTGAGCCCATGAGCATCCCCGTCGACGTGGCCGACCTGGCCCAAGCACTCGAGGACTTCGGTGCCGGCTACTTGCTGAGCACGTCGTCGGAGGGACGGGTCAAGGCCGTCACTGTCGAGCCGGACGTCGTCGAGGGCGTCCTGCTCGTCACCGGTCCCGGACGCGGTTCGACGGCGAACATCGCGGCCAACCCGAGCGTCACACTGCTGTTCCCGCCACGCGAGCCACGCGGGTTCACGCTCCTGGTCGACGGCACCGCGCGCCTGGTCGACGACCAGGCGCAGATCACTCCCCAGACCGCGGTGCTGCACCGCCCGGCCGCCCACTCGGCGCAGTGAAGCCGTTCTGGCTGAGCGCATTCCTCGACTTCGCGCCGGAAGACTTCGATCGGGGGGTGGCGCACTGGGAGTCCGTGACCGGCTACACCCGCTCGGCTCCCCGGGGCGACACCCACGAGTTCGCGACGCTCGTACCGAGCATCGGGGACGACTTCCTGCGCGTCCAACGCCTCGAGGCTGGACCCAGTCGCGTCCACCTCGACGTGCACGTGACCGATGCCCGGGCCGCCGCGGAGGACGCGACGCGCCTGGGCGCGACCGTGCTCGCCACTCATGAGACGTACGCCGTGCTGAGCTCACCCGGCGGCCTCACGTTCTGCCTGGTCCCGCACTTCGCCTCGCTCCGCCCGATCGCGGCCAGCTGGCCGGGCGGCTTCACCTCCCTGATCGACCAGGTGTGCATCGACATCCCGGCGCCGGTCTACGCCAGCGAGACGGCCTTCTGGCAGGCGGTGACCGGCTGGGAGCTGCGGCACTCCGCGGTGCGGCCCGAGTTCTCCAACCTGCTCCGGCCGACGGCGATACCGCTGCGGCTGCTGCTCCAGCGGCTCGACGAGAGCGACGGCCCCGTCTCCGCGCATCTCGACCTGTCCGCGAGCGACCGGGCCCGCGAGATCGACCGACACCTTGCGCTCGGTGCCGTGCTGATCGAGTCCTTCGAGCACTGGACGGTCCTGCGCGACCCCGTCGGCGCGACGTACTGCATCACCGGGCGGAGCCCGGAAACCGGGCTGCTGCCTTGAGCTGCGACCACTAGCGTGGCGCACGTGACCTCCACCGCATCCGAAATCGAACGCATCGATCCGCCCCTGGCCGCCGACGAGGTGGCCACCTTGGTCGGCTACCTCGACTACCACCGCCAGACGCTGCGACTGAAGACCGACGGTCTGAGCAGTGAAGGGCTCAACGCCGTCCACCCGCCGTCGACCATGACCCTGGGCGGGATGCTCAAGCACCTGGCGCTGGTCGAGGACTACTGGTTCAGCGTCATCTTCCTCGGCAACGACGACGCGGAGCCGTGGAAGTCGGTCGACTGGGACGCAGACCGCGACTGGGAGTGGCACACCGCGGTCGACGACAGTCCGGAGCACCTCCGCGAGCTCTTCGACCGGTTCGTCGCTGCTTCAGACCGGATCGTCGCCGGCGTGAGCCTCGACCAGCTCTCGGTGAAGCCCAGCCGACGTACCAACGAGAAGTTCAGCCTGCGCTGGATCATCGTGCACATGATCGAGGAGTACGCCCGGCACAACGGTCACGCCGATCTGATCCGAGAGTCGATCGACGGAGCCACGGGGGAATGATCCGGCCCGCGACCGACGAGGACTGGCCCCGGATCTGGCCGTTCTTCGACGCGACGGTCAAGGCCGGCGAGACCTACGCCTTCCCGACGGACCTCACCGCCGACAGCGGGCGGTCGTTGTGGATGGAGAGCCCTCCGGGTCTCACCGTCGTGCTCGAGGACGGTGACTCGATCCTCGGCAGCGCCAAGATGGGGCCGAACCGGCCAGGCCACGGCGACCACATCGGGACGGCCTCGTTCATGGTCGCTGCGGAGGCGCGGGGTCGCGGTGTCGGCCGCGCGCTGGGCGAGTACGTCGTGCAGTGGCACCGCGAGCAGGGTTTCCGCGGCATCCAGTTCAACGCGGTCGTGGAGACCAACACGGCAGCGCTGCGACTCTGGGAGTCCCTGGGCTTCACGGTGATCGGCACGGTGCCGGGCGCGTTCCGCTCACCCGTGCACGGCTACGTCGGCCTGCACGTGATGTTCCTGCCTCTTGCTTGATGCGGTTTCAGCTGTCCTTCGTCTCATGGAGGCAGAGGATGTTGCCGTCCGGGTCCAGGAACCAGGCCGCCTTCGTGTCTCCGGCATCGAAGATGTGGTCCACGGTCGTGAAGCCCGGCTCGTCGTAGTTCTCAAAGACCACGCCGCGCTTTTCGAGCCGACCGACCTCGGTGGCAATGTCGTCCACCTTGAAGCTCATCGCGGTGTTGGTGGACTGTTGTCCGGCGGGCAGCTGGCGCAGCACCAGCTCCGACCCACCGTTCAGCCCGTACATCAGGCTGCCGTCGCTGTCCGTGCCGTCGTACGGCAGTTCGAGGCGTTCGCCGTAGAACTCCTGTGCTCGTCCCGTGTCAGTGATGGGGAGCATCACCGCGACCGTGCTGTCTGCAAGGCTCATCAGGGCACCTCCTAGTGGTCCGTCCACATTGCTCCTGACACGTCCGCCGCACAATCCCCCTCGCTGGTTGAGACGGCGCGCCACCTCCGTTGGTTGAGGACGGCGCGCCTGACTCATTGATTGGTGTGGCCACTGCCGGCGGTGATCCCCCTTCCGTGCCAACCGCTCCAGATCATTCAAGAAATAGCTCAAAAAATTCGGCCAGATCCTTGTGGAACAAGGGGGTTCTGGACCTCCGACTGTCGGTGGGCGGTGCTTGGCTTGACTCATGACCGAGACCACCAGCACGGGGGCCGCCTATGAGGTGGGCGACCTCGACGCGGCTGGTGTGTTGGTGCTGCTTGAGGACACCGAGACCCAGGTCCGGGTCGTCGAGCGGGCGAGGCTGAACCTGGTCGCCCGGTGGTGTGTGCTGCACCCCGCCAGAACCAGTACCGGGCAACCGGCGGCTTATGCGACGTGGTCGGAGACCGGGGAGCGGGACGTGTTGGGCTGTGACGAGACCCTGGGTGGTGATGGTGCCCCGTTGGTGGCGGCGTTCTGTGCCGAGGAG
>JAOPXM010000053.1 GCA_025965125.1 Nocardioides sp.
CACGCGGGCGACCTTGCGAAGGGCGGAGTTCGGCTTCTTCGGGGTGGTGGTGTAGACGCGGGTGCAGACACCGCGTCGCTGGGGCGAACCCTTCAGGGCGGGCGTCTTGTTCTTCGACACCTTGTCCTGGCGGCCCTTGCGGACCAACTGGTTAATCGTGGGCACCGGGTGGTTCCCCTTCGTTTTGGCTCTCAGTACCCGGCGCTCTGCCGGGCACGATGTGCTGCGGGTGTGTCTGGGGGTGCAGACCCGGGCTCATTGCTCGCCACCGAGGCCGGGCGTGTCGCCCGGCGCACGTCGTCCCCGACGTTCCGGTGACGATGGCTCACGTGGCTGAAGACCAGCGGTCTGATCCGCTGACTACTTCCGAGCACGCGCAATGGCCTGGTTGTCCCAGACACGAGGAACGAGATTACCGGCCCGCTCAACAGGGGTCAAAACGCGGCGACCGCGGAGATAGAGCAATGAGGACGCTCCAGCACCGAAGACGGTCATCGCACCACCGAACAACAGCGTCCAGCGGGCTCCGAAAGCCTCACCCACCCAACCTACGAGCGGTGAGCCGATCGGCGTCCCACCGATGAAGATCATCATGTACAACGCCATCACCCGCCCGCGCATTCCGGGGTCGGTCTTGAGCTGCATGAACGCGTTCGCGCTGGTGATCATCGTCAGGGCGCTGATACCCAGCAGGGGGCAGAGCAGCGCGTAGAGCGTGTACGTCGGCATCACGCCGGCGGCCATCTCCACCACGCCGAACATCAGCGCCGCTCCCACCACCATCCGGTGCCGGATGTGCTCTCGTCGGGCGGCCAGAAGCGATCCCGCGAGGGAGCCGACCGCCATGAAGGTACCGAGCAGGCCGTAGCCGGTCGGGCCCTTGTGGAAGACGTTGGTCGCCATCAGCGCCGAGGTCATCTGGAAGTTGAGTCCGAAGGTGCCGGTGAAGAAGACGATCCCGAGGATGAGCATCAGGTCGGGCCGGCCACGCACATAGGCGACACCCGCTCGGATCTGGCCGGGTTCGCGCTTGACCAGCTGGGGCGAGTGCAGCGCCCGGCGGTCCAGTCGGTGGATCGTGTAGATCGGGGCGGCGTAGCTGATCCCGTTGACCAGGATCACCCAGCCGGTTGCGCCGACCCCGCCACCCAGCGCGGCGATCGCGAGGCCGGCCATGGCCGGCCCGACGATGCGGGCCAGGTTGAAGCTGGCGGAGTTCAGGCCGACCGCGTTGGTCAGGTCGGCGGGGTCGACCATCTCGGAGACGAACGACTGGCGCGCGGGCGCGTCGAACGCCGCAGCGGTGCCGAGCACGAGGGCCAGCACGTAGACGTGCCAGATCTGCACGGTCCCGGTCACGGCGAGGATGCCGAGAATGATCGCGGGCACGGACATGCCGACGTTGGTGATCTGGAGCAGCCGGCGCTTGGGGATCCGGTCGGCGGCCAGGCCTGCCAGCGGCGACAGGAGCAGGAACGGCAGGAACTGCAGGCCGGTCGTGATGCCGATCGCCGTACCGCTGTTGTGGGTCAGGAGCAGGACGAGCCAGTCCTGGGCGACGCGCTGCAGCCAGGTGCCGACGTTCGACACCAGGCTGCCATAGGCATACCTGCGGTAGTTGGGGTTCGAGAGTGAGCGGAAGGTGGGGCTCACGGGGTGGAACTCAAGACGTGATCAGTCCTTCTGGGCCAGACGTTGGAGGACGGGGGCGGCGCGACGCAGGATGGCGCGCTCGTCGGCGGTGAGGCCGCGGAGCCGCTGGGCCAGCCACTCGTCGCGGCGGTCGCGGTCGGCGAGCAGGGTGGTGCGGCCGGGCTCGGTGAGGGTCACGAGGACCTGACGGCCGTCGGTGTCGTGGGCGCGGCGCGTCACGAACCCGCCGTCCTCCAGGCAGTTGACCGTCCGGGTCATGCTCGGCGGCTGCACGCGCTCGTGCGCGGCGAGCTCGCCGATCGTGAGGTCGCCGCTGCGGTAGAGGGCACCGAGGACGGCCATCGCGTTCATGCTCAGCTCGTTGTCGGGGTGCCGTTCGTTGGCGAGGCGGCGGCGCAGCCGCATGACCGACAGCCGCAGCTCCGACGCGAGGCCGGTGTCGCTGCGGGCAACTCTCTCCACGGTAGGCATCTCGTTAGCATAACTCATTACTCATGCTAATGATTCCGCCGAGTTGACTGTTGCCCCGCCTTCACTCCCCGGGTTTCGAGGCAGGCGCCAGCGCGCCTTCCTCGACAGCGGGTGTCAGCTGAGCCAGTCGGTGATCGGGGAGATGGCGAAGTAGATCGCGAAGCTCGCGGCCACGACCCACAGGAGCGGGTGGATCTCGGCGAACTTGCCGCGGACGACCTTGATGAGGACGTAGGCCAGGAAGCCGGCACCGATCCCGACCGAGATCGAGTAGGTGAACGGCATCAGGACGATCGTGAGGAACGCCGGGATCGCGATGTCGAGGTCGTCCCAGTCGATGTCCTTGACCTGCTGCATCATCAGGAAGCCGACGAGGACCAGCGCCGGGACGGCCGCCTCGGACGGGATGACCGCCACGAGCGGCGCGAACAGGATCGCGAGCAGGAAGAGCACGCCGGTGACGACCGAGGCCAGGCCGGTCCGAGCCCCCTCCCCCACGCCGGATGCCGACTCGATGTAGGACGTGTTCGACGAGACCCCGGCCGCGCCACCGGCCACGGCGGCGAGCGAGTCGACGATCAGGATCCGCTCCGGGTTGGGCGGCACACCCTCCGCGTCGAGCAGGCCCGCCTCGGCGCCGATCGCGGTCATCGTGCCCATCGTGTCGAAGAAGTCCGCGAGCATCAGCGTGAAGATCAGCAGGATCGACGTGACCACCCCGGCGGACTGGAACGAGCCCAGCAGCGAGAACTCGCCGAGGGTGTCGAAGTGGGGGGTGTCGATGATCTTGTCAGGCCACGACGGGACAGTCAGGCCCCAGCCGGTCGGGCTCGTCGCGCCCGAGCCGAGATTGCCGATGCTCTCCACGATGATCGCGACGACGGTGGTGACCGCGATCGAGATCAGGATCGCGCCCTTGACCTTGCGCACCCACAGCGCGATGACCAGCACCAGTCCGAACGCGAAGACCAGCACGGGCCAGCCGGCGAGCTGACCGGACTGACCCAGCTGCACCGGGACGGTGGTGTGGGCCGCGTCCGGGATCCGTCGGACGAAGCCGGCGTCGACGAAACCGATGAGTGCGATGAACAGGCCGATGCCCACGGAGATCGCGATCTTCAGCTGTGGCGGCACGGCATGGAACACCGCAGTACGGAATCCGGTCAGGACCAGTACCAGGATGACCAGGCCCTCGATCACGACCAGGCCCATCGCATCGGCCCAGGTCATCTGCGATGCGATGGAGAACGCGACGAAGGCGTTGAGACCCAGACCGGTGGCGAGTGCCAGCGGGTAGTTCGCCACGACACCCATGAGGATCGTCACGACGCCGGCCACGAGCGCCGTACCGGCGGCGATCGCCGGCAGGTTCGGCGCGTCGGCCCCTCCCAGGAACTTGCCGTCGGCGTCGGTGGCGAAGCCGAGGATCAGGGGGTTCAGCACGACGATGTAGGCCATCGTGAAGAACGTGACCAGGCCGCCGCGCACCTCCTGGCCCACGGAGGAGCCGCGCTCGCTGATCTTGAAAAAACCGTCGATGCCCGACCTGGCGGGCGCACCCTGGCTACTCACGCGCCGCAGCATGCCAGAGCCCGCCCCCGTCGACTAGCGTGTCCGACGTGGATCTTCGCGACGACCAGCCGATGCAGCACGAGTTCCGCAACCGCACCTACGTGCTGGCCGACGTGGACCCGCTCGACGTGGACGGGGTCCGGACCATCGAGGTCGGGGTGGGGATCTGGCTCGTCGCGTTCATCGCCCTGCTGCCGTTCTACGGACGGCTCGAGGACAGCGGTCGCGGCTGGTGGCTGTGGACCTGCATGGCCGGGTTCGGCCTGGGACTGTTCGGGCTGGAGTACTGCCGGCGACGACGTAAGACCCGTGCCGCACTCCGGGAGGCCGCCGAGGCCGATGGCTTCTCGAAGGACCCGGACCAGCCGTCCGGCTAGAAAGCCTCGACGTCGTCGGGGTTGAGGTTGTCCACAACCGGAAGCGGCGGCGGCACCGGCTCGTGACGCTTGGCCAGGCGCACCTCGGAGTGGGCACCACACCCGTGGTCGAAGCTCACGATGCGACCGTCGTCGTTCGCGTTGCCGTTGGCGCAGACACCGAACGACTCCGCCAGAGGTCCCGCAACCCGCATCAGGAACCCGCAGGTCGTGCACGCGTCGGGCGCGGACTGGGCGAGAGCCGACGCGGGGCCACCGTCGCCGTCGTACCAACGTTGCGCGGCGAGCTCGCGACCCTCGAGGGAGAGAGTGCGGACGCGTCCGAGACCGAGATCCTCGGCCACGCTGCGGATCTGTTCCTGCTCGTCGTCCGGGATCGAGTCGTCACCGACGAGGTACGTCGGGACCAGGCGCGGGTCGTCGTCCTCGACCGGCAGCAGGTCACCGGGCGACAGGTCGCCGGGCTGGATGCGCTCGCGGTAGGGCAGCCACTCCGGGGCGACGATCGCCCCTTCGCCCGGGATCAGGACGATCTCGTCGACGGTCACCGACTTCTGCCGCGAGGCGCGGGCGACGGTCACCGACCAGCGCCAGCCCACGTAGCCGGGGCGCGTGCACGCGAACAGGTGGGTCACCACACGCTCGCCCTCGACCTCGTGGCCGAGGTGTTCGCCCACGTCGGAAGCGTCGGCTTCCGCGAGCAGGGCGGCGCGCGCCTCGTCCACCGCAGCCACCGCTACGGAGTCGGGCTTCGAGCGCACGAGAGTCGTCACAGGGCAAAGCATGACTCATCACCGGCTGACCTGTCAGGTCGGGAGCCGCGTCAGGTGGCCGTGTCCACGAAGCGGCGCTGGGAAGGAGAGTGCAGGATGTCGCCATGACCACGCCCGGCCCCGACGCCTCCGGGGAGCAGCGCTGGCGGGAACCGCACCCGGATCCGGTCGCCCCAGGCGACGGCGGGACGGCCGGCGACCGGGCCCGCGCCGTCGGCCGCGGGGTCGGGACCAGCGCCAAGGTGACCGCACGCGGCGTCCGCGGCATGGCCCAGGTGGCGGGCCGGTTCGGCCGGTTCACGCTGCGCCAGGCCAAGCGCGCCGCCGGTGCCGAGGGTGCCGAGCAGTCGGGGCTCTCCCGGCTCATCTACATGCACGTCTTCAACACCGCGGGCGACGCCGCGGTGGCCATCTCGCTGGCGGGCAGCCTCTTCTTCCAGGTGCCGTCCGGCGAGGCCCGTGGCCAGGTCGCCCTCTTCCTGGGTCTGACGATGCTGCCGTTCGCGATCGTCGCGCCCCTGATCGGCCCGTTCCTGGACCGCTTCAGCCACGGCCGTCGATGGGCGATCGGCGCCACGATGGCACTCCGGGCGTTCCTGTGCTGGGGGATGGCCGGCGCGATCAACGGCGACACGGCCTGGCTGTTCGCGGCGGCGCTCGGCGTCCTCGTCTCGTCCAAGGCGTACGGCGTGACGCGCGCCGCCGCCGTACCGCGCCTGCTGCCCAAGGACTTCACGCTGGTCAAGGCCAACGGTCGGGTCTCGATGTCCGGGATCATCGGGGCCACGGTCTCCGCGCCGATCGCCGCACTCGCCTCGCTGGTGGGTCCTGAGTGGTCGTTGCGCTACGCGTTCGTGCTGTTCGTCATCGCCACGGTCTGTGCGGTTCGGCTGCCCGCCCAGGTCGACTCCAGCGCGGGCGAGGGCGATCTGGTGCTGCGTGGTGCCACCGAGGCCAGCGCCCGGCGGCCCGAACGCCAGCGGACCCGCATCCCTGGCCCCGTCGCGTTCGCGCTGCGGGCAAACTGCGGGCCACGGTGGCTGTCGGGCTTCCTGCTGATGTTCATGGCGTTCCTGCTGCGGGAGAGCCCACCGGACACCAGCCTGAACTCCAAGGTCCTGATCGGCATCGTGATCGGCGCTGCGGGGCTCGGCAACGCGCTGGGCGTCGGGGCTGCCTCGGTGTTCCGCAGGATCAACCCCGCGTTGACCGTGGTGATTGCGCTGCTCGCCGACACCGCTGCGGCCCTGGCGGCCACGCTCTTCTACGGCGTGGTGCCGCTGGCCGTGCTCGGCCTCACCGCCGGCCTGTCCCAGGCCCTGGCCAAGCTGTCGCTGGACTCGACCATTCAGCGGGACATCCCGACCCGGGTCCAGGCCAGCGCCTTCGCACGCAGCGACACGACGCTGCAGCTGGCCTGGGTGATCGGCGGGTTCGTGGGCATCGCGCTGCCGCTCGACCCCGCACGTCTCGGCCTGGGCGTGGCCTTCGCGGTGCTGGCCGCCTGGACGACGTACGTGCTGGCGACCGGCCCGCGACAGCGTGCGGGCGTGGCCGCCGCGGCGGTGCCGTAGGGCTCGAGGTCGTCGGGGCCACCGTTCGCAGGCAGCCGACCGTCCTAGAGCTCCAGCTCGTCGGCGACGACTCTCAGCACCTTGGCGACGGGCTTGGCCGTCCGCGCATCGGGGTGCCGGCCGTGCCGGTAGCCCTCACCGATCTTGTCGAGCACCCGGATCAGGTCCTCGACCAGCACGCCCATCTCCTCCGGGTCCTTGCGGCGGGCCTGCGACTGGTTGCGCGCGACCGAGGGGGGCGCGTCGACGATGCGGACCTGGAGGGCCTGGTCGCCCCGGCGCCCCTGGGCGATGCCGAACTCGACCCGCGTGCCGGCCTTGAGGGTGGCCGCTGCGCCGTCGGGCAGGGCGTCCGAGCGCACGTAGACGTCGGGGCCGTCCTCCTGCGACAGGAAGCCGAATCCCTTCTCGGCGTCGAACCACTTCACCTTGCCAGTGGGCACGGGTCTGACCTCTTCTTGGTCTGGTGTCCCCACCGTGTTGTGAGGGCAACGGCCAAGCCTAGGAGAGGGAGCAAGCCCGTGACGACCCGGTTAGGGCCTGTCCTCGCTGAGGGCATCGTTGAGGGACCCGGACCGGAAGCCCCGCGGGTCGATCTCGGCCGCTTCGAAGCCGGCCCCTAGTACGGCGTCGAGCACGGCGTCGACCCGCTCGTCCGGCAGCGGCAGGACCGCCGCGTCCACCTCGATCGACGCGCGGTCCCCCAGGTCGCGGACGCGCAGGTTGAGCAGGCCGGTCCCGGCCAGCAGGTCGCGCACGGCCGTCTCCGCGCGCTCGACCCTGGCCAGCCGGTGTGGGGTCACCTCGACGCCGTACGCGACCCGGGAGGAGAGGCAGGCCGCGGCCGGCTTGTCCCAGGTAGGCAGCCCCCAGCGCCGCGACGCCTCCCGCACCTGTTCCTTGGTGAGCCCGGCCGTCAACAAAGGTGTGACGGCGCCGCGCTCGGCCGCCGCGCGGATCCCGGGACGGAAGTCGGCGACCCCGTCGTCGGCGTTGGTGCCCGTGGCCACGACCGCGATGCCGCGCTCGGTTGCCAGCGGGACGAGGACCTCGACGAGCTCGGCCTTGCAGAAGAAGCAGCGGTCGCCGGCGTTGGCCCGGTAGCCCTCGCGCTCCATCTCGTGGGTCTCGGGCGTCAGCACCTCGACGCCCAACGACTCGGCGAACTCGCGCGCCGGATCCCGTTCGGCCCCGGGCAGGGAGTCGGAGTAACCCGTGGCGGCAACGACGTGCGCCGGCCCCAGTGCGCGGACCGCGGCCGCGAGCAGGAACGCGCTGTCCGCTCCCCCGCTGTAGGCCACCAGGACCGAGCCGTGTCCCCGGAGGTCGGCCTCGAGCGCGGTCAGTCGGGTCGTGAGCACGTGGTCGTCGAGCCAGGCTGGGAACTGCGACAGGTCCTCGAGCACGACATGGGTCCCGGCGGCGACCAGCTCCTCGCGGGTGCACCCTCCGGTGAGCACCGAGACGCTGGTCGCACCCGCGGCCAAGGCGCCCTCGACGTCGTGAATGTGGTCGCCGACGTAGACCGACGCGCCCTCGCGCAGCAGCACCGCCGCCTTGCCGACGCCCCACACCCAGCCCTCGAGCACGTCGACGTCGAGGCCCACGTGCTCGACGTGCAGGCGGGCGTTGTCGGGGAACTTCCCGGTCACCACGACGGTGCGGCCGCCGTGTCGTCGTACGGCGGCCAGTGCTTCGTGCGCCCCGGCGAAGGCGGCCACGGAGGTGATCGCGTGCTCGGGGTAGATCGCGCGGAAGCGGTCGCCGGCGGCGGCAATCTCGTCGGCGGGCAAGTGCTCGGCCAGGAGCAGGTCCAGGGGCGGGCCGAGCTTCGCCGTCATGTCCTCGATGGGGAACTCCACGCCGAGCTCGGCGCCCAGCGCCTCGAGGACGGCCGAGAAGCCCGGGACCGTGTCGATGAGCGTCATGTCCAGGTCGAAACCGACGACCAGCCCGGAGGCCGACACGTCTGGAATCGGCGAGCTGGGCATACGTGCAGGTTAGAGCGGGTTTGGTGGCCCGCCCAATCGCCTGTCACGCTGGATGGTTCGGAGTCACAATGGTGAGCTCGCGGGAAGGATGGGCACAGCGATGAGGGCAGGGAGCGGCCACGCGCACGGCCTCGTACGACGCGCGCTCAGCTGTGCCCTGGGCGTCGCGCTCGTGACGCTGTCACTTGCCCTGCTTCCGGTGTCGCCCGGTTCGGCTGCCGCGTCCCTGGACGACGGCGAGGGCGAGGCCCTCTACCTGGTGACGCTCGACGGTCCGGGCCTGTCGGGCTACCGCGGCTTCCTGCCGACGACGCTCAACCGTCTCCGGATACTCGAGGAGCAGGACGCCGCACTGGCACTCGTCGGCACCCCTACGCCGGTGGTCCGGTGGACGACGGCGCTCAACGGCTTCGCGGTCCACCTCACCCGGGCGGAAGCCGACACCCTGGCCGCCGAGCCCAGCGTCTCCCTGGTCGAGAAGAACTCCGTTCGGAAGCTCGCCGGCCGGACCCGCACCGGGCCCGGCCCCGGCACCACCCGCCCCCGCCACGGCGGGGCCGGCGTCGTGATCGGCATCATCGACTCCGGGATCCACCCCGAGAGCCCTCTGTTCGCGGACGTCTCGACCCTGGGCCGAGAGGCCCCGCGGTTCGGCGGCTCCTGCGCAACCGGCCAGGACTGGGACGCCAGCACCTGCAACCGCAAGATCGTCGGAGCCCGCTGGTTCGTCGACGGCTTCGGCAGCGACAACCTGAGGACCGCTTCCTCACTGTCGGCCCGCGACGACGACGGCCACGGCACCCAGATGGCCTCGATCGCGGCCGGCGACGCCGGGATCTCGGTGCGGGTGGAGAACCAGCGCCTCGGCAGCTACGGCGGCGTCGCCCCCCAGGCCCGCCTGGCCGTCTACAAGGCCTGCTGGACCGCCCCCGATCCTCACGACGACGGTTGCGCGACGGCCGACCTGGTCAGCGCCATCGACGCGGCGACGAGCGACGGGGTGGACGTGCTCAACCTGTCGGTGGGCGGCCCGGCCGGCTTCGACACCGTCGAGCGCGCGCTCCTCGGCGCCGCCGAGGCCGACATCGTGGTCGTGGCCGCGGCCGGCAACGGCGGCCCGCGCAGCTACGCCGCCCATGCCAGCCCGTGGGTCACCACGGTCGGTGCCAGCACGGGCGTGGCCCGACGCGGCCGGGTTCAACCCGGGTCCGGCCCGTCACTCACCGGCGCGATGTCGGCGACCAGGACGGTCGGTCCGGCACCGCTGGTCGTCGGTGCCAGCGTGGCCGCTCCGGGTTCGTCTCGAGCCCGGGCCCGCGTGTGCACTCCGGGGAGTCTCGACGCGGCCCGGGTGTCCGGCGCGATCGTGCTCTGCGAGCGCGGCGAGGTGGGCCGCGTCGACAAGTCCGCCGCCGTACGCCAGGCCGACGGTGTCGGGATGGTCCTGATGAACGTTGCCGCGGGCTCCATCGACGCCGACGTGCACAGCGTGCCGACCGTGCACGTCGACGAGACGGACGGTCGCGCGCTGAAGCGGTGGCTCGCGCAGCACCCGGGTGGTCGCGTCACGCTCCGCCCGCTTGGCGTCGTGCACGAGCCCGCCCGCGTCACCCGGTGGTCCAGCGGCGGGGACCCCGCGGGCGCCGTCCTCAAGCCCGACCTGGTCGCACCCTCGGTAGGCATCCTCGGCGCCATCCCGCCCAACGTCCGGGGCGCGCGTTGGGACTTCGTCTCGGGCACGTCCGCCGGAACCGCCCTGACCAGCGGCGCAGCGGCGGTCCTGCTGCGTAGGCACGGATGGTCGGCCGCAGAGGTGCGGTCCGCGCTCGCGACGACAGCCTCAGCAGTGGGCGGCGGATCCGTGCTCCGTGGCGGGGCCGGCCGCCTGCGGCCCGGCAGCATCGACGACCCCGGCCTCGTCTATGCGGTGGCGGTGGACGACTATCGGGCCTGGCTCGACGGGACTCTCCCCCACGAGCTCAACACTCCGTCGGTGCTGCTCAGCTCGGGCGACACGACGGCCCAGCGCACGGTCACGAACGTCGGCCGCCGGACCCTCTACTTCTCGTCGCGGGCGACCGGCTTCACCCGGCACGCGGTGACCGTGACCCCGGCCGCGATCCGGCTCGACCCCGGAGAGAGCGCGACCTGGACGATCACGGTGGCGAGTGTGGCCGGCGTGGGTTCGCTGGACGATGGCTTCGTCACGTGGCGTGGCGCGAACGGGACGCGGACCCGGATCCCCGTGCTGCTCACCCGCTGAGCGCCAGTCACCGGGTCTCGAGACGGCCCCCAGGGGCCTCCTCAACCAGCGGCTCAACCGGCGGCTCAACCAGCGGCTCAGAGGTTGAGCTTGGCGGCGGTCTCCTCGCGCATCTGCACCTTGCGGACCTTCCCGGTCACCGTCATCGGGAACTCCTCCACCACCAGCACGTAGCGCGGCACCTTGTAGTGCGCCAGCCTGCCGTCGGCGAACGCGCGCACGGCTTCGGCGTCCAGCGGAGCGGCCCCGGCCTTCATGCGGATCCACGCGCAGAGCTCCTCGCCGTACCGCTCGTCCGGAACGCCGATCACCTGGACGTCCTCGATGTCGGGGTGCTGGTAGAGGAACTCCTCGATCTCGCGGGGATAGATGTTCTCGCCGCCACGGATCACCATGTCCTTGATCCGTCCGACGATGTTGCAGTAGCCGTCCTCGCGCATCTCGGCAAGGTCGCCGGTGTGCATCCAGCCGTCCTCGTCGATCGCCTCGGCTGTCTTCTCGGGGTCGTCCCAGTAGCCCTTCATGACCGAGTACCCGCGGGTGCAGAACTCTCCGGCCTCGCCACGTCGGACGGTCTCCCCCGTCATGGGGTCGACGATCTTGACCTCGACGTGCGGGTGGGCCCGCCCGATGGTGGCGGTACGCCGGTCCAGGTCGTCGTCAGCACGGGTCTGGCAGGACACCGGACTGGTCTCGGTCATGCCGTAGGCGATCGACACCTCGCTCATGTTCATCTCGTTGACGCAGCGCTTCATCACCTCGACCGGGCAGACCGCGCCGGCCATGATCCCCGTACGCAGGGAGGAGAGATCGTGCCCGGCGAAGGTCGGGTGGTTCTGCATGGCGATGAACATGGTCGGCACGCCGTACACCCCGGTGCAGCGCTCCTCGGCGATCGCGCGCAAGGTGACCTCGGGGTCGAAGCCCGGAGCCGGGATCACCATCGTGCTGCCGTGGGAGGTGCAGCCGAGGTTGCCCATCACCATCCCGAAGCAGTGGTAGAACGGCACCGGTATGCAGAGCCGGTCGTCGGGGCCGAGATTGATCAGCTCGGTCGTCAGGTAGCCGTTGTTGAGGATGTTGCGGTGGCTGAGCGTCGCACCCTTGGGGTAGCCCGTGGTTCCGGACGTGTACTGGATGTTGATGGCGTCGTCGGGATCGAGCGCCGCCGTCCGCTCGGCCAAGGCCCGCGCCGGTACTGCGGTTCCGCTTTCGACGAGCTGCGCCCAGTCGTCGGTGTCGAGGTAGACGATGCGTTCGAGCGTCGGGCACTGGTCGCGAACCTGCTCGATCATGGCCCGGTAGTCGCTGGTCTTGAAGCTCGACGCCGCGATCAGCAACCGGAGGCCGCTGTGGTTCACCGCATACGCGAACTCGTGGGTGCGGTAGGCCGGATTGACCGTGACGAGCACGATGCCGGCCTTGGCGGTGGCGTACTGGGCGATGGTCCACTCAGCGCAGTTGGGTGACCAGATCCCGACCCGGTCCCCCTTCTCGAGCCCGGCCGCCATCAAACCGAGGGCCATGCCGTCGATGTCTCGCTCCAGCTCGGCCCAGGTCCAGCGCCGCCCGGTCGCGAACTCGACGAGGGCCTCCCGATCGGCGTGCACCGCCGCCGTCCGCGCGAAGTTGGCCGCGATGGTCTCCTCGAGGAGGGCGGGCGCCAGCTCGCCTCTTGCGTACGACTCCATGAGGGGGAACGTACGCCGCCGAGGGTTGGCTGACCATCGCCCCAGAATTGGACTCAGCGCTGCGGGCGGAAGACCTGGGACTGGATTCCGTTGGAGTACGTCGTGGTGTCGACCAGCTCCAGCTTGACCTTGTCTATGGCGTCGTCCGGGTACAGGCGCCGGCCACTGCCGAGGATCACGGGAAACACCATCACGCGCAGCTCGTCAAGGAGGCCGGCGCCCAGCAGACCTCGGGTGAGCAGGAGGCTGCCCTGCACGATGATCGGGCCGCCGTCGGACTCCTTCAGCCTCGCGACATCGTCGAGCGACGACAGCACCGACGTGTTGTTCCAGGCAGGGTCGGTGACCGTGCTGGACACGACGTACTTGGGCATGGCGTTGAAACCGGTGAAGTAGTCCATCTTCGGCCAGACCTGCGAGAAGGCGTCGTACGAACGACCACCCATCACGAACGCGGTGGCCTCGTCCTGCTCACGACCTTTGGTCTTGTACATGCTCGGGTCCTCGGCGACGTCGAAGGTCCAGCCGGAGTGCTGGTAGCCGGGCTCGCCGCCGGGCGCCTCCGCGACGCCGTCGAGAGAGACGAAGTGTGAGCTGAAGAGGGTGCGCATGGTGTGTCCTTCCGTGGCGGGTGAACCTGTCACCTGCTCCACGAACGGGTGCCGGTGGATACGACAGCGACCAATCGGCAGTTTCGGGCGGGTCGATGCTGAGTCAGCCGCGCTCGGCCATCCGCACCAGCGCCTCCATCGCGACCGGGGTGTCCTGGGTGACGATCGGGCCGATGTCGTCGGCGCCGGGGCCCTCGATCGTGGTCCGGACGGTGACTTCGGAGCCCTCACCGACGTCCTTGACGAGGTGGTCTATGCGGATCACGAGGTCACCCATCACCAGCTGATCCAGGAATCGCTCGCCGTCCTCGACGACCTCGAGCGTGAACGGCACCTCGATCGGACCGGTCAGCACCATCGTGCCTGTCTGGCCCTCGACGAACGGTCCGTCCAGCTCGACCAGGTTGACCGCCGGGTCCCACTCGACCCAGGTGCCGGGGTCGCTCCACAGCTCCCAGATGTCGGCACTGGTGGCGGAGGTGGTGACGGTGCGTTCGAACTCGAAGGTCATGCGCGGAAACCTAGCGAAACCCGCGTCACGAGACCCGGGCGACCGTCATCTGTCGGTCGCCGAACCGGACCAGGTCACCGTCGACCAGCGTGGTCGGCCGACCGGGGCCGAGGGACCTGGAGATGCCCTGCCTGGTCAGCACAGTGCCGTTCGTCGAGCCGCGGTCCATCACGACCAGGACCCCGTCGGGGGCGACCTGGAACTGCGCGTGGGTCTTCGACAGCGACATGTCACCGGACCGGAGCGGGATGAGGTGCCGCACCGGCTCGCCCGCGCGTGGCTCCGGACGGCGGCCCACCAACGCCAGGCCCTCGACGACGAAGGTCTCGCCGGAGTCGAACGACACCCGCCACAGCGAGGGTGCGGATCCGGGGGACCGGGCGACGGTGCGGTCGGCGGACCGGGGCCGGGACGCGGGTGGCGACGCGGGTGGGGGTGGGGGTGGGGATGGGGGTGGTGGGGCCGGCACCAGCCGCATCGCGGTGAGGTTCACGACCGCACGCGGACCCGGGTCGACCACCTCGACCACGACCGGCACCGGGCGCACGTCGACGACCACGGAGTGGCAGAGATGGTCGTGCCAGCCGCGGCGCTGGCCGCTCCGGTCCATCGCCGCTGTCCACGCGAGCGTCGCGATGCCGAGCCCGAACGTCGGCAGCGCGGCCGCTCCAAGCACGAGGGCCCGCAGCAGCGCGGTGGGAACGCCGATCGGGCCGCCCCCGTCGGCGCGGACCACGCGCAACCCCAGCACAGCCCGGCCCGGCGAGGTGCCCCGCAGACCGAGCAGCACCGAGGAGGCCAGGCCGACGATGAGCACCGCACCGACGACCACGCCCACACCGGCCCAGAGGTTGCCGGGCTCGATCAGGACGAAGTACGCCGCGAGGGCCGCCCCGGCGTACACCGTCCAGGCGACCAGCCGATCCAGCACGAATGCGTAGAACCGGCGGTCGAGGTCGGCGGCCGGGAACGTGGTCGAGTCGTTCGTCGTCACGGCGGTGCCCTAAGGGTTGGCGACCTGGATGGTCACGCCGTCGCCGAGGTCGAGGACGGCACCGGGGATGAGCTGGACGGACACCCCGGCCTGCAGGGTCTCCGGCGCCAGTCCCGGCTGCACCAGCACGGTGCCGTTGGTCGACCCCAGGTCGGTGACCACGGCGCTGCCGTGGTCCGCACCGGCCCCGGGACGCACCTCGAGGTGGGTCGACGAGATCTCCTGCTGCGGGCTCGGCACGGAGACCAGCCGCGGCTGCTCGGTCGCCGTGACCCGTCTCGCTTCCGGCGCCCGACCGACGATGACGACCCGGTCCACGTCCACCGTCTCACCGCTGGAGAACACCAGCGTGGCCACCGGGCGCGCGGTGGTGCTCGGCGCCGCGGGCTGGCCGGGGATGCCCGGCGGCTGGTGGTCGAAGGCGTGCGGGTCCGGGCCTGCGGTGCGGGTCGGTCCGTCGTGGTCCGAAGCGGGGACGGGGGCCGCCTCCGCGGCCGGCTCGAGGGTGAGGTCGGGCCCCGCCTCGGGTTCCGCAGGCACGGTGTGAGGCGGCTCGTCGAACCGGGAGATGCGGACCAGCCCGGCGTCGATCGGCAGGTCCGGACCGTCGGCCGGATCGTCGACGGTGACGACCATCGCGGTGACCCCCGTCAGCGACCGTTCGACCCAGGTCGTCACCGCAGACCCCTCCAGCTCGATGTCCGCGTCCGCGGTCGTGAACGTGGCGCGGGCGGGACCGCGGACGACCACCTTGGTCTGATCGTCGACCGAGCTGACCAGCACGAAGCCGGGCAGCTGGCGCAGGCCGCCGGAGATCAGGCGGTCGAGCGTCTCGTCGAAGCCCGCTCCGCCGTCGACCATCTCCCAGACCGGGGCGACCCGGGCCTTCTCCGAGGGTGGCAGCAGCACGGTGACCCGCTCGCCGAACACGGCGAACCAGCCTCCGGGCCGATAGGTGCGGGTGCCGGGCGTCGGCTCACCACTCACGGGCGGGCCCCCAGTTTCTGTTCGAGACTCATCCGCTGGCGCTCGAGTCGTAGAAATTCTCGTCGACCAATCCCACCACATCGACGACCACGGCCGTCGCGTTGTCGCGGCCGCCCGCAGCAACGGCAGCAGCCACCAGCCGCTCAGCCGCATCGCGAGGATGGTCCACCTCGGCAAGGACCTCGGCGATCTCGGAGTCGTCGATCATCCCCGTGATGCCGTCGGAGCAGAGCAGCAGCCGCTCCACGGCGGGCAGCGGCAGCAGGAAGTAGTCGGCGCCGACGCCACCGAGCGTCCCGAGCGCGCGGGTGATCACGTGCCGTTCGGGATGTACGGCGGCGGCGTCCTCGGTGATCGCACCGGCATCCACCAGCTCCTGCACCACGCTGTGGTCGACGCTGACCTGTTCGAGGACCCCCTTTGCGTAACGGTAGATGCGGGAGTCCCCCAGGTTCGCGAGCAGCCACTTGGGTTCAGCGTCGTCCTCGACCAGCAGCGCGACCACCACCGTGGTCCCGACCCGGAACCGCTTCGCCCCGCGAGGCCGGCGTTGGGCGGTCGCGAACTCCGCGAGCCGCCGCTGGCAGCTGCGCAGGGTCGACGCGATCACCTCGGCGCCGCGCTGCGGGTCGTATCCCTCGTCGGCGAGGCGCCCGAACTCCTCCACCACGATCGTGCTCGCGACGTCGCCACCTTCGTGCCCACCCATCCCGTCGGCGACGACGAAGACGGGTGCTGCGGCGAGGAAGGCGTCCTCGTTGACCTCCCGGACGAGACCGACGTCCGTGGCCGCGCCGTGGTGCAGCTCGACGGCCTTCACAGGTGCCTCGGGGCGGCGACGTGTGGGTGGCCGGATAGCGTTGTGGGGATGGCCAAGTCGACCGGGTTCCGTTCCCTTGCCGACCAGCTGCGTGGCTGGCCGGACGAGCGCCTGTCCCGGCTGCTCGTCGAGCGTCCCGATCTGGCCACTCCCGCCCCTCACGACTCCGGTCAGCTGGCCTCGCGAGCGGCCACCCGGTCTTCTCTGCTTCGTGCACTCGACGGTCTCACGCGGCTCGAGCTCTTCGTGCTTGATGCCCTCGTGGTCGCGGGTCAAACCACGCCGGGCGAACTCGCCACCCTCGTGCACGCGGACCCGGCCGCGGTCTCGACCTCCGTCGGTCGGTTGGTCGACGTCGCGCTCGCGTGGGAGACCCCCGGCGGAGTGCGCGCGCTGAGCGGCGTGGCGGAGGGCCTGGTCGGTGGTCGAGAAGGCGGCCTGAGCGGCCTCCACCCGAGGTCGACGGAGCCTCCCGACAGCGCCGAGATCCAGTGCCGGCTGGGAGAGCTCTCCGAGGCCGCACGCACGCTGCTCGACCACGTCGCCGCCAACGGCGGCGAGGCGACCACGGGCACCTCACGTCACACGGTGCTGCCCGAGGACGCGGCGACCCCTGCGGAGGAGCTGCTCTCGCGGCGGCTGTTGGTCCCGCGCAGCGGCGGGGTCGTCGTGCTGCCGGGGGAGGTCGGCCTGGTGCTGCGCGGCGGGCGGACAACACCGGACCCGGTCGACACCATGCCGGAGGTGGCCACGACGGAGCGCTCGGCCGCACAGGTGGACCGGGCGGCGGCGGGCGCGGCCTTCGAGCTGGTACGACGTGTCGAGCTGCTCCTGGACCACTGGGGGACACAGCCGCCGTCCGCGCTGCGAAGCGGGGGACTGGCCGTGCGTGACCTCAAGGCGACAGCCGCCTACCTGCACGTGGACGAGCCGACCGCCGCGCTCATCGTCGAGACCGTGGCGGGGGCGGGGCTCCTGGCCGTGGGCACCGACTCCAGCGGCAGCCCCTACTGGTTGCCGACCGATGCCTTCGACGCGTGGACCACCCAGGAGCCGGCTGCCCGCTGGTTGACGATCGCGCGGGCCTGGCTGGAGAGCCCCCGGATGCCGGCGCTCGTCGGCACGCGGGACGCTGCCGGGAGGACCTGGAACGCGCTGGCACCGGACCTGGCCAGCGCATTGCAGGTGGAGAGCCGGCGGATGGCGCTCGGCGTACTCGCCGAGATCCCCCCGGGCAGGGCGCTCGCGGCCGGCACCGGTGGGCCGTCGCTCGTGCAGCGCGTGACCTGGCTACGTCCGCGCCGTCCCCGGGTCCGCGCCGACCAGGTAGCCGGGACCCTCACGGAGGCCGCGTCCCTCGGCGTCACCGGGCTCGACGGGCTCGCCTCGCACGCCCGAGCCTGGCTCGAGGGGGACGACAAGCTCGCGCTGACCAGGCTCGGCGAGCTGCTCCCGGAACCCGTCGACCACGTGCTCCTGCAGGCCGACCTCACCGCGGTGGCTCCCGGCCCGCTGGAGTCGGCGCTGGCCCGCACCCTGCAGCTGGTCGCCGACGTGGAGTCCCGCGGCGGCGCGACCGTCTACCGCTTCACTGCCGACTCGGTACGACGAGCCCTCGACACCGGCTGGTCGGCCGTCGAGCTGCACGACTTCATCGCCTCGGTCTCGCGGACCCCGGTCCCCCAGCCGCTGACCTACCTCGTCGACGACATCGCGCGCACGTTCGGCACGATCCGGGTGGGGCACGCCGAGGCCTTCCTGCGCGCTGACGACGAGGCGGCACTCACCGAGCTGTTGCACCACCCGAAGGCAGCCTCGCTCGGGCTGCGCCGCCTGGCGCCGACCGTCATCGTCACTTCGACCCCGCTCGACGTGCTGCTGCCGAGGCTGCGCGAGCTCGGCGCCGCCCCGGTGGTCGAGGCGGCGGACGGGACCGTGCACGTGGCCAGGCCCGACCTGCTGCGCGCGCGCTCCCCCCGGGAGCGCCGTGGCGCCGTACGAGCCGTGCGCGAGAGCGCCCGTGTCGCCCAGGTGGTCACCGCGGTCCGGTCGGGTGACCGGGCCGCCACGTCTCGCCCACTCACCCCCACCGCGACCCTGTCGCCGAGCGGCTCGCTGGCGGTGCTGCGCGAGGCCGTCGAGACCGGGACCCCGGTGCTGATCGGGTACGTCGACAACCACGGCGGCAGCAGCGAACGGATCGTCGACCCGCTGTCGGTGGAGGGCGGCCAGCTGACCGCGCACGACCACCGCAGCGACGACGTACGGACGTTTGCCGTGCACCGGATCACGAGTGTGAAAGAGATTGGCGAGAGTCCGTAGAATCGGCAGGTGGACTTCCTCAGGTACGCCGAGCAGTCGGCGGGTCTCCTCAACGCGGAGATCTCCGACGTCGACGCCCTTGTCGACCACCTGGCCGGTCGGGAGTGGCTGCACGAGCAGTGCCGGGACCGCGACTGCATGCTGCTGCGCAAGTTCCAGCGCGAACTGCGACCGGTCTTCGAGGCGTCGGCCGGGGGTGACGTCCGCGGTGTGATCGACGGGCTCAACGAGCTGATGGTCCGCTACCCCGTCACCCCGCGGATCTCCGACCACGACCCCGACGACCTGCACCTGCACGTGGCCACCAAGTCGGCCACCGTCGCGGAGCTCCTCGTGGGCGAGTCACTGCTCGGACTGGCCACACTGGTCTGCGACCTCGGCCCCTCCCGGCTCGGTGTCTGCTCGGCGACGCCGTGCTCCAACGTCTACGTCGACACCTCCCCCAACCAGTCGCGGCGCTACTGCTCCGACCGTTGCTCCTCACGCGCCAATGTGGCGGCGTTCCGGGCCCGGCAGAAGGCCGTGGCTCCCGCATGACCACCCGACGAAAGAACGCATGAACGACGGCCCGCTGATCGTCCAGTCCGACAAGACCCTGCTCCTCGAGATCGACCACGAACGTGCCCAGGAATGCCGCAAGGCAATCGCCCCGTTCGCCGAGCTGGAGCGTTCCCCGGAGCACATCCACACCTACCGGCTGACCCCGCTCGGCCTGTGGAACGCGCGCGCCGCGGGTCACGACGCCGAGCAGGTCGTCGACACGCTCCTGGAGTTCAGCCGCTACGCCGTACCGCACTCCCTGCTCGTCGACGTGGCGGAGACGATGGCGCGCTACGGCCGGCTGCGGCTGGAGAAGAACCCGATCCACGGCCTGGTGCTGGTCTCCATCGACCGCCCCGTCCTCGAGGAGGTCCTGCGAGCCAAGAAGATCTCGGGGATGCTCGGCACCCGGATCGACGACGACACCGTGCTGGTGCACGCCTCCGAACGCGGCAACCTGAAGCAGGCGCTGCTCAAGCTGGGCTGGCCGGCCGAGGACTTCGCGGGCTACGTCGACGGTGAGGCGCACCCGATCGCCCTCGACGAGACCGAGTGGCACCTGCGCGACTACCAGCGCGATGCCGCCGACTCGTTCTGGCATGGCGGCTCGGGTGTCGTCGTGCTCCCGTGCGGCGCGGGCAAGACGCTGGTCGGCGCCGCGGCCATGGCACGTGCTCAGGCGACGACGCTGATCCTGGTCACCAACACCGTGAGCGCCCGGCAGTGGAAGGACGAGCTGATCCGTCGTACCTCGCTGACCGAGGACGAGATCGGCGAGTACTCCGGGTCGGTCAAGCAGGTCCGGCCCGTCACGATCGCGACGTACCAGGTGATGACCACCCGGCGGAAGGGCGTCTACTCGCACCTCGAGCTGCTCGACGCCCGAGACTGGGGCCTGATCGTGTACGACGAGGTGCACCTGCTGCCGGCTCCGATCTTCCGGATGACCGCCAACCTGCAGGCCAGGCGCCGGATCGGGCTCACCGCGACGCTGGTGCGCGAGGACGGCCGCGAAGGCGACGTCTTCTCGCTGATCGGTCCGAAGCGGTACGACGCGCCCTGGAAGGACATCGAGTCACAGGGCTGGATCGCGCCGGCCTCGTGCACGGAGGTCCGGGTCACGCTGACCGACGAGGAGCGGATGGCCTACGCGGTCGCCGAGCCCGAGGAGCGCTACCGGATGGCGTCCACCGCCCGTACCAAGCTGCCCGTGGTCCAGGCCCTCGTCCACCGGCACCCGGAGGAGCAGGTACTCGTCATCGGCGGGTACATCAACCAGCTCCACGCCCTGGCGGAATACCTGGACGCCCCGATGATCGAGGGCGCCACGACCACCCGGCAACGCGAGCACCTCTTCGACGAGTTCCGCGCCGGCACGCTGCGTACCCTGGTGATCTCCCGGGTCGGCAACTTCTCCATCGACCTGCCGGAGGCCGCGGTCGCCATCCAGGTGTCGGGCAGCTTCGGTTCGCGGCAGGAGGAGGCGCAACGCCTGGGCCGGGTCCTGCGCCCGAAGGCCGAC
>JAOPXM010000076.1 GCA_025965125.1 Nocardioides sp.
GACGCGGCGGTCGCACCGCCGCCCAGCACGGTGCCGCCGGTGACGGCGCCGGCGTACCGCTCCCGCAGGGCCGCGACCGCGCCGGGCAGGTCGGTGTTGTCGGCGTGCACGGCACCGTCGTCGAGGACCAGCGTGTTGGCGGCACCCACCAGCGCGGCCCGCTCGGAGACGTTGTCCGCGAGCGGCATTGCCTCCCGCTTGAGCGGCATGGTCAGGGACAGCCCCCGCCAGGACTCGTCCAGGGTCTCGAGGAAGCCGGGCAGGCCACCCGAGGGGACCCGGCGCGCGTCGTACTCCCAGTCGAGTCCGAGCGCGGCGTAGCCCGCCCGGTGCAGCACGGGTGACAACGAGTGGGCGACGGGGTCACCCAGGACGGCGCACTTCACGGGCCGTCAGCACGCGTCCGACGTCTGGCAGTACACGCCGAGCTCGTCCTTGAACGCGAGGAACTCGTCGTAGTTGTCGGTGAACTTCGTCTCGCCGGTCCGCAGGTTGACGGTGACGTAGTAGAGCCACGGCCCATCGGTGGGGTGCGCGGCAGCCTGGATCGCGGCGTCGCCGGGCGCCTCGATCGGGGTCGGCGGGAGACCCGGATTCTTGTACGTGTTGTAGGGCGAGTCGACCTGGAGGTCGTCCAGTGTCAGGCCAACTCCGAGCTTGCGGTCCAGCGCGTAGTTGACCGTCGCGTCGATCTGGAGCAGCCCGTTGGTCTGGCCGTTGTCGGGGTTCTCGAGTCGGTTGTAGATGACCCGGGCCACCTTGCCGCGGTCCTGGGCGCGGCGCGCCTCGGACTCGACGAGGCTCGCCACGGTCATCAGCTCGCCGGGGGTGTAGCCGAGGGCCGTTGCCGCTCCTTCGAGGTCAGCGTCGGACGCGGCTTGCTCCCACCGCGTGACCATGGCCTTGAGCATGTCGAGCGGCTTCATGTTCGGTCCGAAGCTGTAGGTCGAGGGGAAGAGGTAGCCCTCGGGGTTGCCGTTCGCGTAGCTCGGGAGGCCCAGCTGGGACGGGTCGGCAAGCACCTGGAGGAACGCCTGCTTCTTGAAGTCGGTCTTGGCCGCCAGGATGTCGACGATGTCGACCACTCGGAGGCCCTCGGGGATCGTCACGGTGTTGCTGAGGATGTTGCCGGGGTCGACGAGGATGTCGAGGGCGTCGGAGGCCTTCATCTCCTTCTTCAGCTGGTAGAAGCCGACCTGGATGTTTCTCGAGTCCGGGTTGCCGCTGGCGGCGTCGGTGAACGCCTGGACCGACTCCACCACGCCCTCCGCCTTGAGATTGCGTCCGATCACGGTGCTGGTGTCGCCCTCGTGGACCTCGAAGGTGACCCTGCCGCGGCCCGGACCGGCGTAGTCCGCTGCCGACCCGAACTGGGCCTTGAGCGCGTCCACGCCCTTGGTCACGACGAAGTAGACGCCACCGAGCACGATCACGAGGGCCACGATGACCGCAATGCAGCCGGGGACCCCGCGACCCTTCTTGCGGCGCCCGCCGCCTGCGTAGGTGTCGTCAAAGGCCGGCTCGTCGAGCTCGGGGTCTTGCTCGCTCATTCAGTCTCCTCGACGAGCTCACCGGGTGCTCGTCCCGTTGCGCGTTCGGTGTCCAGTGCGTGTTGCAGGATCAGGACGGCCGCGGCCTGGTCGACCACAGCACGCCGCTTGCCGCCCTTGCGGCCACGGTCGCGCAGCATAGCCTCCGCCGAAACCGTGCTGAGCCGCTCGTCGACGAGGCGCAGCGGCACCGGCGCGAGGCGCCGAGCGAGCTCGGCCGCGAAGACCCGCACCTTCGCCGCCGATGGGCCCTCACCGCCGCTCAGGGACCGGGGCAGGCCGACGACCACCTCGATGGCCTCCTCCTCGGCGAGGATCGCGACGATCCTGGCGAGGTCGCCCCGACCTCGGGGCACGGTCTCCACGGGGGTGGCCAGGAACCCGGACGGGTCACTGCGGGCCACGCCGATCCGGGCGTCACCCGGGTCGATGCCGAGCCGAACTCCGTGCCTCAAGCGGACACCGCTCGGGAGACCTCGGTGGACACGAGCGCCAGCGCGGCATCGATGCCCGAAGGATCGGTGCCGCCGCCCTGGGCGACGTCGTCCTTGCCACCGCCCCTGCCACCCACGAGCGGTCCGATGACACGCACCAGGTCGTTGGCGCTGAGACCGCGGGACCGGGCCACGTCGTTGACTGCCGCGACGACCGACACCTTGCCGTCAGCGTCGCCGATGACCACCACGACCCCCGGGACGCCGGCCGGGAGCCGACCGCGGATGTCGAGGGCGAGCGTGCGTACGTCGCCACCACCCGCACCGTCGACTCGGTGGGCGACGACCCTGACGCCGTTGATCTCGTTCGCGCTCGCAGCAAGCTGGCCGCCCATCGACAGGAGCTGCCCGACCCGGACCTTCTCGATCTCCTTCTCCGCCGCGCGCAGGCGCTCGACGATGTCGTTGACCCGCTCGGGTAGCTGCTCGGGACGCACCTTGAGCGCCTCGGACAGCTGGGCGACGAGGACGTGCTCGCGCGCGAGGAACCGGTAGGCGTCGCTGCCCACCAGGGCCTCCACACGGCGTACGCCGGAGCCGATCGAGGACTCACCCAGCAGCTTGATGACGCCCAGCTTGCCGGAGCTGCCGGCGTGCGTCCCACCACACAGCTCGCGGGCCCAGTCGCCGACCGACACCACGCGGACCTGGTCGCCGTACTTCTCGCCGAAGAGCGCCATCGCGCCGGACTTCACCGCTTCGGCCTGGCTCATCACCTCGGCGTTGACCGCGAGGTCGTCGAGGACCACCTCGTTGACGCGCGCCTCGACGTCGGCCATCACCGATCCCGGGACGGCGCCGGTGGCCGAGAAGTCGAACCGGAAGCGGCCCGGCGCATTCTCGGAGCCGGCCTGGGTCGCCGTCTCTCCGAGGGCCTCGCGGAAGGCCTTGTGCACCATGTGGGTGGCGGTGTGGGCGCGCGAGATCGACCGGCGCCGCTCGATGTCGACGAGCGCCTGGGCGCCGAGCCCGACCGCGACCTCGCCCGACAGCACCTTGGCCTGGTGCACAATCAGCCCGGTCACCGGCGACTGGACGTCGCGGACCTCCAGCCGGGCACCGTTCTCGAGCTCGATGATCCCCTGGTCGGCGAGCTGTCCGCCGCCCTCGGCGTAGAACGGGGTGCGGTCGAGGACGAGCTCGATCTCGTCACCTTCGTGCGCCGACGCCACCACGCCGCCGGCCGCGACGATGCCACGCACCGCCCCTTCGCTGACCACCTCGTGGTAGCCGGTGAACTCGACCGGCTTGCCGATCGAGTCCGCGACCTCGCGGTAGGCGCGCGCGTCCTTGTGCTGGCCCTTCTTCGCCTTCGCGTCGGCCTTCGCGCGCTCTCGCTGCTCCCCCATCAACCGGCGGAAGCCCTCCTCGTCGACGCTGAGGCCCTGTTCGGACGCCATCTCGAGGGTGAGGTCGATGGGGAAGCCGTAGGTGTCGTGCAGGGCAAACGCCTGGTCGCCGGAGAGCTGGGTGCCACCGGACTTCTTCACCTCGGTGGTCGCGAGGTCGAAGATCGTGGTGCCGGCGCGGAGCGTCTGCCGGAACGCGTGCTCCTCGGCGTAGGCCACCGTGGAGATGCGCTCCCAGTCGCGGTGCAGCTCGGCGTACGTCTCCCCCATCTTGTCGCGGCTGATCGGCAGCAGCTCGGGCAGCGCCGGGTCCTCGTAGCCGAGCAGCCGCACGGAGCGGATCGCGCGCCGCAGCAGCCGACGCAGCACGTAGCCGCGCCCTTCGTTGCCCGGTGTCACGCCGTCGCCGATCAGCATCATCGCGCTGCGCACGTGGTCGGCGACGACCCGGAACCGCACATCGTCGTCGTGGTCGGCGCCGTAGCGACGGCCGGTCAGCGCCTCGGCACGCTCGATCACCGGGAACATGACGTCGATCTCGTACATGTTCTCCTTCCCCTGCATCAGGAAGGCGACCCGTTCGAGGCCCATGCCGGTGTCGATGTTCTTCTTCGGCAGCGAGCCCGCGATGTCGAAGTCCTCCTTGCTGCGGACTCCACTCAGCTCGTCCTGCATGAAGACGAGGTTCCAGAACTCGAGATAGCGGTCCTCCGCAGAGAAGTCGCCGTCCGCGCCGTACTTCGGCCCTCGGTCGATGAGGATCTCCGAGGACGGGCCACCCGGGCCCGGGACGCCCATCGACCAGTAGTTGTCCTTCTTACCGAGGCGAATGATCCGCTCGTCAGGGAGACCGGTGAGCCTCTTCCAGAGCTCGACGGCCTCGGCATCGTCGACGTAGACGCTCGGATAGAGCTTGTCCTCCGCGAAGCCCCAGCCGCCGTCCTGGACGGACTTCGTGACCAGGTCCCAGGCGAGCTCGATGGCTCCTTCCTTGAAGTAGTCACCGAAGGAGAAGTTGCCGCACATCTCGAAGAACGTGCCGTGCCGCGTCGTCTTGCCGACGTCCTCGATGTCGGGCGTGCGCACGCACTTCTGCACGCTGGTGGCACGGTCGTACGGCGGGGTCTCCTCGCCGAGGAAGTACGGCTTGAACGGGACCATCCCGGCGTTGACGAACAGCAGGTTCGGGTCGTCGAGCAGCAGGGAGGCCGAGGGCACCGGGGTGTGTCCGGCGCGCTCGAAGTGCGCGATGAACCTCCGGCGAATCTCCGCGGTGTCCATCAGGTGCTGCCTTCCTCTTCTTCGTTGGTGGAGCCGGTCAGCTCCGGTCGTCCATGAGGCACGAGGCCGAGGCGCTCGCGCAACTCCGTTTCGGCCTCTGCCTTGCCCTGGGCGACCTCCTCCCGGAACATCCGGACGCCGACCTCGAGACCTTTGAGCCGGTCCCTCATGCCGTCGGCGGTCAACGCCTCAGCAGCGCGGCGCCCGCGGACCACGGCGTAGATCCCGGCCCCGGCCCCGGCGATGAACCAGAGCCCGCGTCTCATGCAGCGTCTTCCTCGTCCGGCAGGTCGATGTCGGCGCGCTGCCGGGCCTCCCACTCACGGCGGGCCGCCTTCAGGTCCGCGCGACGCTGCTTGCGGCTCCGTTTGACCTCTCGGCGCATCTCGAACCGGATCCGGTTGCGCATCTCGGGGGCCAGTGCCCGGCGGAGACCTCGGGCCAGGGACGCGGCCTGCACGACGGTCTCGCGGAGCACCAGGTCGGCGAACAACGGCCCGTCAACCGT
>JAOPXM010000085.1 GCA_025965125.1 Nocardioides sp.
GAGGGGCTGGACTGGTTCGCGGGGATGGCCCCTGAGAACGTGGCGGAGTACGCCGCGGCGGAGGCGGGCGCCGATGCCTACGAGGCGCTGCTCGTCCAGGAGTTCCTCCCGATCCTGCAGGCCTCCCCCGACCACCTGGCCGCGGCGATGGGCGAGCTGCTGACCCCCGTGGACGCCGCTGTGCTGAGTCCCGGTGTCGCCAAGTACCTGGCCGACTCGTTCCAGCGCGCCGGCGCACAGGGCGTCGTCGGCGTCCGCGACGACGGGCTCGCGGCGGTCGCCCCTTGGGGCTTCGAGCTGGCCTCGATCCAGGTGCCTGTTGCGGTGTGGCAGGGCCGCCAGGATGCGATGGTGCCGTTCGCGCACGGGGAGTGGCTGGCCGCGCACGTGCCCGGCGCGGAGACCCATCTCTTCGAGAACGAGGGCCACCTGAGCCTGGTCACGAGGATCGAGGAGATCCTGGCCGACCTGAAGGGCCTGGCGGGGCTGTGAGCACGTCGGTTGAGTGCAGGGCGGCGACGCGGGCGGCCACGTAGTCCCCGAAGATCCGGTGGGCGGCGGGCGTGAGGTGCAGCCCATCGGGGAGGTAGGACAGGTCGAGGCCGGCGGTGCGGACGTAGGGGACGCCGTAGCGGTCGGCCAGCGTGGCGAGCAGGTCGTCGACCCGGGGTACGGCGTCGAGGCGCGACGGGGCGGACGCGGGCCCCACGACGACGACCCGGTGGCCGGCCAGCGACGCCATCAACCGGCCGAAGCCCAGCTCGACTGCCGACGAAGACTGGTCGAAGTCGTTGAGGCCGCCCTCGACGACGACGAGGTCCGCACCACCGCGCACGGCAGCGCGAGCCCGGTCCGCGAAGGACACGTCCCCGCATGGGCTGTCCCCGGCGCTGAAGCCCGAGCCGGAGAAGCCGGCCACCTGGATCGTGCCCGCGAGCCGCGAGGGCCAGGACGACTCCGGGTTCTCGAGCCCGAGCCCCACCGAGTAGGAGTCGCCGATGACGACGACGCGCTCGCCGGAACCGCTGACCTGCTCGGCGCGTGCGGCGGACTCGGCCGCGAAGCGCTCGCACCGCCCGACGGAGGCCCGGGCCCGGGTCGTCAACACGGTCAGGGTCGCGGCCACGACGACGAGCAGCAGCACGGCGACGTACGCACGCCGCCGGGCCGGCATCAGCGGGAATGGCCCCGCGACCCCCCGAAGGACCACAGGGAAATCGTCAGCGAGGCAGGGGGGTCCTGTTCACCGAACGGGAGAACTGCCTCAGACGGCGTACGCCGCGAGCTCGCCCGCGAGGTCCTCGTTGGCGCGGCCCTGGACGAGAGTGCCTTCGCCGGTGTGCTCCATCGAGGCGATCTCGCCCTGCTGGTGGATGCGGTTGATCAGGTCTCCGCGCTCGTAGGGCAGCAGCGCGCGGAACTCGATGCCCGGCCGGGGCAGCTCGCCCTCGATGAGCGCCAGCGCCTCGACGATGCCCTCGCCGGTCTTGGCCGACACGACGACGGAGTGCGGTTCGCGCTGGCGCAGCCGGGCGAGCACCATCGGGTCGGCGGCGTCGGCCTTGTTGATCACGACGAGCTCCCGGACCTCGGAGGCACCGATCTCCGCGAACACCTCACGGACCGCGGACAGCTGACCCTCGGGGTCGGGGTGTGAACCGTCGACGACGTGCAGGATCAGGTCGGAGTCGGCGACCTCCTCCAGTGTCGAACGGAACGCCTCGACGAGCTGGTGGGGCAGGTGCCGGACGAACCCGACGGTGTCGCTCATCGTGTAGACGCGGCCGTCGGTCGTGGTCGTCCGCCGCGTGGTCGGGTCGAGCGTCGCGAACAGCGAGTCCTCGACCAGCACCCCGGCGTTGGTGAGCCGGTTGAGCAGCGAGGACTTGCCGGCGTTCGTGTAGCCCGCGATCGAGACCGACGGGATGGAGTGCCGCTTGCGCTCCTGGCGCTTGGTGTCCCGGGTCCCCTTCATCTCCTTGAGCTCACGACGCAGCTTGGCGATCTTGGTGTTGATCCGGCGCCGGTCGGTCTCGATCTTGGTCTCACCGGGACCACGCCCACCGATGCCGCCGCCGTCGGCGCCGACGCGGCCACCGGCCTGACGCGACAGCTGACCACCCCAGCCGCGGAGGCGCTGCTTCATGTAGTTGAGCTGCGCCAGCTCGGTCTGGGCCTGGCCCTCACGCGACTTCGCGTGCTGGGCGAAGATGTCGAGGATCAACGCGGTCCGGTCGACGACCTTGACCTTGAGCCGGTCCTCGAGGTTCCTCAGCTGGCTGGGCGCGAGCTCGCCGTCGCAGATCACGGTGTCGGCCCCGGTCGCCTGCACGATCTCGGCAAGGCCCTCGACCTTGCCGCGGCCGACGGACGTCGCGGGGTCGGGGTTCTGCCGGCGCTGGTAGACAGCCTCGAGCACCTCGGATCCGGCGGTCTCGGCGAGCAGGGCGAGCTCGGCCATGGAGTTCTCGGCGTCCTCGACCGTGCCGTCGGTCCAGACGCCGACGAGGACGACCCGCTCGAGGCGGAGCTGGCGGTACTCGACCTCGCTGATGTCCTCGAGCTCGGTCGACAGGCTCGCGACCCGCCGCAGGGCATGGCGTTCGGCCAGCTGCATGGCCCCGGCCGTCGGCTCGTCCTCGGGGTCCGGCTGGTCCGGCCAGGTGTCGTCGACGGGTTCGAGCTCGGACTCGTCCCAGTCGTCGGTCTCGTCCAGCTCGGTGTCGAGGTTGAAGTCGTGTGCGTTGGTCATGTGCTGTCCAGCGTAGGTCGCGCCGTCAACGGGCGCGACTGCATATCGTCCGGCATACCCTCGGGCATGCTCTCGGTCTCGCACGACGGTCACGAGCTCGCCGACCTGATGCCGTCGGGGAGGGAGCGGTTCCTGCTGGGCATCACCGGGTCGCCGGGTGCGGGCAAGTCCACGCTGGCGGCGGCACTGGCGGCGTCGTACGGCGCGGTCGTGGTGCCGTTGGACGGCTTCCACCTCGCCGACGTCGAGCTCTCCCGGCGCGGGCTGCTCGACCGCAAGGGGGCGCCGGAGACGTTCGACGCCGAGGGGTACGCCGCGCTGCTGGCCCGGATCAGGTCGCGGCCCGAGCACGTGGTGATGGCGCCGATGTTCGAGCGTGATCTCGAGCAGCCCATCGCCGGCGCGATCCCGGTGTCGCCGCAGGCCGGGCTGGTGATCACGGAGGGCAACTACCTGCTGCTCGACGACGTGCACTGGCACGGCGTACGAGCCAACCTGGACGCGGTCTGGCACGTCGTGACCGAGGACGCGTTGCGGCTGAAGCGACTGGTCGGGCGGCATGTCGAGTCCGGCAAGTCCCCGGAGACCGCCCAGGCGTGGGTGCGGCGGGTCGACCAGCCCAACGCCCAGACCATCGAGGCGGCTCGCTTCCGAGCCGACCTGGTGCTCGACCTGACGGCATGGTCGCCCTGAACGAGCGCGCCAACCATGGTCACAGGGGGCCATTCCCAACGACCGCGACATCCGGTACTGCTAGGACCGAGCTCGGGACTGAATCGCACTCCCGAGGCCGGTCCGGGGAGCGGTGGTCGACATGGAGCGTCTGTCCTGGTGGCTGCACACCGCGCGCGGTCGCGTCGTGGGGGCACTGGCGGTCCTCGCCCTGGCCGTCGGAGCCGGGTTCGCGGGCTCGGCAGCCGAGCTCGAGCCGGCCAGTCCCGACGTTCCCGGCATCATCGGCCTCGAGCTGGTCGGGACACCGGACGGGGCCCAGCAGTGGATGGGGGCCTACGGCGGCGCCGCGGTGTCGGACGCCCTGCTCAGCGACCTCGCGTTCATCCTCTGCTGGTGCCCGCTGCTCGCCCTGCTGGCCCTGTGGACCGGCCAGAACTACCGAACCCTGACGACCCGGCGACTCGGCGTACCCCTCGCCCTGGCCGTCCTGGGAGCCGGCGCCCTCGACCTCCTCGAGGACCTGTTCCTGCAGCTCGGCGCCAACGGCGTCGCCGGCCTCGACCCCTGGCCCCGCGGCTGGCAGCTCGCCGCAGTGGCCTCGTGGGGCAAGTGGCTGATCGTCGTCGTCGCCGCGGTGTACGTCGTGGGCGGGATCCTCTCGCTCGGGCTGAGCCGGAAGGTCCTCGCGGTGCTCCGCCGGGCCGAGGGCGGCTCGTCGGTCCAGGCCGCGCGCACCATGGAGGACAGCCACTTCGGCCTGGCCTTCTCCGGTGGCGGGATCCGGGCGGCGTCGATCAGCCTCGGTGCGCTGCAGGCCCTCGAGCGGGACGGTTCGATGGGCTGGGGAGCGGCGGACCACGTCACGTCGGTCTCCGGTGGCTCCTACATGACGGGGGCGTGGAGCCTGGCCCGGACCGTGCCCGGACCGGCCACCCCCGGTGTGCCGGCCCCGTGGGCCTGGCTGGGCAGCCAGCCCGGGCCCGAGGAACGCCACCTCCGCGCCAACCTCGGCTACCTGCTCTCGAACACCCCGCGCGGCACGGGCCAGGACCCGATGTCCCAGACCCCGGAGGCGGGCGGCATCGCCCGCGCCCAACGGCTGCCGGCCGTGGTGGCCACGGTGCTGACCGGCATGCTCGCGAATGCGTTGGTGTTCCTCGGGATCCTGTGGATCCTCGCCCAGCTGATGGGCTGGTTCTACCGCTGGTACTTCGGCCTGACCTGCGTCTCCTGGCTCGGCGACAGACCGCTGTCCTTCACCGAGGACCACGGATGCCTGACCGCGCCCGAACGGGTCGGCTGGCCGATCCTCGGCTGGTTCTGCGTCGGACTGGTGTTCGTCCTCCTCTGGGTCGTCCTGGCCAAGTTCACCGATGTCGCCGGGGCGACGACTCCACCCGCGTGGCTCCTGGGTCCGAAGCTCCTCGGGTACGGCGGACTCGCCGTCGGTGCCGCCCTGCTGATCGTCCTGGGCGGGATACCCCTGCTGATCGACGCGCTGTGGCGGCCCGTCGCCGCCCACGACCTGCTCACCACCGTCGTCGCCGTGGTCGGCGCGATCGGGTCGGCGTCCGCGGTGCTCCGGATCCTGCGCAAGCCACTGGCCAAGCTGGCACCCACGCTGGGAGGGGCCCTGTTCGCGCTCGTCCTGCTCTTCCTGCTGTGCCGGTGGGCCCTCGCCGCGATGACGACCGCACCGCAGGACCGCCACACCACGGCGCTGGTCGTCGTCGCCGTGGCGCTGGTGGTCGTCCACCTCTGCGGCGCAGCCGAGTTCTGGTCGCTGGCCGCGTTCTACCGCGGCAAGCTGCGCTCGTCCTTCGCCACCTACCGGGTCGAGGACTCGGGCGGCGTACGGGCTCGTCCCTACGTCAACAACGACGTGGCGGCGGCCGGCGAGCGGGTCGAGCCGGGCCTGGACACACTGCCCGAACGGAGTGCCACGACACCGACCGGCACGCCCCTGACGATCTGCGCCTCGGCCACCGTGTCGGGGCGCGGGGTGCGCACCCACTACGGCGTCCCCGCGCTGAGCGTCACGTTCTCCCCCGGCTCGGTGCGGTTGTTCGCGCCGCTCGAGGAGGACGGCCTCTGGCAGCGGTACGAGTGTCCCACCGTGGCCATGGAGACGCTCCGCCCGAAGATGAGCTCGCGCATCACGACGATGATGGCCGTCGGGCTGTCCGGTGCCGCGGTGTCCCCCGCCATGGGCCGCTTCCGGATCGGACCGGTCAGCATGCTCCTCGCCTTCGCCAACGTCCGGCTCGGCGTGTGGATCCCCAACCCCCGGTACGCCGCCGAGCTCGCCGCGCTGGGCAAGGCCCTCCCGCGACCCGGCCTGGGCTACCTGTTCAAGGAGTTCTTCGGGTTCCACGACCCGAGCGATCTCTTCCTCTACATCACCGACGGGGGTCACTGGGAGAACACCGCGCTGGTCGAGCTGCTGCGCACGAGCCACCACCAGGAGATCGTCTGCGTGGATGCCGACTCCGGACCCGGCCACCTCGCGACCTCGATCTCCAAGGCGATCGACCTGGCCCAGCTCGAGTGTGCCGCCAGCATCGCCATTCACCTCGATGCCCTGCGCTCGGACCCGGACCCGTCCCCCGGCCGCGACTACTCGCCGCGGTCGGTCAACCTCGGACTGGTCCGCCGTACCGACGGCAACGAGGAGCGGCTGAGCGTGCTCTGGTACTGCAAGCCGGCGCTCACCGAGGACATGCCACCGCAGCTGTTGGCCTACCGCGAGGTCGACCCGACGTTCCCGCGGGTCAGCACCGTCAACCAGTTCTTCCACGTGGCCCAGTTCGCTGCCTACCGCGACCTCGGGAGGTACAACGCGAAGAAGATCCTGGCCGCCCGGACCACGCTCGCGCGGACGGTGACCCGGCACCCGACGTTCGCCGCCTTCCGGTCGGCGCTGCCGGCGCACGAACCCCGGACGGGCCTGGGCGGTGTGGTGGACCTGGTTGAGTCCCTGACCGGGCCGGGTGCGCCCGAGGAACCGGAGGCCTGGGTGCTCACCGAGCTGGCGGAGCTGGTCGCGGAGCTGGCCGGTGACCGCACCCCTGACGAGCGGGTCGCCTACGAGCAGGAGCTCTACGAGAGCGTGCGGACCACCCTCGCCTGAGCCGCACCCCGTGGGCTACTTCGGGGGCATCCGGATGCCGCCGTCGACGCGGATCGTCTCGGCGTTCATGTAGGAGTTCGTGACGCACTCGAGCACCATGCTGGCGAGCTCGTCTGGGAAGCCCAGCCGCTTGGGGAACAACACGCTCTCCCCGAGCTTCGCCTTGAACGCCTCGGCGCCCTCGCCCTCGCCGTAGATCGGGGTCTCGATGAGCCCCGGAGCCACCGTGTTGAGGCGGATCCCGGCGGCGGACAGGTCGCGGGCGATCGGCAGGGTCATGCCGACCACGCCGCCCTTCGATGCGGAGTACGACGCCTGGCCGATCTGGCCGTCGAACGCGGCCACGCTGGCGAGGTTGACGATGGCGCCGCGCTCACCCGACTCGTTGGGCTCGTTGCGGCTCATCACCGACGCGGCCTGGCGGACCATGTCGAACGTGCCGATGAGGTTGATCTGGATCACCTTGATGAACGCACCGAGGTCGTGGGCGGACTCGATCTGGCCGTCGCGGCCGATGGTGCGCTGCGCCCAGCCGATGCCGGCGGAGTTGACGACCACCTTGAGCGGTGCGATCTCGGCGGCCGCGTTGACCGCGGCGGTGATCTGGTCGGTGTCGGTCACGTCGACCTGGGCGAACACCCCACCGATCTCGGCGGCGAGGGCCTCGCCCTTGTCCGCCTGCAGGTCCGCGACCACGACGATCGCTCCCTTCGCGGCGAGCTGGCGGGCGACGGCGGCGCCGATGCCCGACGCTCCGCCCGTGACGATGGCGCTGACTCCGTTGATGTCCATGCGCAGGAGCATATTGAGCCATCCCCGGAGTCGGGTCGGGGGTCCGAGAACGCCCTCTGGGGCGTTCTCAACCACCGTTCTCAGGCACCCGACTCAGAGAGTGGTGGTGCCGCGCGCGACCACGACGGCAGGACCGGTCAGCAGCACCCGGTCGTCCGCCGTCCAGGTGAGCGTCAGCGTGCCGCCCGGCACGTCGACCCGGTAGGCCACGTCCTCGGGGCCGGGCCCCGTCAGGCCGTCGGCCAGCGCCGAGGCGACCAGCACCGCACCGGCGCCAGTGCCGCAGGAGCGGGTCTCGCCCGAACCGCGCTCGTGCACGCGCATCTGGACCTCGTTCGGGCCCTTGCGGACCACGAACTCCACATTCACCCCGTGGGGGTAGGCATCGCGCGGTGACCAGTCCGGCGCGTCCACCAGCGGTCCTGGCTCGCGGAGGTCGTCGACGAAAGCGACCGCATGCGGGTTGCCCATGTCGACGTGCACGGCCGGCCACTGGTGCCCGCTCGCCTCGACGACGATCCCGGCCGGGCCGGGGAAGGCCGGCTCACCCATGTCGACGGTGAGCGTCCCGTCGTCGTTGAACGAGACCTCCTTGACGCCGGACCGGGTACCGATCAGGACCGGCTTCTCGCCGATCAGGCCCGCCTCGGCCAGATACCGGGCGAACACCCGGATCCCGTTGCCGCACATCTCACCGATCGAGCCGTCG
>JAOPXM010000106.1 GCA_025965125.1 Nocardioides sp.
CGGATCGGGTTGATGTCGCGGAAGAGGATCCCGTACATCGAGTCGTTGAGCATCATGTCCAGACGCTCCATGCCGGCCAGGGCCGCGATCTCGGGCATGCACAGGCCGGACGCATAGTTGGTGAGCCGGACGTAGCGGCCAAGCTCCCGGCTCGTCTCGTCGAGGGCCGCGCGCATCAGGCGGAAGTTCTCCTGGGTGGCGTAGGTGCCCGCAAAGCCCTCCCGGGTGGCGCCCTCGGGCACGAAGTCGAGAAGGCTCTGGCCGGTGGAGCGGATCACCGCGATCACGTCGGCGCCCTCCCGGGCCGCTTGCTGGGCCTGCGGGATGTCCTCGTAGATGTCGCCGGTGGCCACGATCAGGTAGATCCAGGGCTGGCGCGGGGCGTCGCCGATCTTGCGGACCAACCGATCGCGCTCGCGCCGTCGGGCGTCGATCCGGCGTACGCCGGTGGCGACCTGCCTGCGGGACGCGGCCCGGGCCCGGGTGGCGTCACTGCCCTCGGGCAGCCGGAACCGGATGGAGCCCGCGGAGGCCTTCTGGGCGAGCATGCCCAGGTCGTCTGCCTCGCCGCGTAGCAACGCGTCCCAGACGGGGAGGGCGAGCCCGTGCTCGAGTCCGGTGTCGGCGCGGACAGCGTCGGCAAGCCGGTTGACCCAGGGCGTGCCTTCGGCGTCGGCACCCTCGAGCCCGGCCAGGCGCAGGGTGGCGCGCTCCACGGCCACGGTCGTGTGCTTCTTCGCCAGGGTGACGATCGGGCGGCCGACCTTGCGAGCCAGTCCCCGTGCCCGCCGGACGGTGGCTGGGTCGAGATCGAGCTTCTTCTCGAGGCGGCTCATGCCTGCACCGTCCTGGCCTCGAACAGCGCGCGCACGCCGGCGTCCTCACGCAGCAGCTCGAGCGCGTACGCCGCGTGGCCCGGCACGTAGCCGTTGCCCACGAGCATCGTCACGTCGGCGGCCAGCCCCTCCGCGCCGAGCGCAGCGGCGGAGAACGACGTCGCCATCGAGAAGAAGACGACCGTCCCCCGCTCGGCCGTCGCCAGGATCGCCCCGCCCTCGCTGCCGGGCACGTCCACGCAGACCACCGTGACGTCGGCCGGGCCGCCGGAGGCGTTGACCGCGTCGCGCAACGCGATCGGGTCCCGGGCGTCCGCGACGACGACATGGTCCGCGAGACGGGCGCCGCGCAGGGCGTCGGCCTCACGCTCGTGCGGGACCACGCCGATCGTGCGACCGGCTCCGGCACGCCTGGCCGCGGCCAGGCTGAGCGACCCCGACTTGCCGCCCGCGCCGATCACGACGACGGTCAGCACACGTTCGTTGTGGCCGGCCCGCGACCGTCTCGAAACGTGGTCCCCCACGACCCGAGCAGTCAGTGCGGGAGCGCCGCAGACGTCCATGACCGACAGGCTCAGATCGGCGGGCAGGTCGTCGGGGATGACCGCGGCGATCGAGCGGCCGAACAGCACGGCGTACCCGTCGCACGGCACCTGCTCGCCCAGGCCGTCCCAGTCGGCCAGGCGGTCCTCGATCACGAGCGGCGTCAGCGTGAGCGAGACCAGTGTGGCGACCCGGTCCCCGACCCGCAGACCGAGGGGCGAGTCTGGACCGATCTCCTCGACGGTGCCGACCAGCATCCCGCCGGATCCGGTCTCGGGGTTCTGCATCTTGCCGCGCGTGCCGACGATCTCGAGCACCTCGGCACGGATCGCGTCACCCGATCCCCCGTGCTTGCGCTCGAGCTGGCGAAAGGACGCAGCGTCGAGGTTGAGCCGTTCGACGCGGATCCGGACCTCGTCGGGCCACAGCTCGCGCCGGGTGTCGAGCCGCCCGGCGGCCTGGGGCAGCACGACCGTCTCGTCCAGGACCCGGTGCAGGCCGGTTGGATCGCTGACACGAAGCGTCATTGCCGTGGGTCCTCCGCTGAAACTGAACGACAACAGGATATCTTGCGGCGCGTCATTGGACGAGCGGGACATTCTCCTCGTACTCTGACAGAGGTGACGCGCCTGGCACAAACGACGCGCCGCCCTGACGTAACTCCTCCACCCCTCCGGGAGCAACGATGAGCATCGAGACCTCGATCGGCCTCGAGAGCGGCCAGCCCTATCCCTACCAGCGGGTGGAGCTGGTCGAGCCCGACTGGACCAGGTTCCCGGGCTGGAAGGACGTCACCGCGGTCGACTGGGCCTCGGTCCAGTGGCAGCGGGCGCACTGCGTCAAGAACGTGCGCCAGCTCCGCGAGCTCCTGGGTGACCTCGTGGACGACCGGTTCTACGACGACCTGGAGCGCGACCAGGCCGAACGCTCGACCATGTCGATGCTCGTCCCCCCACAGATGATGAACACGATGGTGCCGCACGCGCAGGTTCGCGGTCCCGGCTCGCTGACCGAGGCGATGTACGGCGACCCGGTGCGCCATTACATGATCCCGGTGTTCTCCGACCGGCGCACCGACTGGGCGTCGCACCCGCACGCCACCCGCGACTCGCTGCACGAGCACGACATGTGGGTGGCGGAGGGACTCACCCACCGCTACCCGACCAAGGTGCTGGCCGAGCTCCTGCCGACCTGCCCGCAGTACTGCGGGCACTGCACCCGGATGGACCTCGTCGGCAACTCGACCGCGGTCATCGACAAGCTGAAGTTCGTCGGCAAGCCGAACGACCGCCTCGGCTCCATGCTGGACTACCTCCGACGCACACCATCGGTGCGTGACGTGGTCGTCTCCGGCGGCGACGTCGCCAACATGCCCTGGCCGCGTCTCGAGTCGTTCCTGACCGACCTGCTCGAGATCGACAACATCCGTGACATCCGGCTCGCCACCAAGGCCCTGATCGGTCTCCCCCAGCACTGGCTCCAGCCCGATGTGCGCGAGGGCATGACACGGGTGGCCGGAGTGGCCCGGGAGCGCGGGGTGTCGATCGCGATGCACACGCACGCCAACCACGCGAACTCCATCACCCCGATCGTGGCCGAGGCGACGAGCGCGATGCTCGAAGCCGGTCTGCGCGACGTCCGCAACCAGGGGGTCCTGCTCAACGGCGTGAACGCGGACCCGCACGCACTGCTCGACCTGTGCTTCCGCCTCCTCGACGGCGCCCGGATCATGCCCTACTACTTCTACATGTGCGACATGATCCCGTACTCCGAGCACTGGCGGGTCTCGGTCGCCGACGCCCAGCGGCTCCAGCACCACATCATGGGCTACCTGCCCGGGTTCGCGACGCCCCGGATCGTGTGCGATGTCCCGTTCGTCGGCAAGCGCTGGGTGCACCAGCTCTCGTCGTACGACACCGAGCGCGGCATCTCCTACTGGACGAAGAACTACCGCACGTCCATCGAGGCGGACACCGACGACGCCCTGTCGCGTACCTATGAGTACTACGACCCGATCCACACGCTGCCCGACGAGGGCCAGCGCTGGTGGGCCGAGCACGGTCGCCTCGACGAGTCCGCTCTCAAGGCCGCCGAGGTCGCCGAGGCCTCGCGCCGGACGGCGGCACTCCAGGCCTACTGAGGGGCCCGCACACCAGTCTTGGAATAGCCCATCTGTGTCATGTCGACCTGCCTCGATCGGGTCAAGACTCAGGCCAAGGCTCCACACGTGCGGGGCGTCACTCGGAATTCAGGGGAGAGACAATGCGGAACAAGCTCATAGTGTCGTGCGCCGTGATGGTCACGGCCTTTCTACTGGCCACCAACCCGGTGGTCGCGCAGGCCGCCCACCTCATCACGGGTGGACAGATCAAGAACAACAGCGTCACCGGCCAGGACATCAAGGAGTCCTCGCTCGGCGCCGTGCCCAAGGCCAACGCGCTCACCCCACTCAAGTCGGGGCAGACCCAGTCCGGTGCGTTCAGCGCGGCGGCCGGTGACACCGCCTCCGGTTACCTCGGGTTCGGCATCACCTACCCGCGGGCACTGAGCACCGCGATCGCCGACGACAAGATCATCGACACCTACTCGGACCCGCACCCTGCCAAGTGCCCGGGTGCCGGTCACGCGGCCCGCGGATACCTGTGCCTCTACTTCGACTACCACAACTCGGTCGACTACACGTACGGCTACTCCACCGACGCTCCCTACAACGCGCTCTCGAAGTCCGTGGGCGTTGGCCTCTACGCGGTCGTGAACGGAGCGACCCCGTACATCGACGGGATCTGGACGGTCACCGCTCCCTGACCTGACCCGCCACAGCTCGTGGCCGGCCCGTCACCCTCAACCGGTGACGGGCCGGTTCTCGTAGGCTGTGGAGAGCACGATGGTGGTGCGGGTGGAGACGTTCGCGGCCGCCCGGACGCGCGCGAGCAGGTCCTCGAGGTGGGCGGGCGTGGCGACCCGGATCTTGACGATGTAGGACTCCTCCCCCGCGACCGACCAGCACGACTCGATCTCACGGATCTCGCGCAGGCGCTCGGGAGAGTCGTCGGGTTGGGAAGGGTCGATCGGGCGGATCGAGATGAAGGCCGTCAGCGGGAGGCCGATCTCGTCGTGGTTGACCGTGGCGCCGTACCCCAGGATCAGGCTGCGTTGCTCCAACCGCTTCACGCGCTGGTGGACCGCGGACGTGGACAGCCCGGTCGCCTTGCCGAGGTCCGTGAAGGACATCCGGCCGTCGGTGGCGAGCAGCTCGAGGATCTTTCGATCGGTGCCTTCTAGATCGGACGCAGTCACGCCGCACAGCCTAGCGACAACGCCGTGGCAGGATGCCGGTCGTGACCAGCCAGCAGACCGGCCGCCTGATGCTTCTCGACACCGCGTCCATGTACTTCCGGGCCTTCTTCGGTGTCCCCGAGATCACCTCGCCGGACGGCACCCCGGTCAACGCCGTGCGTGGGCTCATGGACTTCATCAGCCGCCTCGTGAACGACTACCGCCCCAGCGACCTCGTCTGCTGCTGGGACAACGACTGGCGTCCGCAGTGGCGGGTCGACCTGCTGCCGTCGTACAAGGCGCACCGGGTGGTCGCCGAAGTCGACAGCGCCCCCGACATCGAGGAGGTGCCGGATCCGCTGGAGGTCCAGATCCCGATCATCCTCGAGGTGCTCGCTGCGTTCGGGATCTGCGTGATCGGCGCTGACGGCTACGAGGCCGACGACGTCATCGGCACTCTCGCCACCGACGCCGGCCAGCCCGTCGACATCGTGACCGGTGACCGCGACCTGTTCCAGCTCGTCGACGACGAGCAGGACGTGCGGGTCCTCTACATCGCCCGTGGCGTGGGCAACCACGAGCGGGTGACCAACGACTGGGTGCGCAACAAGTACGCCATCGAGGCGCGGCAGTACGCCGACTTCGCGACGCTGCGCGGTGATGCGTCGGACGGTCTCCCCGGTGTCGCCGGGATCGGCGAGAAGACCGCCGCCACGCTCCTGGGCCGATTCGGTGACATGGCCGGCATCCTCGCGGCCGCCGCAGACCCCGACTCGGAGCTGGGCCCGGGGCCTCGCAGCAAGCTCAAGGCCGCCGCGGACTACCTGGCTGTGGCCCCTGCTGTGGTCGCCGTCGCCCGCACGATCGACCTCGGTGAGCACGACACCGCCCTGCCCCGCACCCCACCCGACCCGGAACGCGTGCGGGAGCTGGCCGAGAAGTGGGGTCTCGAGAGCCCGACCGTGCGGCTGCTCGACGTCCTGACCGGATGACCGACCGGCTCGTACCGTGGAGGACATGAGCCGTATCGCCATCGTCGGGGGCCACGGAAAAGTGGCCCGCCACCTGCTCGTCGTGCTGCGTCGGGCCGAGCACACGCCGGTCGCGCTGGTCCGCAGGGACGCCTACCGCAAGGAGCTGGAAGGCCGTGGTGCCGAGGTGCGGCTCCTCGACATCGAGCAACGGGACGCGAACGCGTTCGCCGCGGCCTTCGAAGGCTGCGACGCGGTGGTGTTCGCGGCCGGAGGGGGCCCGGACGGCAACAAGGAGCGCAAGCGCACCGTCGACCTGGAAGGGTCGCTCAAGTCCATCGAGGGAGCGCGCCTCGCCGGCATCGACCGGTTCGTGCAGATCTCGGCGATCGGTGTCGACAACCCGCTCCCAGACGACACCGACGAGGTCTGGCGCGCGTACGTCGAGGCCAAGCGAGACGCCGATGCGGCGGTCCGGGAGAGCGGACTCGCCTGGACGATCATCCGTCCCGGCCGGCTCACCGACGACCCCGCCACGGGTCTGGTCTCGCTGGGACCGGACGTCGCGCGGGGCGACGTGACCAGGGCAGACGTCGCGGCGGTCGTGGCTGCCGTCCTGGACCACGACGGTGCCATCGGGCGCCAGTGGAACCTCGTCAACGGCGACCTCCCGGTGCACGAGGCTCTCGACCACGCAACCAGGGCCGAGTAGGCACCACCCACGTGGCCGGAAGCCGTCCGCGCTCGACCCGGCCTTCCGGGGGAAGTCCTAGTCGGTGAGGCTGGAGTAGGCGACGACCCCACGCCGCAGGCGACGTACGACGTCGCGCGCGGTCTCCCGCAAGGGCGTACCCCCCGAGGCGTCCGCGACCTGACCCGCCAGGTCCAGCAGCTGCTTCATCCAGCGCACGAAGTCGCCTGCGGCCAGCTCGGTGACGCCGAGCACGTCGTCCAGCTCGTCGCCCTCCGCCCAGCGGTACGACGCCCAGGCGAAGCCCAGGTCCGGCGGGCGCAGGTAGTCGAGCTTGTGCTCCCGCTCCAACGCGTCGAGCTCGCCCCACAGGCGCACCATCTCGCCGATGACGTCCTTGACCCGTCCGCCAGGCAGCCGGGGTGACGACGCATCGTCGGGGCGCCGGGCTTCGAAGACCAGCACCGACAGTGCCGCCGCCAGCTCCGAGGCCGACAGATCGTCCCAGAGCCCCAGACGCAGTGACTCGGCGGCCACCAGGTCCATGTCCGAGTAGATCCGCTGCAGGTGCCGTCCCCGCGGCGTGACGCTGTCACCGTCGAGATAGTCGAGCGCGGTCAGCACCTCGCAAACGCGGTCGAACTGGCGCGCAACGGTGTTGGTGCGCTGCTCCACGCGTCGCTTCAGCGTCTGGGCGTCCCGGTCGAGCTTGAACCAGCGCTCGGCCCAGCGCGCGTGGTCCTCACGGTCGGGGCAGTCATGGCACGGGTGGGCCTTCAGTGCCGAGCGGAGCTGCGCAATCTCGCGCTCGACGTCGGGCGCAGCGGCACCTCGCTCCCCCTCGACCCGACGCCGTGGCGGTGACGTCAGTCCATGGGTGCGCGAGCGGAGCGCGGAGGCCAGGTCGCGACGCATCTGCGGGTTTCGCCCGTTGAAGTTCTTGGGGATCTTCAACCGTGTGACCGCCTCGACCGGGGTCGGGAAGTCGATCATCGCCAGCCGGCGCGCCTGACGGTCCGCGGTGACGACGTAGGGCCGGGGACCCTCCGCGGACCAGCCCGGGTCGATCACCACTGCGAAGCCCGCAAACTTCCCGGTAGGCACCTCGATGACGTCTCCGGGCTTCAGCTTCGACAGGGAGGCCATGGCCTCCTCGCGGCGGTCGGAGCGCCGCGACCGGCTGGCTCCCTTCTCCACGTCGTTGATGCGGCGGCGCAGTGCGGCGTACTCCATGAAGTCGCCGAGATGGCACGTCGCGGCCTCTCGGTAGCCGTCGAGCGCATCCTCGCTCTTGCGCAGCTGACGGGCGAGCCCCACGACGGCCTTGTCGGCCTGGAACTGGGCGAACGACTGTTCGAGCAGCTCGCGGGAGCGCTCGCGGCCGAACTGGTGCACGAGGTTGACGGCCATGTTGTACGACGGGCGGAACGACGACCGGAGCGGATAGGTGCGGGTGGATGCCAGGCCGGCCAGCTCACGGGGGTTCATGCCGGGCTGCCAGAGCACGACGCCGTGTCCCTCGGTGTCGAGCCCGCGCCGGCCGGCGCGACCGGTCAGCTGGGTGTACTCCCCCGGTGTGATGTCGGCGTGCGTCTCGCCGTTCCACTTGCTCAGCTTCTCGATGACGACGGTGCGCGCCGGCATGTTGATGCCGAGCGCAAGCGTCTCCGTCGCGAAGACCACCTTGCACAGTCCTCGGACGAAGAGCTCCTCGACGCAGTGCTTGAACGCCGGCAGCATGCCCGCGTGGTGGGCGGCCACACCGCGGGTCAGACCGTCGAGGAAGTCGTGGTAGCCCAGGACCTGCAGGTCTTCCTCCGGCAGGTGCCGGCAGCGCTCCTCGACGAACGCGAAGATCGTGTCGCGTTCCTCGGGCGAGGTGAGCCGGGTTCCGGCGTTCAGGCACTGGGTGACCGCGGCGTCGCAGCCGACCCGACTGAAGATGAAGACGATCGCGGGCAGCAGCCCCTCGCGATCGAGCCGGTCGATCACCTCGAAGCGGCTGGGGATCCAGACTCGACGACCGTTTCCCACCTGCTTGGGTCCTCCGGACCGCCCTCGGGGCGACCGGCGGTCCTTCATCCGCGAGCTGGCCCAGTCGTCGCGGGCGATCTTCATCAGCTCGTTGTTGACGGGCGCTCCCTCCTTCACGAACCCGGCAGCGGCGTCGACGTCGGAGGACGCGAAGAGGTCGAGGAGGCGCCGCCCGACCATCACGTGCTGGTAGAGCGGGACCGGTCGCTTCTCCTCGACGATCGTGCGGGTGTCTCCGCGGACGGTCTCGAGCCATTCGCCGAACTCCTCGGCGTTGGACACCGTCGCGGAGAGGGAGATCAGCGCCACCGAGTCGGGCAGGTGGATGATGACCTCCTCCCACACGGCGCCTCTGGAGCGGTCGGCCAGGTAGTGGACCTCGTCCATCACGACGAAGCCGAGCCCGAGCAACGTCTGCGAGCCGGCATAGAGCATGTTGCGCAGGACCTCGGTGGTCATCACGACCACGGGGGCGTCGCCGTTGACCACGTTGTCGCCCGTCAGCAGGCCGACCTGGTCGGCGCCGTAGCGCGCGACGAGGTCGTGGAACTTCTGGTTCGACAGTGCCTTGATCGGCGTCGTGTAGAACGCCTTCCGCCCGGTCTCGAGGGCGAGATGGATGGCGAACTCCCCCACGATCGTCTTGCCGGAGCCGGTCGGCGCGGCAACCAGGACCCCGCGTCCATCCTCGATCTCCTGGCAGGCACGGATCTGGAAGTCATCCAGGGGGAAGGAGTACAACCCCTGGAAGTCTCGGAGGACGGGGTGGTTCCGGCCGCTACGGAAGTCGGCGTACCGCTCCGACGGGGACAGGTCGTCCGCGGTGCTCATCCCTCCACCTTAGGCGGCGGGCTGAGCGAGGACCGTCAACGCCCCGGGGGCGCATTCGATGGTCAGCGGCAGGGAGCCGAAGCGCTCGCCGTCGGCGTACGAAACGATCCCCGGCGCGGCCACCGTGACCGATCGCGCGAGGTGGTGCTCGTACTCAGGGACCGAGGTGTGGGTGCCCTTGAACAGCTTGGGGTAGGTCCGGACCAGCCTCGTCCTCGTCATCGGCCGGATGATCACGACGTCGAGCAGGCCGTCATCGAGGAGGGCGCCCTCGGCGATCCGGAGACCGCCACCGAACGAGGGTCCGTTGCCGACGGCGACGAGGGTGGCGTCGAAGCGCATCGACCTGCCGTCGATCTCCATCGAGTACGGCAGCGGCTCGAAGGTGCGCAGCTCGGCCAGCGTGGCCAGGTTGTAGCGCATCTGGCCACGTGGCCAGGCCATCTTGTTGGCGCGCTCGTTGACGACGGCGTCGAATCCGGCCGCCAGGACCGTCACGAAGTACTTCGAGCCGCTCCGCGCCAGGTCGACCACGCGGGTGTTGCCCGCGATGACCAGGTCGGCCGCGGCCACGAAGTCCTTGCGCGGGAGGTCGAAGTAGCGGGCCACGTCGTTGCCGGTCCCGGCGGGGATGATCCCGAGCGGGATCCCCGTCGTCGCCACCGCCTGTGCACCCAGGTGCACCATGCCGTCCCCGCCGCAGACCACCAGCGCCTCCACGCCGTCGGCCACCGCCTCCCGGGCGAGGTCCAGGGCCTCGTCGGCGTCGCGCCCGGCCAGGTCACGCACGCCGAACCCGGAGTCCCTGAGCCTCCCCAACGCCGCGTCCCGTGCCCGGGCGCCCTTGCCCTTGCCGGACGTGGGATTGGTGAGGAGCGCGATGTCGCGCCTGCTGCCGGCCACGCGCTGACCCTAGCGGCGTCGCTAACGGCGCTGGGTGCCCCGCTCGGTGCCGATCCGCAGGCGCGCGGTGTAGTGGTCGGCGGACGAGCCCACCGCCCTGGCAAGGCGGTCCAGGGCGTCCAGGACGAGGTCGGCGGTGAAGGAGGTCCCGGGGACGGCGAGCGCCAGCGTGTCCTGGTGGCGCACCAGCAGGATCTGGCCGTGCCGCCAGGCCTGGTGGGCGCGCAGCCGGGTGCGGTCGTCGGCAACCGGAGCCGGGTACGCCTCGTCGACGGCAAGCAGGTCGCAGGCGACGTCGGCGAGTCCCTCGGCTGTCAGCCTGCCGCGCACGTGGTGCCCGGTGCGTACGCCGGAGGAAGCCGTCCAGGTCACGTCGGACTCACCCAGCCACTCCGGCAGGTCGAACGGGTCGACCTCCTCGAGAACCGGGTTCACAGTGGCGACGCCTCGTCGTCGGCCCACTGGTCCTTGGAGTCCTTGCGCCTGCCGCGGGTCCGATCGGCAGTGCGGGCGATGACCTCGGCGATCAGGAAGAGGACCAGCATGGGGATGGCCAGGAACAGCATCGAGAACGGATCGGTCGACGGGGTCGCCACCGCGGCGAAGACGAAGGTGCCGATCACGATCCAGGGCCGGTACTTCGCGATCTGCTTGCCGGACACCACACCCGCGAGGTTCAACATGATCACGAAGAGGGGAATCTCGAACGAGATCCCGAACACGAGCAGCATCCGGGTGATGAACGAGAAGAACTCACCGAACTCCACGAGGTTCTGGGTGTTGGCGGGAGTGAAGCTGATGAGGACGGAGATGCCCTTCGGCAGCACGTAGTAGCCGACCGCCACGCCGGCGATGAACAGGGGGCCTGCCACTGCGGCGAAGACCCGGGACCACTTCTTCTCGCGAGGATGCAGGCCGGGGACGATGAACGCCCAGATCTGGTACAGCCAGTACGGGCTGGACGCCACGATGGCTGCGATCCCGCACAGCTTCAGCTGCAGCAGGAGCGGGCCGGTCACGCTTGCGACGTACACCTGACTCTTGACCGACTGGCCCAGCTGTTCGAGTGCGTCGTTGTAGGGCACGAGCACAAGGTCGAGCAGCCGGTCGTAGAAGAACAGCGCCACGATGAACGCGAGGACCAGGAAGAGCGCCGACCGGATCAGCCGGGCGCGCAGCTCGCGCAGGTGGTCCGAGAGCGCCATCCTGCCGTCGGCGCCGACCGGATGATGCGGGCGTCCCCGCAACAGGCCGATCGCGGCCGTGATGGCAGACAAGGACGTCGAGTCAGGTCGTCGTGTCGCCGCGTCGGAGCCGCTCGGCCTCGGCCTCGAGCTCGCGCTGGCGGACGTCGAGCTCCGCCTGGCGTGCCTCGAGCTCCAGCTGCTCCGGCGACTTGGTCGAGGCGTCGTCGTCGTCGTCCATCAGGCCCTTGGTCTCGGCCTTGAAGATGCGCAACGCGCGCCCACTTCCGCGAGCCAGGTCGGGAAGCTTGGTCGCGCCGAAGAGCAGCACGACCACGGCCAGGATGAGGAGCAGCTCGGTCGGGCCGAGATTGGCGAGCAGGGGGCTGGTCATGACGTCCTTAACTTGCGGGTTGCGGTCGCATCCATCGTACGCGCCCGGTCACACGTACAGGCTGAGCGTCTCCTGAACGGACTCCCTGAAGGCCTCGGCGTACGCCGGAGGCGCGACCACCCGCGCGTGCGGTGCGAGGCGCATCAGCAGGCGGGTCAGCCAGCGCTCCTCAGCGATCAGCAGGTCCACCTCGAGGCTTCCGTCGGGCTGGGGCCGCACCGCTTCGACCGGGTAGTACTCGATGACCCAGCGTGCGGCGGGGTCCAGGCGGATGGTGGCCGGGGTCGTGTCGGTGGCTGTGGTGAAGAGGCCGTCGCCAAGGTCCCGTGGTGCCTCGGGCTCGGTCTCGATCGGGTCGTCCAGGACCTCGGCACGGTCGATCCGGTCCAGGCGGAACAGCCGGGGGGCCTCCGCGCTGTGGCACCAGGCGTCCAGGTAGGCGAAGCCGTGGGCGGTCACGATCCCGCGGGGATCCACCCGCCGCTCGGACTCCTCGTCCCGCGACGGGACGTAGTAGCTGAGCAGGACCTGGTGCCTTCGGTCGGCGGCGTCCTGCAGCTTGGCTGCGAGCAGGGCCAGGTCGGCATCCGCCCCCGCGTCCCCAGGGTCGATCCGGGGCGCGGCCGTGCCCTCCGCAGCGGCCGCCTCGAGCTTGGCCAGCGCCCGGTCGACGATCTCCCGGGTCTCGTCCTTCGCCCCGTTGCGCAGGGCGCGAAGGGCCACGATGATCGCGGTCGCCTCGGTCGGGTTGAGCCGGAGCGGCCGCGCGAGGTAGTCGGCGTTCGACACCCGGATCACCCCGTCGGCCTCGGGACCCTCCAGCGCGTCCAGGTCCACGTCGATGAGGTCGCCTGGATAGCCGCCCGGCAGGCCGCACATCAGCAGCACCTTGAGGTCCTTGACCAGCTGGTCTGCCGGGACGTCCAGGGCGGCGGCGGCCTCGTCGAGCCGGACCTCGCCTCGCGCGTGCAGGAACGGCACCAGGGTCAGCAGCCTCGCCACCTGGTCCTTTGCTCCCAGCTGCGTCGGCACCGCCGGGCTCATGACCCGCTCCCCACGGCCGCGGAGAGACGATCGACAACGGCCTGCTGAACCTTGGCGGGCTCGACCACGTAGACGTCGGCACCGTAGCCGAGCAGCTCGTCGACCATGCCCAGGCCGCCGCGGGTGAGAACCAACCGGTCCCAGCCCGTCCGCTCGTCGGGGCCGGACACACCGGTCTCGACCTCGTCGGCGTTGCGCCGCAGCGCGTGCCCGGCGTCGGTACGCACCAGCAGGACGACGCGCTCGGTGGAGGGTGCCGGCGCCAGCCGCTTGGCCACGGAGCGGACGTCGGTCCCCGCCGGCACGTCGTACGAGGCCGGCTCCCCCGCCTTCCGCGCCTCGCCCTGCACGCGGGAGAGCCGGAACACCCGCTCGTCCTGACGATCGGTGTCGTAGCCGACGACGTACCAGCGTCCGGAGTAGCGCACGACGCCCCACGGCTGGAGGTGTCGCGTCGACACGGTGTGCTGGCCCGAGCGGACGTAGTCGAACTCGACCGGCACCCGCTCCTGGGTCGCCTCCCAGAAGACGTCGAACGACGGCTCGTCAGCGGTCAGGCGGGGCTGGACGATGTCCAGCGCCGACACGTCGACAGCGACACCCAGGGCCTTGAGCTTCCGCACGGCCTCGGTGGTCGCCTCGGCCAGCCTGGCGTGCTCCCAGACCTTGGTGGCGAGTCCGATCACGGCGGCTTCGTCCGCCTCGAGGTTGATCTCCGGCAGCGCGAACTCGTCGGGACGGATGCGGTAGCCGGGCTCGTCCTCGAAGAAGGGATCGATCTGGCCGACCTCGATGGGCACGCCGAGGCTGCGCAGCTCCTCCTTGTCGCGCTCGAACATCTTCTCGAAGGCGTCCGTGGACGAGCCCGGGTAGAGGATCGCCCGGATCCTGTCCTTGGACACGAAGTGCCGTTGCACCAGCAGCATGATCAGCAGGTTGAGCAGGCGCTCGGTCTTGCGCACCACCGTCATGCGGCCCTGTTCTCCCTTGCTACTCGGTCACGTCGGGTGGGATCACTTCGCCGAGATGATGTCGATCACGAAGTACAGCGTGCTGTCGGCGGGGATGTTCGTCTGCGCCTGCGAGCCGTAGCCGAGGTCCGGCGGGATCTCGAGCAGCACGCGGCTCCCGACCTTGACTCCGGACAGGCCCAGGGTCCATCCCTGGACCACGCCCGTGAGCGCGAACGGCACGGGCTTCTTGGAGTAGCTCTCGTCGAACGGCTTCTTGGCGCCGTAGACCTGACCGAGGTAGTTGGCAGTGACGGTCATCGAGGAGGTCACGGTCTTGCCCTTGCCCACCTTGACGATGCTGCGCAGGAGATCGCCGTTCGCCTTCGGCCGGGGAAGCCCCTTGAAGTCGAGACCGGTGGGTTCGCCCTTCTTGAGAATCAGCCCCGGCAGCTTCCCCTTGCCCACGTCGACCGGCTTCGGCGCCGTGTAGACCTCCATCAGGTCGAGAATCACCAGGACGGTGTCCTTGTTGGCGATCTGGAGCTGCGGGTTGCCTGCATCGCCGAACAGATCGGAGGCCGAGGCCGTGATGGCCACGCGTGAGCCGATGGTCTGGTTCGCGAACGCCTCAACGAACGGCTTGCTGAGCTTGTCGTCGACCGTGAGGACCTGGGGCTTGTCGTCGTACGTCGTGAAGGTCTTCTGCTGGGTGTACCCGTTGCCGATCCAGATGTTCGTCAGGATCTTGTCGCCGGTCTTGACCGCGACCCCGTCGCCCTTCACGAGAGTCTTGACCCCGACGTCCCCGGTGGTCATCTCGCCCTTCCAGTCCACTGTGGGGACCTTGCCGAAGTCACCGGTGATCGTGACGGCGTCGAGGCCTTCGTAGGTGGAGCTGGAGCTCCCGTTGTCGCTTCCGCAGGCCGTGAGGCTCGCGAGAAGCATGGCGGGTAGCAGGAGCAGGGCGGGGCGACGGAGTCGTCGGAGCACGGTGATTCAACCTTCGTCGAGGGCGGTACTGGGCAGCGCGGGACACCCTACAAGTCAGCCCTGAGAAGTTTCGGCACCCGGGCGCGAGTTGGGGACTACATCCCGTCGATGAGGCGTTGGACGCGCTCGTCGTGGGCACGGAAGGGATCCTTGCAGAGGACCGTGCGCTGGGCCTGGTCGTTGAGCTTGAGGTGCACCCAGTCGACGGTGAAGTCCCGGCGGCGCTCCTGGGCCTTGCGGATGAACTCGCCCCGGAGCCGGGCCCGCGTGGTCTGCGGCGGCACCGACTTGGCCTCGAAGATCTTCAGGTCGGTCGTGACCCGGGCGACTGCTCCACGCTTCTCGAGCAGGTAGTAGAGGCCGCGGCCACGGTGGATGTCGTGGTAGGC
>JAOPXM010000115.1 GCA_025965125.1 Nocardioides sp.
CCAAGGCAGTGATTCGCAAGCCCAAGAAGAAGGTTTGCCAGTTCTGCAAGGAGAAGGCGACCGGTGTCGACTACAAGGACACCACCCTGCTCCGGAAGTTCATCTCCGACCGCGGCAAGATCCGCGCGCGTCGGGTCACCGGCAACTGCGTCCAGCACCAGCGAGACGTCGCGATCGCAGTCAAGAACGCCCGCGAGGTCGCTCTGCTGCCCTACACGTCCACCGGTCGATAACGGGCAGAGTGAGGAAGACGAGAATATGAAGCTCATCCTGACCCAGGAGGTCACCGGCCTCGGTGCCCCCGGCGACGTCGTCGAGGTGAAGGACGGCTACGGCCGCAACTACCTCGTCCCGCGAGGAGTCGCCATCCGCTGGACGCGCGGTGCCGAGAAGACAGTTGAGTCCATCAAGACGGCCCGTGTCTCGCGCGCGGTGCGTGACCACGACCACGCCGAGGAGATCAAGACCAAGCTCGAGTCGTCGCCGGTGGCCGTCAAGGTTCGTTCCGGCGAGGGCGGCCGCCTGTTCGGCGCCGTCACCGTCACCGAGATCGCCGGCGCCCTCGCCGACGCCTCGGGCGAGCAGGTCGACAAGCGCACGATCGTGGTCAAGAACCCGATCAAGTCCCTCGGCTCGCACGAGATCTCGGTCAAGCTGCACGACGACGTGTCGGCCACGGTGGCCCTCAACGTCATCCCCGCCTGACCCTCGTCGAGCCCAGCTCGACACTCGACAGGGGCCGTTCCTCCAGCGGGAGGAACGGCCCCTGTCTGCGTCTGGATCGCAGACGTCTGCAAGGTCTAACCGCGGAGCTCGCAAAAGGCTACGAGGCCAACGGTCGCTCCGTGGGCGCCTCGGCCGTCGGTGCGCCGGCCCAGGGCCGCGACGCGTAGGAGAAGAGCAGCCAGATGAGCATCAGCACGGAGGCGCCGGCCAGCACGTACGACGTCACCTCGAGCGACTCCACGCCGGCCCCGAACACCAGGATCGGGAGCAGGCCAACGGCGATCACGAAGGTGCGGTTGACGCGGAGCCAGCGCGCTGGACGTTGATCCCCGGCCTCGGTTGCCAGCACCGCGAGCGCGTGGCAGAGCACGGCGGTGAACCCGATCTGGGGCAGGTTGGCCGCCCAGCCGAGTGAGGGGTCGGCGTCGTACAGCGCGTCGGTGACCGACGGGATCCACACGGCCACAGACACAGCGCCAGCCAACCCGGCGAGCGTGAGCAAGGTCCCGCGCTGGGCGAGGGGCTCGGGGAGCGCATGGACACCCGCGAGCACGAGCAGCCAGCCGAGCGGGTCCGGCAGCGCGTCGTACCCGTTGAACTTGGCGGTCAGGACCACGATGACGAGCCCCATGCCGACCGACTGAAGCGGCTTCACCACCCCAGCCTAGGAGGCCGGCCCCGCCGCCGTCAGGACTCCGGTGACAAGCCAGGCATCTCCGCGAGCCCGGTGGACCAGGACGACGAACCGGGCGCCCATGAACAGCCCGGCGAAGCTGACCCAGACCAGCACGACCCCGCCCGATGCGACGGCGATCAGCAGGGCCGCCGGGGCGTAGACCGCCAGGGTGACCAGCCCGGCCCGGGCCAGGTAGCGCCCGTCCCCGGCCCCGATCAGGACCCCGTCGAGCACGAAGACGACGCCGGCGATCGGCTGTCCAACGGCGGCGACGAGCAGCACCACCACCAGGAGGTGGCGGACGTCGCCGTCCGCGGTGAACAGCGCGCCGACCACGGGGCTCGCGGCGGCCAGGAGAAGACCGGTCACGAGGCCCCCCGCAAGGCCCCACTGGACCATCCGACGGGTCACACCCCGAGTGCCCTCGACGTCCCCGGACCCGAGGTAGCGGCCGGTGATCGCCTGGGCGGCGATGGCGACGGCGTCGAGGGAGAACGCGAGGAACGTCCAGATCGTCATGGCCAGCTGGTGCGTGGCCAGGCCCACCTCTTGGTCGTGGGCTCCGGTGGCGCCGAGGGTCACGGCGTACGTCGTGACGAGAAGGGCGGCGCGCAGCGTCAGAGTCCTGATCACCAGGGCAACTGCGGCGCGAGCGGCAGTCCGGATGCCCGGCAGGTCGGGGCGCAGCGAGGCCCCGGATCGACGGGCGCCGCGGCCGACGACCAGGATCAGTGCGGCTGCGCTGGCGACCTGGGCGAGCACGGACCCCAGGGCCGAGCCGGCAATCCCGAGTCCGTCGAACGAAGCCACGCCGTAGACCAGCACGAGGTTGAGGACGACGTTCAGGCCGTTGCCTGCCACGGCGACGACGAGCGGGGTCCGGGTGTCCTGCATCCCGCGCAGCACGCCCGTGCTCGCGAGCATGACGAGGAGCGGTGTGGTGCCGAGGAACGCAACCCGGAGGTACGTCGTGGCGGGACCGGTCACCGCGTCGCCGGCGCCGAAGGCGTGGACCAGGGGCCCGGTGAGGAGGACACCCAGCGCGGTGACCACCACTCCGATCCCGACCGCCAGCCAGATCCCGTCGACGCCCTGGGCCATCGCGCCCCGGACGTCACCGGCGCCGAGGTGCCGAGCGACGCCCGCGGTGGTGCCGTAGGCGAGGAACACGCACAGGCCGATCACCGTCTGCAGCACGGTCGCGGCGATGCCGAGGCCGGCGAGCTGGGGAGTGCCGAGGTGCCCGACGATGGCGGCGTCCGCGAGCAGGAACAGGGGCTCGGCCACGAGCGCCAGGAACGCCGGGACGGCGAGGCGCAAGATCTCTCGGTCGTGGGCGCGCGTCACGGGAGCAGCCTAGTCATAGTAAGGAGCAATCATGCGATCGAGGTCCCAACGGAACTAGTCCCCGGGCGCCGGTGGATAACTAGCCCGTCCCTGTGGGAATCGGGCGCGGCACCAGGTTTTGTCGACAAAGCATCGGGCAAAGGCGAGATGGCCGTCACATGAACGCAAATAGTTGGCAACTCTTTTCAGTGCACATGCGCGGAACCACGTTTCGGCAGGTCAGGGGCGTGTCGAGGCTCGGCGGACGGTGCTTGTCCACAGCTGTCTCCCCATGCTGTGCACATCTCGTCGCGTGTCGTCCACGGGGAAATCCGGGTTATCCCCAGGGCCTGTGGACAAGGTCCTATCCGGGAACCCCGGCGCGGACGTACCGTCAGCCGTCGCACGCCGTTGTCGGTGCCTCCCCCTACCGTCGTCACGCGTACCCAGACCCAGTCCGAGCCCGCACGTCCAGCGCCCAGGAGGCCACCCGTGAGCGTCACGGAGTCCGACACCCGCGGGCAGCCCGAGCCCCCGTTCGAGGACTGGGGCGACGGCCCGGCGCCCTATGCGCCGGGCGAGCGCCCGACCACACCCGGCGACCGGACGCCGCCGCAGGACATGGCCGCCGAGCAGTCCGTGCTCGGCTCGATGCTGATCTCCAAGGACGCCATCGCCGACGTCACCGAGGTGCTGCGAGGTGTCGACTTCTACCGGCCCTCCCACGAGACGATCCACGACGCGGTGATCGACCTCTACGGTCGGGGCGAACCCGTCGACATGGTGACGGTCGCCGCCGAGCTGCACCGTCGCGGTGAGCTGCAGCGGATCGGCGGGGCCCCCTACCTGCACACGCTCTCGGCCAACGTGCCGATCGCGGCCAACGCCAGCTACTACGCCGAGATCGTCCGCGAGAAGGCGATCCTGCGGCGGCTGGTCGATGCCGGCACCAAGATCGTCCAGATCGGCTACGCCGGGGAGGGCCAGGTCGATGACATCGTCGACCGCGCGCAGGCCGAGGTCTACCAGATCACCGACCGCCGGGCGGCCGAGGACTACGCCCCGCTCAGCGACATCATGGACGGCGTCCTCGACGAGATCGAGGCCATCGGCAACCGCGAGGCCGGCCTGTACGGCGTGCCCACCGGCTTCGCCGACCTCGACGACCTGACCAACGGTCTGCACGCCGGTCAGATGATCATCGTCGCGGCCCGGCCCGCCATGGGGAAGTCAACATTGGCTCTCGACTTCTGCCGGGCGGCGTCGATCCAGAACAACCTGACCAGCGTCTTCTTCAGCCTCGAGATGACGCGTTCCGAGATCACCATGCGCCTGCTGTCGGCCGAGGCGAAGGTGCCGCTCAACCACATCCGCAACGGCCAGATGACCGACGACGACTGGGCCAAGATGGCGCGCAAGATGGGCGAGATCTCGTCCGCGCCGATCTTCATCGACGACTCGCCCAACATGACGATGATGGAGATCCGGGCCAAGGCCCGGCGGCTCAAGCAGCGCCACGATCTCCGCGTCGTCGTCATCGACTACATGCAGCTGATGACATCCGGGCGCAAGGTCGAGTCCCGCCAGCTCGAGGTCTCGGAGTTCTCGCGTCAGATCAAGCTGCTGGCCAAGGAGCTCGGCGTCCCGATCATCGCGCTCTCCCAGCTCAACCGCGGCCCGGAGCAGCGCGGCGACAAGCGCCCGATGATGAGCGACCTTCGCGAGTCCGGTTCACTCGAACAAGATGCGGACATGGTGATCCTGCTGCACCGCGACGACGTCTACGAGAAGGAGTCGACCCGCCCCGGCGAGGCCGACCTGATCGTCGCCAAGCACCGCAACGGCCCGACGCGCGACATCACTGTTGCCTTCCAGGGCCACTACTCGCGCTTCGTGGACATGGCGCACTGAACCGACTTGGCCACCTGGTCCCCCTTCGGTGACAGGTCAGTCCACCGTGGTCAGGGTGACGCCGAGACCGATCATCATCAGGCCGCCGGCGGCACCCAGCTTGTCGAGTCGTTTCGGTCGCTGCGCGAACCAGTCGCGTGCCCTGGCTGCGGCCAGGGCCCAGACGCTGTCCGAGGCGACGCACATCGCGCCGAAGACCAGGCCGAGCATTGTCAGCTGGATGCCCGCGTGGCCGGCCCCGTCGTTGACGAACTGCGGCAGGAACGCGACGAAGAACACGATCGTCTTCGGGTTCGTCAGCCCGACGACGAATCCCACGCGCAGCGAGCGCCCGACGCGGGCTCGCACCTCGGCCGGCACGGCGGCTCCCGACGTGACGGCCTCGAGGGCGACCCGGGCGTCGGCGCGGTGCCGGATCGCCTGGATGCCGAGCCACACGACGTACGCCGCACCGGCGAGCTTGAGCACGGCATACGCCGACGCGCTCGCGGCGACGACGGCGCCCAGTCCCACGGCGACCGCGAAGACCTGGGTGACGATGCCCAGCGCATTGCCGACCACCGAGAGCAGCGCGTCACGGCGCCCGACGGTGAGCGCGCGCCCGATCGTGAAGAGCAGGCTCGGCCCTGGCAGCTGGATGAACAACGCGCTCGCGATCACGAACGCCAGCCATTGGCCGGGCGTCGGAGCTGGCAAGGTCATGGGCCCAGTGTGGGCCGAACCGGCTCGTCCCGGCGACCGGTTTCAGCGACCGGTCACGTCCAGGTGGCGCCGGAGCCGCCCAGCTCCCGGAAGTACGGACGGACGCCGATCGCGATGTCCACGCACACGGCGAGGAGCACCTCGCGCTCGACCGGCGAGGGCAGCCGGTGCAGGAGCAGACGCGTGCCCTGGCGCTGAAACCGACGACGGGGCTGGGCTCGGATGCGGGCGCGCCGTAGGGCGGAGCGGCCTCAGACACGGCGGCACTCTAGAGCGCGGATCAGAACGGCGGCGGGCCCAGGATCTCGATCGCACCGGTGGCCTGGGCCGAAGCCTGCACGCGGCCGAAGTCCACCGGTGGGGCTGTGTCGCCCGGCCGGGCCGGCTCACTCGCGCCGAGGAAGAACTTCTCGCCAATGCCGGGGTTCTGCAGGCACAGCATCCGGGCGTTGTCGGAGGTGACCATGAAGGCATGGGGGACACCACGAGGAATCATGGCGACTCCTCCCGCGCCGAGCGTCCGCTCCTCACCGTCGAGGTGCAGGCGGATGGAGCCATCGAGCATGTAGAAGGTCTCGTCGGCATCGGGGTGGATGTGCAGCGGCGTGACCTTGCCGGCCTCGAGCTCGTCCTCGAAGAGAAGAAAGGCGCCGCCACTCTCGGCCTCCGTCACCTTCCAGGTGTGGAGCCCTCCGCCGCAGAACCAGCGCCGTTCGCCCTCGTCGGCCTCGCGCACAATGGGATTCAACGCCATGACGACCTCCAGAGTTTATGGGACAGGTGTCCCATAACGAAACTAAGATACCATCTAGGTCATGTCAAGGGCCTACGAAGCATCCGGCCGCGTGCGCCAGAAGGAGCGCACCCGGGCCGCACTGGTCGCGGCGGCGCGGGACCTGATTGCGGGCGGCGTCCCCGCGCCCACGGTCGGAGCGGCAGCCGCCGCTGCCGACATCTCCCGCACGACCGCCTACCGCTACTTCCCCGACCAGCGATCCCTGCTGGTCGCGGCGCACCCCGAGATCGACATCGTGTCGCTGCTCGACCGGGACACCGCGCCCGACGTGGAGAGTCGCTTCCGCGCGGCGGTCGGAGCCTTCACCGATCTCGTCGTCCGCACCGAGGACCAGCAGCGGACCATGCTCCGGCTGTCCCTCGCCGCATCCGATCAAGCGCCTGCGCTCCCCCTTCGGCAGGGTCGCGCCATCGGCTGGTTCGCGGAGGCACTCTCGCCCCTTCGCGAGGAGTGGGGAGAGGAGGGCATCCTGCGCCTGGCTGTGGCCGTCCGCAGCGCCATCGGCATCGAGGCACTCATCTGGCTGACCGACGTCGGCGGGCTGTCCGTCCCGGCCGCGGTCGAGGTCATGCACTGGACCGCAGCGTCGCTGCTGCAGCAGGCACTCGCCACGGGGCCACCCCCGCGCAGTCGCGGCTGACGCCGAACTACGGCTCGGTGGGAACGAGTTGCCGCGGCGGCGGGCCAAGCAGCTCGACGATGGCGGGGACGCCACCTGGCTTGGCGGAGTAAGTATCCCTTAGGCTGATAAGCATGACCTTGACCGAGCGCGAACGCGAGATCGTTGCACTGCTGCGTCGCGACCCGCTGATCGGTTCCCAGGGGATGGCCGCGGAGCTCGGCACGACGCGGGCCGCGGTGAACGTGCATCTCTCCAACCTCGGCAAGAAGGGCGTGATCCTCGGCCGGGGCTACGTGCTGGGCGACGAGCCGCCCGTCGTCGTGATCGGTGGCGCGAACATGGACGTCAAGGCCCGCAGCGCGACGACCGCCGTAGCCGCGACCAGCAACCCGGGCACCGCCTCGATGACGGCGGGAGGAGTCGGCCGCAACATCGCGGAGAACCTGGCCCGGCTCGGCACTCGCACCCACCTGGTGGCTGCGGTCGGCAGCGACGCCCTCGGCGACCAGGTGCTCGCGGCGACATCGGGTGCCGGCGTGCATGTCGAGCACGTACGACGCAGTGCGCGCGCCACCGGCACCTACACCGCCGTGCTCGACTCGGACGGTGAGCTCGTGGTCGCGGTTGCTGACATGGCCGCCACGGACGAGCTCTCGCCCGAGCACGTCAGTGCCGCCCGCGACCTGATTGCCTCGGCCGGCCTCGTCGTGCTGGACGGCAACCTCGGCGCCGCAGCCCTGGAGCTGGCCCTCGACCTGGCATCGGCGGCCGGGGTCCGGGTGCTGCTCGAGCCGGTGAGCGTGCCGAAGGCCAACGCGCTGGCCCACCTGATCGAGCCCGGGCGTCCCCTCTTCGCGATCACTCCCAACCGCGACGAGCTCACCGCGCTCACCGGCCTGCCGGCGCGCACCGAACGACAGCTGACGACCGCGGTGCGGGCGCTGCACGTGCGGGGCGTGGTCCACGTGTGGGTCCGGCTTGGTGCGCGCGGCTCGTTGCTGAGCGGGGCCGGTGAGTCGATCCGTCTCGATGCCGCACCGGCCGACGTCGTCGACGTCACCGGTGCCGGCGACGCCATGCTCGCGGCGTTCTGCCATGCCCTGCTGGCGGGCGACAGCCCCGGGCAGGCCGCGGCGTACGGCCATGCCGCCGCCGCTCTCACGGTCGCCAGCCCCCACACCGTCCGCGCTGACCTGACCGACCGGCTCGTCAGGGCCCTACAGAGAGAAGTGGTCAGATGACCCACCCCATGCTGAGCCTGACCGACGAGGTCGCCAGCGCACTGGCGGACGGCACCCCCGTGGTCGCGCTGGAGAGCACGATCATCAGCCACGGCATGCCCTACCCGCAGAACGTCGCGATGGCCCTCGAGGTCGAGGGCATCATCCGAGAGCACGGTGCCGTGCCGGCCACGATCGCGATCCTCGACGGGCGGCCCCGGATCGGACTGGACGCCGACGACCTCGAGCTGCTCGCCAGCCACGGCGACGTCACCAAAGTGAGCGTGCGGGACCTACCGTTCGTCGTCGCCCGCGGGACGCACGGCGCGACGACCGTGGCCGCGACGATGCGGCTGGCAGCGCTGGCCGGTGTCCGGGTCTTCGTGACCGGAGGACTGGGTGGTGTGCACCGCGGCGCCCAGCAGACCTTCGACGTCAGCGCCGACCTGACCGAGCTGGGCGCGACCGACGTGGCCGTCGTGAGCGCGGGGGTGAAGAGCATTCTCGACATCGGCCTGACGCTGGAAACCCTTGAAACGCTGGGGGTTCCGGTCCTGGCCTACGGCAGCGACGAGTTCCCGTCGTTCTTCTCGCGCAGCAGCGGGCACGCGGCCCCGATGCGTGTCGACTCGCCCGCCGAGGTGGCCGCTGTGATGCGTGCCAAGTGGGACCTCGGCATCTCCGGTGGGCTGGTGATCGCGAATCCGATTCCCGTCGACGACGAGATCCCGGCCGACGAGATCGGCGGCATCATCGAGCAGGCGTTGGCCGACATGGATGCGCTCGGCATCCACGGCAAGGACGCCACCCCGTACCTCCTCGGCCGCATCGTCGAGATCACGGGAGGTGCCAGCCTGACGGCAAACATCGCGCTCGTCCGCGACAACGCACGGCTGGGTGCCGCGATCGCCCGGGAGTACGCAGCGTCCTGAGATGCGGCAGGGTGTCACCGTGCACTACGTCGGGATCGACCTCGCCTGGGGCGAGAAGCAGCCCACGGGGCTGGCGGTGCTCGACGCCGAAGGCCGGCTGCTGCACGTCTCGACGGTGCGCACCGACGAGCAGATCGCGATCGCGCTCGCGCCGTACGTCGAGGGCCCTTGCCTGGTCGCGATCGACGCCCCCCTGATCGTCAGGAACGCGACGGGGTCGCGGCCGGCGGAGAAGGCGCTGAGCAAGGACTTCCGTCAGTTCGACGCAGGGACGCATCCGTCCAACACCGGGAAACCCGAGTTCGCGAACGGGACCCGCGGCGCTCGGGTCTGCAAGCTGCTCGGTCTCGACATGGATCCGCGCTCGGGCAGAGACCGCCGGGCGATCGAGGTCTACCCGCACCCAGCGACCGTGGTGCTGTTCTCGCTCGGTCGCATCCTGAAGTACAAGCAGAAGCAGGGCCGGGACCTCGAGCTGCTCCGCAGCGAACTGCTCACGTTGATGCGCCATGTCGAGGGAGTCGTCGAGACGGACGTCAACTGGGTCGGGATGCGCGCCCGCGTCGAGACGGCCACCCGGAAGAGCGAGCTACGGGTGGTCGAGGACCAGGTGGACGCGGTGATCTGTGCGTACGTCGCGCTGTTCGCCGAACGCTGGCCGGCCCGCACCACGACGTACGGAGACTTCGAGACCGGCTACATCGTCACCCCGGCCCTGCCGGACGGGAGCGACGCCCTGCGCGCCGCGATCCAGGAGTACGCCGCGCAGCAGCCAGCTCTCGCGGAGGCCGGACGCCTTGCGGTGGAGCTGGTGACCGCGATCCTGGACGAGGCCGGCATCAACTACCTGAGCGTCAGCGGTCGCACCAAGGGCGTCAACTCGTTCGCGGAGAAGGCCGGGCGCACCGTTGACGGTCGGCTGATGTACCCCGACCCGCTGCGCGAGATCACCGACCAGATCGGGGTCCGGGTGATCACCTATGTGCACAGCGATGTCGCGGCGGTCGCGGGTCTGCTCGGTGAGCAGGTGGTGGTGCACGACGACCGCGACATGGGTGAGGAGACCGCGAGCGAGGGCAGGTTCGGCTATGCCAGCCGGCACCTGCTGATCGGGTTGGACGCCGCCCGAGAGGGCCAGCCGGCGTACGAGACGCTCCGTGGGCGGGTGGCCCAGGTGCAGATACGAACCGTGCTCCAGCACGCGTGGGCGGAGTTCGAGCACGACATCCGCTACAAGGGCACGATCCCCGACGAGCACGTTCGCGACTTCGACCGGCGGTTCACGCTGGCGGCCGGGTTGCTCGAGCTGGCCGACCGCGAGTTCTCGACGATCCGCGACCGGCTCCGGACCGGTCCGGCCGAACGCGTCGAGGCGCACGACGACGACCCGCGCATCGACCCGCGTGAGCTCGCCGCCTTCCTCGCTGGTCAGTACGCCGATGCCGGCTGGTCGCGCACCGAGCACTACGCGTGGATCTCCGGGCTGTTGCTCGAGCTCGGCGTCACGTCGCTCGACGAGCTCGGCGACGTGCTGCGGCCGGTGGACGATCTCGGCATCAACGAGCGGATGGAGTACCGCTACCCGCCCGGTGCCGTGCGCCGGCTCGACGATGCCCTTCTCGCCGTCTTCGGCGAGCAGTACGTCGGCCTGCACGGCAATGCGCACCGGGCGCCCCTGCTCCGGCAGCGTCTCGAGAAGATCATGGGAGCCGCGGGCGCCGTCGGGTGACGATCCGCTACTTGATGGTCACACTTGCTTCGGCCGCTGCAGGTGTGAGGGAAGGACTGCCCAGATAGTCCACGTTCACGGTGTACTGCCCGGGCAGGAACGACCTGAACCGAGGGGTTGCCCTGCCGTTCACCAGGTCCACCGTCCTCGTTCGCAGGTGGATCCGCACGGTCGCCTGGCCGGTCGGGGTCCCCGCCACTCCTGGCGGTGCGGTCACCTCGATGTGCACCACCGCCCGGCCGCGCCTGCCAATGGTGCGCAGGGACACGGTGGCAGGGGCGGTGACCAGCCCGTCGACCGTGAGCAGCTGGGTCGCTGACTGGTAGCCCGGCTTGGTCACGTCGACGCGGACCGTCAGCTGCGTGCCGACGTCTTCCGGCACGGTGCGGTACGACGCGCGGCTGGCCCCGACGATCTCGGCCCCGTCCCGCAGCCAGGCATAGGCCGGTGTTGCGTCCGGGGGGGTGAAGGCACCCGGCTGGACCGTGAGCTTCTCTCCGAGAGCGGGCGTGCCGGTCACGGCCGCGGCCTGCGTGATGGTCACGGTCGGCTGCGCCGTGGCGTGAAACTTGTCGATGCGTGCCGCGGCCCGCTTGCGGATCAGGGGCAGGGAGTCATACAGGTGTTGCCCGGGACAGGCGGTGTCATTGGTGTCCCGATGTCCGTCGATCACGGGAAGATCGACCACCTGTCTCGATCGATACTTGTCGCTGCCCTCCGAAAGAACCTCCGCATGTCCCATTGGCTTGCGGCCGTAGAGGTCGAGCTTCCAGGCGGCCACCCTCACGATGGCACTCAGCATTGCCGCCGTCGGGGTCACCAGCTCGAAGTTGCCAATGGCCGACACTCCGGTCGAGGTCGCGTTGAAGCCGAGCGTGTGGGCACCCCGCACGGGGCGCGCCGCGCCGCCGGCCCGGCCGACCCAGAGTCTTCCGAACCTGTCGACCAGGAAGTTGTAGCCGATGTCGGACCAGCCGAGATTGCTGGTGTGGTAGCGATACATACCGCGAATGAGTGCGGGGACATCCGCCTCGGAGTAGTCGTTGCTGTTCACGGTGTGGTGGACATGAACCTGCTGGATGGTCGAGTTGTAGCTGGGTGTGCCATCGCGCCAGCTCTCATCCGCACCCCAGTCGCTACGGGTCAGGATGGCCGGTCGCGGAACCGCGGGATCGACGGCAGCCCGTGAAGCTCGGTCCGAGCGGCCAACGCCGACCCGGCTCGCCGTGACCATCCCATCACCTGGTCGTGGTGCTGGACGGAGAAGCACCAACGTCAGCTCACGCGGTCGGGACCCCGCCACCTGCACCTGGATTCCGTCCGAGTCACCTATCCACACCAGCTCCGTGCCGACGACACCCGTGCTCTCGCCCGAGTCGTCGTCGGGCAGGTCGTGAAGGATGGGGAGCCGCTGCCAGGGCCGCCACGCGCCGGCCACACGCGACCTGATGTGGATGTGGGGGTGCCCGTCGTTCGCGTGCCAGGTGAACGCAACCATCGAGTGGGTCGACGTCGGCAGGTGAGCCGACCGCCACCGATGCGGCGACACCTGGGGCAGCAGGGCATCACCCAGCCTGACCTCGAGCGAGCCCACGTCCGACCCATAGCTCGAGGAGAGCTCGAGCGTCGGCAGCCCCGCGAACTCGTGAGCCGACTTGTCCTGTGACCCGCTGAGCTTGGCCGCCGCTCCGACGGCCCCGATGGCGACCACGCCACCGGCCAACGCCTTCAGCAGTGGTCGACGACGGGTTGGCACAGGCTCCATCCCTCAATCATGCGCCACATCAGTCTCATGGATCACAGACACACCACAGGTACCGGGCTGCCGGGCAGCCGTCAGGCGTGCTGACGCGACTGGGCCGGCAGCCCGGCTCGTTGACAGATTCGCAGGAATGTCTCACTCTCGGGACATGACGAGCGAGATGTCCACCAAGGCGGCGTACTGTCCCGGCAGCGCCGAGACCTGGCACAGCCCCTGGCAGATGTACGCCGACCTCCGCGATCACGATCCCGTGCACCACGTGATCCCCGAGGGCCGGGAGCAGCACGACTACTACGTGCTGTCGCGGCACGCGGACGTACTGGCTGCCTCGGTCGACCATGCGACGTTCTCGTCCGCCCAGGGGCTCAGCGTCGCCTACGGCGAGCTCGAGACGATCGGCCTCGCCGACAACCCGCCGCTGGTGATGATGGACCCACCCGACCACACGGCCTTCCGTCGGCTGGTCTCCCGGGGCTTCACGCCGCGTCAGGTCGAGTCCGTCGAGCCGCAGGTGCGCGCCTTCGTGGTCGAGCGCTTGGAGCGCCTGCGCGATGAGGGTGAGGGCGACATCGTGCACGCACTGTTCAAGCCGCTGCCCAGCACGGTCGTTGCGCACTACCTCGGAGTGCCGGGCGACGGGCGCGAGCGGTTCGACGCGTGGACGGACGCCATCGTCGCGAGCGGCTCGGCCGGCAACCCGGCCGGCGCGACGGAGGCCGTCGTCGGCATGTTCGGCTACTTCTCGGAGCTCATCGAGCGGCGGCGTCGCGAACCCGGCGACGACACGGTCTCCCATCTCGTGCAGGGCGGGGTCGCCGACGACGATGCCGGCATCCTCTCGATCCTCGCCTACGTCTTCGCCGTGGTCACCGGCGGCAACGACACGACGACCGGCCTGCTCGGCGGCGCGGTGCAGCTGCTCCAGCAGTGCCCCGACCAGCGCGCCGCGCTCGCGGCGGACCCCACGTTGGTCAGGGGCGCCGTCGACGAGCTCCTTCGGATGACCTCCCCGGTCCAGGGCCTGGCCCGCACTCCGACGCGTGACGTCACCTTCGCCACCGACCACGGCAGTGTCACCATCCCGGAGGGTCGCAAGGCGCTCCTGCTCTACGCCGCCGCCAACCGCGACCCGCGTCGGTACGGTCCCGACGCCGAGGAGCTCGACGTACGCCGCAACCCCGGCCAGATCCTGGCCTTCGGCCAGGGCAACCACCACTGCCTCGGCGCTGCCGCCGCGCGCATGCAGGCCAGGGTCGCGCTGGAGGAGCTCCTCACCCGCTTCCCCGACTTCGTGGTGGACGTCGCCGCTGTGGAGTGGGCGCCCGGCCCCTACGTGCGGCGCCCGTTGTCGGTCCCGTTCCGGGCAGCACCGTGACGGGCTGGCTGGGCGACGATCGCACCCGCGTCGCAGCGGAGCGCATCCTGGATGCGGCGGCCGAGCTGTTCGTCGAGCGCGGTGTGGCGGGCGTCGGGATGGGCGAGATCGCCGGGGTGGCCGGGTGCTCGCGCGCGACCCTCTACCGCTACTTCGCGGACCGCGGCGAGCTTCATCTCGCCTTCGTTCATCGCGAGGCGCGGCGGGTCGGCGCGCTGATCTCAGCCGACGTCGCCGATGCCTCGGACCACCCGGACCGGATCGCCTCGGCGGTGCTGTCCGCCGTACGACATGTGCGGGAGGCTCCGACGCTCGCTGCCTGGTTCCGAGCCGGCGACGCAGCCAGGACGGCCGAGCTTGCCCAGTCCTCGCCGGTCATTGAGGCACTCGGCCTCTCGGTCGTCGAGGATCCCGTCGCGGCTCGCTGGCTGGTCCGGGTCATCGTCTCGCTGCTGACAGTGCCCGGCCGCGACGACGCAGACGAGCGCGGCCTGGTGGAGCGGTTCGTCGTGCCCGCCCTTGCCGGGTCGTCCGCCTGACGAGGTGCCCCAGCAAACCTGATGCGGACGACTCGTCAGGGTTGGTAGGGCGGCGCGACTCCCCAGCCCCACCTGGGGACCGGAGCCTGCTCGACGACCGGTGCGCCCGGCTGCGAGTTCTGCAGGGCGAGCCGGGTGCCCCACTCGAGGTAGCCGACCAGGGCCGCCCGGAACTCCGGGTCGTCGGGCAACGCGGCGTCATCGGCGGCGAGGCTCATGGTGGACGCGAAGCGGTGTCGCTGCTCGACAGTGATGCCGAGGTCGCGATGGTGCGCCAGCATCCGCTGATAGCCGCCGTGCTCTCGCGTGTAGGTGTCGGGTCCGCCGAACACCTCGTCCCACCAGGCGGCGACGTTGGCACGGTGCTCCTCCGAGACCCCGCCGGGAAAGAACGGACTGAGCAGCTCGTCGACCTCGACCCGGTTGTAGAACGCGTCGATCAGCCTTCGGATGGCGTCGCTCCCGCCGGCCCACTCGTAGAGGGTGGGCACCGAGTGGTCGTCCATCGAAGCCATGCCGAGAAGTTACCCGGACCCGACAGACGGTCAGCCGAGCCCGGTGCGGTCACGGGGCAGGCAGAGCGACATTTTCAGCCACCCGATGCGTCGCGAAGCTTCGCGAGCAACGGCTTCGCGGCCTGGTCCAGGAACGCCTGCTGGTGCTTGTCGCCGACCTGGACCAGGGCGATGTCGGTGAAGCCGGCCGTCCAGAACGCGCCTACTGCGTCGACGATCGCGTCCAGGTCGGGACCGCACGGGATCGATCCGGCCACGTCGTCAGGGGTCACGAACCGGCTGGCGGCCGCGAAACCGGCCGGCGTCGGCAGGTCGGCGTTCACCGACCACCCACCGGCGAACCAGCGGAACTGCTCGTGGGCGAGCTGCCTGGCGGACTCCTCGTCCGGGCCCCAGCAGATCGGGATCTGGCCGATCGCCCTGGCACCGGAAGGTCCGATGGCAGTGGCGCCTTCGGTGGCGTTCCACGACTCCACCAGGTCGGCCCGCGGCTCGACCGCGATCAGGTGATCAGCGATCGGGGCAAAGCGTTCTATTGCGCGCGGGCCGGCCACCGCGATCGCGATCTCCACGGGGACGTCGGGCCGGTCCCAGATCCGCGCCGAGTCCACGTCGAAGTGCTCCCCGCGGAAGTCCACGAGGCTCCCGGTGTGCAGCCGGCGGATGATCTCGACAGCCTCGACCAGCATCGACTGCCTGGTCGCGATGCCGGGCCACCCGGCTCCCACCACGTGCTCGTTGAGGCTCTCACCGGCACCCAGGCCGAGCGTGAACCGGCCCTCCGCCAGCACCTGCAGGGTTGCGGCCTTCTGTGCGACAACGGCCGGGTGGTAGCGCATCGTCGGGCAGGTCACGTAGGTCATGAGGTCCACCCGGGACGTGGCCTGTGCGACCGCCCCGAGCACGGTCCACGCGTACGGCGCGTGGCCCTGCTCGGTGAGCCAGGGTGAGTAGTGGTCGCTGCACACCTCGAAGTCGAAGCCCGCCTCCTCGGCGCCGGCGGCGTAGGACACCAGCTCACGCGGCCCGCTCTGCTCGGTCATCAGGGTGTAGCCGAAGTTCGTCATGAAGCCCCGGGTACCCACTTCGCCGGTTGTGGTCACCGACGTACCTTCGGACCCATGACTCCAGCCGAGCTGCTGATCGAGAGCTTTCAACGCGTGGTGGAGAGCGGTACGTCGGTGGTCGACGACCTCACCGACGAGCAGCTCGCCCACCGGCCCGGACCCGACGCGAACTCCATCGCCTGGCTGGTCTGGCACCTGACCCGCGTCCAGGACGACCATGTCGCCGACGTGTCGGGTCTCGAACAGGTGTGGACGGCGCAGGACTTCGTACGCCGCTTCGGCCTCCCGTTCGCCGCGGAGGACACCGGTTACGGGCACAGCAGCGACGAGGTCGGCCGGCTCCGCGCATCCGCCGAGCTGCTCGCGGCGTACCTCACCGCCGTCCACGAGCAGACCGTCGACTACCTCCGGGATCTCCAGGACGGCGACCTCGATCGCATCGTCGACAAGCGCTGGGATCCTCCGGTCACGCTGGGAGTCCGGCTCGTCAGCGTCGTGAACGACGACACCCAGCACGTCGGCCAGGCGGCGTACGCCCGAGGCCTGCTGCCGGACTGACGCCCTTCCTCAACCATGGTCGAGGTCACCAGGGGCTGGGTTCGTAGTCCTTGAGGAAGTGACCGTGCAGGTCTTCACCGGCCTCGCCACGCACGATCGGGTCGTAGACGCGGGCGGCGCCGTCGACCAGGTCCAGGGGGGCGTGCCAGCCCTCAGCCGCGATCCGCAGCTTCTCCTGGTGCGGACGCTCATCGGTGATCCAGCCGGTGTCGACGGCGTTCATCAGGATCCTGTCGGCCTCGAACATCTCGCCCGCGCTGGTGCGGGTGAGCATGTTGAGCGCGGCCTTGGCCATGTTCGTGTGCGGGTGGCCGGGGCCCTTGTAGGTGCGGGAGAACTGACCCTCCATCGCCGACACGTTGACGACGTGGGCGCGCCGGGCGCCGCCCACCTCGACGGCCGCCCGCATCGCCGGACGCAGCCGGGAGATCAGCACGAACGGTGCCACCGAGTTGCAGAGCTGCACCTCGAGGAGCTCGAGCGGGTCGACCTCGTCGACGGTCTGCGTCCACGAGTTCGTGGTCTGCAGGTCGGGTAGCAGGCCGCCGGCGTCGACCGCCGTTCCGGCCAGGTGGGCTTCCAGGCTGGCGCTGCCAGCACTCAGAGCGAGCGCGGTCATCGAGGCCGCGGTCCGGGCGGCCAGCGCATGCTCGACCGGCTCCCCCTCGTGGTGGGCGACGGCGTGCTCGGTCAGCGTCCCGGCGATCGCCGCCGGGTGCGCTTCGCTGATCCGGTCGAACGTCACCAGCTCCGGCAGCTCGATGCCAGCGGGCAGCGGAGCCGACTCGAGCTCGACCAGCTGGCTGTAGGCGCCGGGTGAGCGACGGACCGTCTGGGCCGCGTTGTTGATCAGGATATCGAGCGGCCCGGCCGCGGCGACCTCGTCGGCCAGACCGACCACCTGGGTCGGGTCGCGCAGGTCGATGCCAACGATCTTCAGTCGGTGGATCCAGTCGCCGCTGTCGTCGAGCGCGACGAAGCGGCGCACGGCGTCGTGCGGGAAGCGCGTCGTGATCGTGGTGTGGGCGCCGTCGCGGAGCAACCGCAGGGCGATGTACATGCCGATCTTGGCGCGGCCCCCGGTCAGCAGGGCGCGACGTCCTGTCAGGTCGGTGCCCTGGTCCCGCTTGGTGTGCGAGCGGGCCGCACAGGTCGGGCAGAGCCAGTGGTAGAACGCGTCGACCAGCGTGTAGTCGTTCTTGCAGATGTAGCAGCCACGCGGGTTGATCAGCTCTCCTGCGAAGGCGCCCGGGGCGGTGGAGACGAGCGGGATGCCGAGGGTCTCGTCGTCGATACGCATCGGAGATCCGGTCGCGGTCGCCTCCGTCACCGCCCGGTCGGCCGCGAGCTCGGCCTCGCGCTTGCGGGTACGCCGCTCCTGCTTGAGAGCCTTGTACATGTGCGACGCCGCGTGCTTGATGGTGCGGATGTCGGGATGGTCGTCGGGCAGGTGGTGCAGCTGCTGCAGGACCCGGACCGCGGTCGCCAGCTCCCCGGGGTCGACCCCGGCCGCCTGGGCGAGTGCCGGGTCGAGGGGGTCTCCGTTCGAAGTCACCGGAAGAGCGTAGGCGGGACTGGTGCCTCAGGCCTCTTCGACGGCAGGCCGCGTGATCCGGTACCGGACGAAGGACGGTACGGCGACGGCCGCAACGACCGTGCCGACCACGACGAGGACACCGCCACCGGCAGCGGCCGCTGCCGTGCCGACGGCGGCCGCGCTGGCTCCGTGCACGACGTCCGCGATCCGGGGGCCGCCGGCCACCACGACGATGAAGACGCCCTGGAGCCGACCTCGTACGGAGTCGGTGGCCGCCGTCATCAGCATGCTGTTGCGGAACGCCGACGAGGCCATGTCGGCGGCGCCGCCGAGCACCAGCATGACGAGCGCGACGATGAGCATCGGCGTTCGCCACCGGTCTGCCAGCCCTACCGCGAGGCCGAAGCCGACCATGCACACGCCCCACAGGAGGATGCAGGCGATGACCGCGCGTCCCTGCAGGTCGACCCTCGAGACCCAGCCCGAGAAGATGCCGCCGAGCACCGCACCTGCCGGGATCGCGGCGAAGAGCAGCGCAAACACCAGACCTCCCTCTCCGGGTCCGCCGAACCCGAGGTGGGCGATCTCGGGGAACAGCGCGCGCGGCATTCCGAACACCATCGCGATGAGGTCGACGACGAACGACATCATCAGGACCGGGTGGCCACGGAGATAGGACAGTCCCTCGATCACCGACCGCAGACCGGGCGTCCCCTTGGCGGCGTCGTCCACCGGGAGCCTGGGCAGCCGGACCACGGCTGACAGCGTGGCGAAGAGCGTGAAGGTGTCGATGAGGTAGAGCCACTGGAAGCCGAGCACCGGGATCAACACCCCGGCCACGAGCGGACCGCCGATCGCGCCGGCCTGGACGATCGTCATGTTCAGCGAGTTCGCGGCGGGCAGCAGCTCCAGGGGCATGATCTTCGGCAGCACGGCGCTGCGCGTCGGCTGGTTGACCGCGAAGAACGCCTGCTGCACCGAGAACAGCCCGAGCAGCAGCCAGACGTTGCCCGAACCGGCCGCCGCCTGCAGCCAGAACAGCGCGCTCGTGACGATCAGGCCGGTTGTCGAGACGATGAGCAGGGTGCGCCGGTCGAAGACGTCTGCGAGCGCGCCGCCCCACAGCCCGAAGACCACGAGCGGGACGAGGCCGAACAGCCCGGTCAGACCGACGTACGCCGACGACCCCGTCTCGGCGTAGATCTGGGCAGGTACGGCGACCACGGTCAGCTGGGCGCCGACCACCGTGACGATGTTGGCCAGCCAGAGACGGCGGAAGTGCTCGTTGCGCAGGGGTCGGGTGTCGGCGACAAGCCCCCGGATGTGCACATCGGGAACCTACGCCGGGCACCGATGACTTCCACCACTGAGGTCGGTCGAAGCATCATGACCAATGTGAAGCCGGCGGCCGGTCCCCTCGACGTGACGTTCGAGGCCGAGCTGCGGCTGAGCCCGGCCAAGGGCGGCTGGACCTATGTCGTGTGGCCGGAGTCGGCGGCGTTCTTCGGGACCCGCGGTCTGGTGAAGATCCGTGGGACCGTGGACGGCAAGCCTTTCCAGAGCTCCTTCATGGCGCTGGGGGACGGCAACCACAAGCTGCCGATGAGGAATGCACTGCGCCTGGACATCGACAAGCAGGCCGGCAGCACCGTGCTGGTGCATCTCGAGGAGCGGCTTTCATGAGGCTCACCGACTCGTTCGCCGACTAGCTCGGCGGTGGTCGACCTAGAGTCGCTTCATACCCCCCTGCGCGCCCATCACCTCGTGATCGACGCGGCCGACCTCCCGGGCCTGGCTGCGTTCTGGTGCGCCCGAGACGCTGGTCGCATGACTACGTTGCATCACAACGTCGCAACGAACCCGCGCCGGAGATTGCCCGGGCCGTAGACCTTACGGTGTTGTGTGCAGCGGACAGGAAGGCGTGAGGTGACGGCGGTCAGCGATGAGGGACTCGACATCGGCGAGCTCAGCCGACCCGGCGGGGTGGGCGTCCGGTGCCAAGGTGTCGTCCATCTCTACCGGACCTTCGAGGGACACGACGTCGTCGCGCTCCAGGGCGTCGACCTGGCCATCGAGCCCGGGGAACGGGTCGCATTCCTCGGCCCCAGTGGCTCCGGAAAGTCCACGCTCCTGACCCTCCTGGGAGGCATCCAGAAGCCGAGTGCCGGCCGGATCTTCCTGGGCGACGAGGAGATCTCCCGGATGGGCGAGCGCTACCTGGCCCGGATCCGGTCTCGCCGCGTGAGCACGATGCTCCAGGGTTCGGCGCGCAACCTGCTGTCCTACGCGACGGCGCGTCAGAACATCGCCTTCGCACGACTGGCGATGACGGGTCGTGATCGTCGCGACGCCGTCGTCGACGTGGACCTGCTCCGCCGGGTCGGCCTCGACAAGCAGCTGGACCAGGTGGTCTCGACGATGTCCGGTGGTCAGCGCCAACGCCTTGCGCTCGCCTGCGCGGTCTCGACCGGTCCCCAGCTCCTGCTCGCCGACGAGCCGACCAGCCAGCTCAGCCACGAGGATCGCGACCACGTCATCGAGCTCATCCACGACCTGGGCGACGACCTCGGCACCACGATCGTCGTCGTCACCCACCAGCCCGAGGTGGCCGCGACGTTCCCCCGCACGGTCACCATGAAGGGCGGCCGGGTGGGGCAGGAGGGGCGCGACGGCGCGGAGTACGTCGTGATCGGCGCCGAGGGCGTCGTACACCTGCCCAGCCACCTGTCGGAGCAGTGGCCGCAGGGCACGCTGGTCCGCATCGAGCCCGAGGACCGAGAGCGGCTCGTCGTGTCCAAGCCCGCGGCCACCAACCCTCTCGACGCCGTCGAGGGGGAGGTGACGTGAGCGGCGAGGACCACGTCGGCACCCTCTCCCTCTCCGGCATCCGCTACTCCGTCAACGGCGGCTCACGGACACTGCTCGAGGACATCGACCTGGAGTTCCGCGCGGGAGAGCTCACTGCCCTGTCCGGGCCCAGCGGGTCCGGCAAGACAACCCTTCTCTCGATCGCCGGTGGCCTCGTCGAGCCAACGACGGGCAGCACGTCGTACGACGGGAAGTCGATGTGGCAGGGCAGCGGCGACCCCAGACCCGAGGTCGCTTTCGTGTTGCAGGTCTACGGCCTCGTGCCGATCCTGTCCGCCCGCGAAAACGTCTCGGTGGCGCTGCGGGCGCGCGGGGTCCGGCCCGCCGAGGCCGACGAACGGGCCGAGGCCGCGCTGGCGAGGTTCCACATCGCCGACCTCGGCGACCGTCAGGTCGAGGAGCTCTCGGGTGGCCAGATGCAACGGGTCGCCTGTGCTCGCGGGCTCGTTGTCGACTCGGGCGTGCTCCTCGCTGACGAGCCGACCTCCGAGCTGGACGAGGGCAACCGCAGCCTGGTCCTGGCCGAGCTCCGCAAGGAGGCCGCCCGCGGTGCCGTCGTAGTGGTCGCCACGCACGATCCCGCGGTCGTCGATGCCTGCGATCGGCACTACGTCCTCGACGAGGGCCGGTTGACCGATCACGTCGCACCCGTCGACATGTCGCACTTCGCCCACCCCGAGCGACGGCTGGTCGAGGAGGCTGTCCCCCCGCGCTTCCACGAGACCCCGGCCCCCGCTCCCGCACCGGTCTCGAGGGGGCCGGAGCCGAGGGAGCGCGACGACGCGGTCGAAAGGACGCCATACGTCGGCCGCCGGATCCGCGCCGACGCGGAGGCGGCCGCGGACGAGGACCGGGACGCCGCGTTCCGGCGGCCCACCGGCGACGGGGGCCCATGATCCGCACCCTCCGGGGCGCCTGGTCCCGTCGAGGGACCCTGCTGCCCCTACTGCTCCTCACCCTGGTGGTCACGGCCGGAGCCGTCTGCGTCCTCGGGTTTGCTGGCGCGGCCGGGACGTCGCCGATGCTCGCCGTACCCCTGCTCCTGCTCGGCGCGATCGCGGTCCCCGCCACCGGCCGTGAGCTCGCGATCGCCCGACGTCGCGAGGTCGCCCTGGCCCGGCTTCGTGGACTCGAGGGCGGTTCCCTGTGGACGCTGCTCGCGGTCGAGCCGCTCCTGGTGCTCCTCGTCGGTGGGGCCCTGGGCATCGGCCTGGGTGCCGTGGGGAGCCGGCTGACCTCGGATCTCTGGGTCGAGGCACCGGCGTCGGGCGTGGGACCGGGCGCGGTGCTCGCCGGTCTCGCGATCGTGGCGGTGGGGCTGGTGGTGGTCCTGGCCGGCATGGCCGGTGCATTGCGCGAACCACTCGCCGACCAGGTCAGCATCGCATCGCGTCCTCGCGCGGCATCGACGACGGCCACGTTCCTGAACGTGCTGCTGCTGGTGGCTGCCGTGGTCGCCGTCTACCGCAGCTCGGCCGGTGCGGGTGGCGACCCGGACTGGGTCGTGCTCGCCGGGCCGGCGCTCGTCGGACTCGCTGTCGGCCAGGTGGTCGTCTGGCTCGTGCGGATCCTGGCCAGGGTCGGCGTCGGCCGAACCACGAACCGGTCCCTGCCCGCCTTCCTCGCCGTCCGCCGTCTCGCCCGGGTCGCCGACGCCGCGACCGCGCTCCGAGTCCTGGTGGCGGCCGCGGTCGTGGCGGCGCTCGCAATCACCGGGGCGACCCAGGTCGACGAGTGGACCGCCGACACCGCCCGACTGCGGGCGGGAGCCCCCCTCGTCGTCGACCTCGACGGCGACGCGATGTCCGCGTTGTCCCTGACCCGAGACCTCGACCCGGACGGTCGGTGGCTGATGGCGGCCGTACTCGTCCCGGGCCAGGGCAGCCTGCCCGCCCGTCGGGCGTTCCTGGACACCGCTCGCTACGACGCCGTCGTGGGCGACTTCCTGTCGGGTACGCCGGCGGCCGGCGTCTCCCGCAGCATCGCCGACCTCGGCGGAGGTGACCCGGGCATCGCCACCGGGAACACCGCCAGCATCACCGTGCGCGGGGTGAGCAGCCGGGTCTCCGGAGCAATCCGGCCGCGGATCGCGGTGGCCTACCGCAACCCCGCCGGACTCACCGACACTGTCGTGTTCCGCATGGACGTGGGCTTGGACGGCGCCGAGACCACAGCGACCCGTCCCCTGGAGAACTGTTCCGCGGGCTGCGTCGTCACCGGGCTGACCATGAGCGGGAGCACCGACGCCCAGCGCCCCTGGATCCTCAGCGGTCTCGACTTCGGCGGCATCGACGCCCTGGCCGGCGACTGGCGCGCGGTGCCCACGACCCCGCCGGCGGGCGTGCGCCCCGTCGCGGTCATCTCGTCGGCCGAGGGGCTCCTCTTCCCGGCCACCGACGCCACCCTCCAGACATTCCCCGTCACCACCGGACCAGTCCTGCCGGTGCTGGCCACCGACACGGTCGACTGGGCCGGTGCGCCGCCCCAGGTCGACTCGCCCGGCGGGGACGAACGCCAGGCGCAGATCCTCGGCACCCTGCCGGCGCTGCCCCTGGTGGAGGCCGACGGGCTGTTGGCCGATCTGCCGCGCGCGGCGGCGGGTGCGCCGCCGACCGTCCCCGCGGCCGAGGTCATGGTGCTCGCTCGCAGCGACACTCCCCCTGACGTGCTGACGAAGTTGGTCGCGGCAGCCGGGCACGGGATCCGCACCGTTGCCGACGTCAGGTCCACGACCGCGAATCAGACGGGCGCCGTACAGGCTCGGGTCTACACGCTGCTGGCCGGGTTCTGCCTCTTGGTCGCACTGCTGGTGCTGGGGGCGTCGGTGGCCAGGCAACGATCCGCCTGGCTGCTCGACGTCGCCGCGCTGAGGGTCCTGGGCGTCCGCCCTTCCCAGCTCCGCAGGGCCGGCCTGACCGAGGTGTTCGTGCTGACCCTCGTCGGGGTCGCGGCGACCGCCGCCGGCTCCGTGGTCGCGGTGCGCCTGCTGCTCGCGCACCTCGACCTGGTCGCCGTGCCGGAGCACGCCATACCCCTGCAGACGTACGTCGCGGTGCTCCCGATCGCGGTGGCCGCTGGGGCGGTGGCCGCGGTCGTGGTGCTTGTCAGCGGGCGGGGTCGCGGCATCCAGCTCGCCCGAAGCGCACCCGCGATCCTCCGCGAGGAGGCCGCCCCGTGATGGCGATGTTCGGCACCGTCCTGCGGGGGCTCCGGTCGCGGGCGCTGCTGTCGGCCGGCTCCGTGCTCCTGACGGCGCTGGCGATCGGCTCGGCGGTGCTGGCTCCGATCTTCCAGCTCGCCGTGACGAACTCCTACCTGGTCACCCGGCTCGACGAGGCCCCCAACAAGCTCACCGCGCTCACCTGGCGGTTCTCACCTGACCGCCAGGTCGACGGCTCCGCAGAGGCGTCCCGGCTGGCAGGTGCGGCCGCCGCGCGCGCCACCGGTCCGTTCGCGGCACCGCAGACCGTGCTGGAATCCGCCCGCGTCGACGCCTACGGCGGGCTCACCAAGCTGGGCGCCAAGCCCGGAGCGTGCGACCACCTCGAGGTCCAGGGCAAGTGCCCGGACGCGGTCGGCGAGGTGATGCTGCTCGGGGCCGACCTCGACTTCACCGGGACCGAGATCGGGGACCGCGTCGACCTCGGTGCGCTCGGGAAGGTCACGGTGGTCGGCACCTACCGGGTTCCGGAGTCCGAGGCCGACTACTGGGTCAACCTCGAACGCTTCGCGAGCACGCCGCCCCACCAGTCGCGCGACGGCACGACGCCCTACCTGCCCGCACCCTGGATCACCGTCCCCGAGGCCTTCGACAAGCTCCCCGCGGACCTCTGGTCCGTGCTGGTCGATCGCCGGCTCGAGGTGCCGCCGGACCTCGAGCTGGCCGACATCGACCAGGCCGAGCGGGCGGCCGCGACCCTGGCCGGTCCGGCCAGGCCCGTGCCGGGGGGTCGGCTCAAGGGCGACTCCATCAACGACGTCGCCGGCATCGCCGACGAGGCACGGACGCAGCAGGACACGGCTCGCTCCTCGATCGCGCCCGCGGTGATCTCGCTCGTGCTGGTCGCGCTGGCCCTGCTGCTGCGTCTGCTGATGGCGGCGGCCGACCTACGGCTGCCCGAGCTGGCCCTGGCGTCGCTGCGCGGGCTCGGTCGTCGGCAGATGTGGTCGCTCGGGCTCTCCGAACCGGTGAGCCTGCTCGTCCTGTCCGTGCCGATCGGCGGGACTGTCGGGATCGGCCTGTCGCTGACGCTGGTCCGGTGGTGGCTGGTTCCGGGGCTTCCGTTGCCGCTGCCCTGGACGGCACTGCTGACCGGAGCGGCGGTCGCGGTGGCAGCCCTGGGCGTCGCGTTCCTGGCCGTGGGACTGGTGTTGCGGGTCTCGCTGTCGGAACAGCTCACCGGCGTACGCCGGCCGCGCGCCCCGGGGCGGACCGCCCTCGTCGTCCAGCTCGTGCTCGTCGCCACGGCGGCAGCGATCCTGGCCAGCAAGCTTTCGTCCGCCCGGCCGGGGGATCCCGACGTGACGGACCTGGTCCTACCGGTGCTGCTCGCTGTCGTGGCCGGCGTGGCCGCCACCCGGCTGACGGCCGGGGTCGCGACCTGGTGGACCCGGACCAGGGCCCGCACCCGCTCCCTGCCCGGCTTCGTCGCGGCCCGGGCGATCAGCCGACGCCAGGAGGGCACCCTGGTGATCCTCCCGGTGACGGCGGCCATCGCCATCTGCGTGTTCGGGGCCGGCGTCTACGACTCGGCCGGGCAGTGGCGGGCCAGCGTCGCGGCCACCGCGGCTCCCGCTCCCGTCGTGTGGAGCTCACCCCTGCCGATGGCCAGCACCGTCGACCTCACCCACCGCCTCGACCCGGACGGCCAGTGGCTGATGGCGGCGAGCACCATGGCCACGCAGGGTCCGTCGTACACCGTCATGGACACGACGCGGCTGAGTCGGGTGGCGTCCTGGCCGGACCAGTGGACCCCGGGGGTGAGCACCGACGAGATCGCCGCCGCTCTCGGCGTGCAGGCAGTGGTGCCGACCCTCACCGGCACCCGGGTCGGCCTCACGGTCGACCGCACCGACCTCGAGTCCGGCGACGACATCGTCGTCAGGCTGCGCCTCAATGCGCCGAACGACCGGATCCGCTACGTGTTTCTCGGTCCCTTCTCCCCGGGCACCACGAGCATCGAGGGGGCCATGTCGTTCTGCCGGGTCGGGTGTCAGCTCGAGGGGATCACCATCGGTGGCCCGGCCGCGACGACCACGCCCCTCAAGGGGGTCGTCCGTATCTCCGGCATAGCGGTCGATGGCAGGCCGGTATCGGGCGCGATCAGCGGAGCCGGGTGGTCCCGTGCCCAGGATGCCTCCGCCGGCGCGGCGATCGCGAGGGTCGAGGCCGAGGGGGAGGAACTGGTCGTGACCCTCGACTCCGAGGGGACGCCGATCATCGCCCAGCTGTCGGCCGGGGCGATTCCGGACGCGTTGCCCGTCGTGCGCGGCGTCGACGCGGAGACGGTCGCGCGTGGAGGCGCCTCCACGGACATCGAGAGCAACTTCCCCGTCGACTCGGTGTTCACCGCTCGCAGCGTCCCACTGCTGGGGCCGATCGGCCTGCTGATCGACTACACGATGCTCGCCACCGACCGGACGCTCTACGAGCAGAACCTCCCGGTCTACGTCCTCGCCCGCGCGGACACCCCGACCTCGGTCACCAACGGCCTGCGCGACAACGGGATCACGGTCGACACGACGCTGGCGGAGGTCGAGAACACCCTCGACCAGAGCGCGTACGCCCTGGCCCTGCGCCTGTACGCCGTCGTCGCCGTACTCGTCCTGCTGATGGCGCTGGCCGGATTGTTCGTCAGCACCGCAGTGCAGCTCCCGTCCCGGCGCCGCGACGCGGCATCGCTGCGCGTGGTCGGCGTCTCCCGGCGGGCAGTGATGTCCGCCGTGGTTCGCGAGTTCGCCGTCGTACTCGGTGGCACGGCGGTGGCCGGCCTGGCCGCGGGAACGCTGGCGCAGTACGTCGTGCTGCGGACGGTCACCCTCGGCTACGTCCAGGACCTCACCACGCCGGCCCTGATCGCGGCGGTCGACTGGGGTCGCCTGGCGGTCCTCTCGGCCATCACGGCAGCGGTCTTCGGTGTGGTGGCGCTGGCCAGCGCGGCCCTGACGGTCCGGGGGGCGCGGGGCGCGACCCTGCGGGAGAACGCTCGCTAGTCGTGCCCGCGCCCCGATCTCAGGTCGGGATGGGCTGGTCGTCCTCTCGTGGGCCGAAGGCGCAGAGCCCGTCCAGCACCGGCTTCCAGAACCGTGGGGCGGACATCCCCCCGAGACTGGAAACTGGGACGACTTTCGGAAAGGCTGTCGTTTCCGTCGCACCTTCTTCGTAGAGGGAGTGAGAGGCAGCCAACCGGCCGCCCGCACCAGGAGGTATCCCCATGTCGCAGTACCTGCTCTCCGTGCACCACACCCCCGACGACCCCATGCTCGCCCTGACCCCCGAGGAGGTGCAGCCGGTCTTCGAGGCTGTCGACAGGTTCAACAAGATGCTCATGGACCAGGGCATCTGGGTGTTCGGCGGCGGCCTGCACCCGATCGAGGCGTCCACCGTCGTCGACGGCACCGGCGACGAACCGATCTTCACCGACGGCCCGTTCGCGGAGTCGAAGGAGTGGATGGGCGGCTTCTGGGTCATCGAGGCACCCGACCTGGACGCGGCACTGAAGCTGGCTGCCGAGGGTTCGAAGGCATGCCAGGGCAAGGTCGAGGTCCGTCCGTTCCAGGACGAGCCCCCGGCCGCCTGAGACCTGTCCGTGGACGCGACACTCGCGATCGAACGGATCTACCGCGACGAGTACGGCCGGATCGTCGCGTCGCTGGTCCGCCGCTTCGGTGACATCGACATCGCCGAGGAGGCGGCCGGCGAGGCACTGCTCGCCGCCGTGGAGAAGTGGCCGGCCGACGGCGTACCTCCCAATCCGGGGGGCTGGCTGACGACGACGGCCCGCAACAGGGCGATCGACAAGATCCGTCGCGAGTCGCACCGCGACGCCAAGCACCAGGCAGCCCTGATGCTGAACCCGACTTCTGGAGACGACGACGTGGCCGACAAGGACACCGGACTGGTCGAGGACGACCGGCTCCGCCTGATCTTCACCTGTTGCCATCCCGCCCTCGCTCCCGAGGCGCGGGTGGCCCTCACGCTCCGACTCCTCGGCGGCCTCACGGTCGCGGAGATAGCCCGGGCGTTCCTGGTCCCAGAGACCACGATGGCCCAGCGGATCACCCGTGCGAAGGCCAAGATCAAGAACGCACACATCCCGTACCGGGTGCCCGACGGAGTCGATCTCACCCGGCGTCTGGCGGGCGTGCTGGCCGTCATCTACCTGGTCTACAACGAGGGCTACCTGTCCGGCTCGGGGGATGCGGACATCCGTGACGAGCTGACCGGAGAGGCGATCCGGCTCGGCCGGATCCTGCGGCAGCTCCTACCCACGGACCCGGAGGTAGCCGGCCTGCTCGCGCTGATGCTGCTCACCGAGTCCCGTCGACACGTCCGGCTGGCCGCCGGCGAGCTCGTCCCGCTGCACGAGCAGGACCGTGGGGGCTGGGACCGGACGCTGATAGCCGAGGGCCATGACCTGGTTCGCGAGTGCCTCGCACTCAACCGGCCCGGGCAGTACCAGCTTTTGGCAGCGGTCAATGCGGTCCACACCGATGCGCCCACGGCCGCCGACACCGACTGGGGCCAGATCGTGACGCTCTACTCCCAGCTGTACGCCGTCGCGCCGAGCCCGATCGTGACGCTCAACCGGGCAGTCGCGGTGGCCGAGCTCGACGGAGCGGAGGTCGCCCTCGCGGAGGTCGACCGCCTCGACCTGACCGGCTACCACGCCTGGCACGCCACCCGGGCCGACCTGCTGCGCCGACTCGGTCGTAGCGCGGACGCCCGGGCGGCGTACGACGCGGCCATCGCGGCGACCGAGAACGAGGCGGAGCGGGCCTACCTGTCCCGACGACGCGGAAGCCTGGCTGGGCTGGAGGGGCCACCCTAGGCTGGTCCGGTGACCCCCCTCGCACCCCTGACGCTGCCCGACGTCGACTCCGCCGAGGAGTGGCTCGAGACCCGGACCAGGGAAGGGCTGGCCGCTGCCCGTGCCATTGCCGACCACCTGCGCGCGGAGCCGCCGAGCAGTGCGCTCGACGCGCTGCGGCGCTGGGACGAGATCTCGCTCCAGCTCGGCAACGTCGCGGCCGTGGGGTCGCTGTTCGCCAACGTCCACCCGCAGGAGGACGTGCGCACGCTGGCCGAGAAGGCCGAGGTGGAGGCGGAGAAGCTGGGCACCGAGCTCGGGCTCGACCGCAGGCTCTACGACGTCTTCGCGGTGCTCGATGCCGACGGCCTGGATCCGGCCGCCGCTCGCCTGCTCACCAAGGTGCTCGAGGACTTCCAGCGATCCGGCGTAGACCGTGACGAGGAGACGCGGGAGCGCATCGCGGCGCTGAACGAACGCATCACAGAGCTGGTTCAGGAGTTCGGCAAGGCCACCCGCGACGACGTCCGGACGATCCGGGTCAGCCCCGAACGGCTCGCGGGCCTGCCGCAGGACTGGCTCGACGCGCACCCGGCCGACGCCGACGGGCAGGTCACAGTGACGACGGACTACCCGGACGTGATCCCGGTCCGCACGTTCTGCCACGACGCCGAGGTGAGGCACGAGATCGTGTCAGCGTTCCTCAACCGCGCCTGGCCGCAGAGTGAGCCGCTGCTCGACGAGCTCTTTGGGCTCCGGCACGAGCGCGCGAACCTTGTCGGCTACGACACCTGGGCCGACTACGACGCCGCCGTCAAGATGATCAAGAAGGGTGCCGCGATCCCCGAGTTCATCGACCGGATCGCCGGGGCCGCCACCGAGCCGGCCCGGCGCGATCTCGACTCGTTGCTGGCCCGGTTCCGCCAGGACGTGCCGGACGCGGAGACGATCACGTCGGCGGACGCGACGTACTACGAGGAGCTCGTGCGGAAGGAGCAGCTCGACGTCGACGCCCAGCAGGTCCGGACCTACTTCGACTTCGACCAGGTTCGCCAGGGTCTGCTGGAGGTGACCGGCCGGCTGTTCGGGCTGCGCTACGAACCGGTCGCCGACGCGGGCACCTGGGACCCGGACGTCACGACGTACGACGTCCTGACTGCGGACGGCGTCGGGGATCCCCTCGGGCGCATCCACCTCGACCTGCACCCGCGCGAGGGCAAGTACAAGCTCGCCGCCCAGTTCACGCTGACCGAGGGTGTCGCCGGCCGGCAGCTCCCCGAGGGTGTGCTGGTCTGCAACTTCTCCCGCGGGCTGATGGAGCACGACCAGGTCGTCACGCTGTTCCATGAGTTCGGCCACCTCGTGCACCACGTGCTCGGCGGCCATGTCGAGTGGACCCGCTTCGCGGGTGTCGCCACTGAGTGGGACTTCGTGGAGGCGCCCAGTCAGATGCTCGAGGAATGGGCGTGGGACGCCGCGATCCTGCAGAGCTTCGCGAGCAACGCCGCGGGCGAGCCGATCCCGGTCGACCTGGTGCAGCGGATGCGGCTGGCCGACGACTTCGGCAAGGGCCTGCAGGCCCGCGGCCAGATGTTCTACGCAGCGATGTCCTACTGGTTCCACACCGACCGGCCCGAGGACCTGACCTCGGCGATGAAGGACCTGCAGGCGAAGTACTCGCCGTACCCCTGGATCGAGGGGACCCACATGTTCGCCAGCTTCGGGCACCTGGGCGGCTACTCGTCGGGCTACTACACCTACATGTGGTCGCTGGTGATCGCCAAGGACCTCTTCAGTGCCTTCGACCCCGACAACCTCTTCGACCACGAGGTCGCCGGCCGGTACCGCGACCGGGTGCTGGCTCCGGGTGGAACCCAGGATGCCGCGGACCTGGTGGCGGACTTCCTCGGCCGGCCCTACACGTTCGACGCGTACGCGGAGTGGCTCGCCCGGTAGGTCGCTGACGACCGTCGTCGCCCGGCCTTCGCTCAGCGGGTTTCGGGGCCGGCACCGGGCGCCCTCCGCGACGAACGCCGGGTGTCCGTTGAGTTCGGGCACGTCTCGACGTACGCTCACGATATATCGCGAACAGTCGCCGATAGTCACCCGGGCTGCCCGACAGACCGCGGTACCCGATCCGGAAGGAGTCCTTGTCATGGGACACAAGGGATTCAACAGACAGTGGGCTCGCTACGCCGAAGAGCAGTGGGACCAGCACCGACACGGGGCCGGGGCGTGGAGTGCCTGGGGCGGCGGACCCGGACGGGGCCGATCCGGCCACCAGGGCCCCCCGCCGTGGGTGTCGGGACTCTTCGGCCTCGCCCAGGGCGAGCAGCGCCGAGGTCCGCGGGTCCGGCGCGGCGACGTCCGGGCCGCCATCCTCGACGTGCTCCGCATGTCGGGCGAGACCGGCGAACCGGTCAACGGCTACCAGGTCATCCAGCAGATCTCCGAGCGGAGCAACGGCGCCTGGCGCCCCAGCCCTGGCTCGGTCTACCCGACCGTCCAGCAGCTCGAGGACGAGGGCCTGGTCGAGAGCGACGACGAGCGCGGCCGCCGCAGCCTGAAGCTGACTGCAGCCGGGCAGGAGTACGTCGCTGCCAACCCCGACGAGCTCGCGGCCGTGTGGGCTCCGTTCGAGGAGCCCGACCGTGAGGAGCAGGGCACCGGGTTCGGCGACCTGAAGCCGGAGATCGGCCAGGTCATGGGCGCGGTGTGGCAGATCGTCACCACCGGATCGTCCCAACAACGCCGAGCCGCCGTCGACATCCTGGTCGAGACCCGTCGCAAGCTGTACGGCGTCCTGGCTGACGGCGACGACGCCGAGCCGGACGCCGAGTTCGACACCGACTCGGACGCCGGTGACCCCGACGAGGGTGACGCGAGATGAGTCAGCACCACGTGCGGATCGGCGACGTCGAGCGTGACCGGGCCGCGGCGGCCCTCGGTGAGCACTTCGCCCAGGGCCGACTGACCCTCGACGAGCACACGGAACGCCTCGACCAGATCTGGTCGGCCCGCACCCAGGGCGACCTCGAGCCGGTCTTCCGGGACCTGCCGGGCCAGGCAGCCCGAGCGAGCTCCTCGCGGCCGGGCCGCAGCACGTGGCCGGGCGGCTTCCGCTCGGTCCGACGCGGCCTGCCGTTCCCGCTCTTCCCGGTGTTCGCGTTCCTCGTGGTCCTGACGATCGTCACCCACATCCCGATCATCCTGGTCGGGCTGCTGGTCTTCTGGGTGCTCACGTCGCGGCGTCAACACCGCTGGTCAACGCGTCACTGATCACGCCAGCAGGGGCGCTCACATGCATGCGGGGCGGTGACTTGGGTCACAGCAAGGTCAACTGACCCGGAGGTTCATCCATGTCCGACGCATCCCCTGGCGCCCGAAGGTCCTCGCGCGGACTCTGGCTCCTCATCTACCTGCTGCTCCTGCCGGCGGCCGTCGTCCCGCTTCTCGTCCCGCTCTACGACAAGACCGACCCGACGTTGCTCGGCTTTCCCTTCTACTACTGGTTCCAGTTCGCGCTGATCCCCTGCGCAGCGGTGCTCACGCTCACGGCCTACCTCGTCTCGAAGGTGGCTGACGAGCGCGATCGGGGCGAGCGATGAACGGCGTCGCGGTCAGCGTCTTCGTCTTCCTCTTCCTGCTCGTCACCGTGCTCGGTTTCGCGGCCGCGCGCTGGCGCCGGGCTTCCTCGCTGGACACGCTCGACGAGTGGGGCCTGGGTGGCCGCGGCTTCGGCACGTTCATTGCCTGGTTCCTGATCGGCGGCGACATCTACACGGCGTACACGTTCATCGCCGTGCCCGCGACCCTGTACGCCGGCAGCGTGGTCGGGTTCTTCGCGGTGCCGTACACCATCGTGGTCTACCCGTTGATCTTCCTGTTCCTGCCGCGACTCTGGTCCGTCTCGCACCGGCACGGCTATGTCACGCCGGCCGACTTCGTGGAGGGTCGCTACGACAGCAAGCCGCTCGCCCTGGCGGTGGCGGTGACCGGGATCCTCGCCACGATGCCGTACATCGCCCTCCAGCTGGTCGGCATGCAGGTGGTGCTCGAGGTGATGGGCATCGGCTCCAGCAGCGACAACTGGTTCGTCAAGGACCTGCCGCTGTTCCTGGCGTTCGCCGTGCTGGCGGCCTACACCTACTCGTCCGGTCTCCGGGCACCTGCGCTGATCGCGTTCGTCAAGGACACGCTGATCTACCTGGTGATCATCGTCGCGGTGATCTACCTGCCGTCCCAGGTAGGTGGCTGGGACAGCGTCTTCACCGCGGCCAAGGACAGCTTCGCCTCGTTCAACGGCGACAACGCGGATGCGATCGCGTCCGGCACGGCCCAGGGCAAGGGTGTGATCCCGCCGGCGGCAGCGCACTGGGCCTACGCGTCGCTCGCCCTCGGCTCGGCGCTCGCACTGTTCATGTATCCCCACTCGATCACCGGTGTCCTGTCGACGCGCAGCCGCCGGGTGATCCGGCAGAACGCCGCTCTGCTGCCGGCGTACTCCTTCCTGCTCGGCCTGCTCGCGCTCCTCGGTTTCGTCGCGATCGCAGCGGGGGTCAAGGTCGAGAACGCCCAGCAGGCGGTGCCGCAGCTGTTCGAGCAGGAGTTCCCGCCGTGGTTCGCCGGGGTGGCGTTCGCAGCGATCGTGATCGGTGCCCTCGTGCCGGCCGCGATCATGTCGATAGCAGCGGCGAACCTGTGGACCCGCAACATCTACCGGGCCTTCATCAACCCCGACGCCACCCCGAAGCAGGAGGCGACCCAGAGCAAGGTGATCTCGCTGGTCGTGAAGTTCGGGGCCCTGGTCTTCGTGCTGGCCCTGCCGAACCAGTTCGCCATCAACCTCCAGCTGCTCGGCGGGGTCTGGATCCTGCAGACGCTGCCCGCGATCGTCGTCGGGCTCTACACACGGTGGTTCCACCGGTGGGCGCTGCTTGCCGGGTGGGCGGTCGGATTCGGCTACGGCACCTGGCTCGCCTACGGCGTCGAGGTCCCGGGCGACCCGGGCAGCCACTTCGGCGGGCCGCTCGTCCTCTTCCCGGGCACGCAGACCAAGGTGTACATCGCGCTGATCGCATTCCTGCTCAACCTGCTGGTCGCCGTCGTGCTGACGCTCGTCTTCCGAACGCTCAAGGTCGATGCCGGCACCGACAGGACCCGTGCGAGCGACTACACGGTCGAGGCCGGTGATCCCGGCGTGGAAGCCGAGGTGGATCCGCACCGGCCGGCCCATGCGTGACAGGGCTACCCATCAGTAGGCTCGAGGGCGTGACCGTGCCGTCGTTCGACCTCGACCAGGACCACCTCGACCTCCGGGAGTGGGTGCACACGTTCGCTGCCGACGTGATCCGGCCGGCGGCGCACGAGTGGGACGAGAAGGAGGAGTTCCCCTGGCCGATCCTCGAGGAGGCCTCGAAGATCGGGCTCTACTCGCTCGACTTCTTCGCGACCCAGAGCTTCGACGAGACCGGCCTCGGCATCCCGATCACCATGGAGGAGCTGTTCTGGGGCGATGCCGGAATCGGTCTGTCGATCGTCGGCACCGCCCTCGCGGCGGCAGGTGTCAGCTCCAACGGCACGCCCGAGCAGGTGGGGGAGTGGGTGCCCCAGATGTTCGGCACGCCGGGCGACCTCAAGCTGGGAGCGTTCTGCTCGTCCGAACCCGATGCCGGCAGCGACGTGGGCGCGATGCGCACCCGCGCGACGTACGACGAGGCGAAGGACGAGTGGGTCATCAATGGCACCAAGACCTGGGCCACGAACGGCGGGCTCGCCGACATCCATGTGGTGACCGCGGTCATCGACCCGGAGCTGCGCACTCGAGGCCAGGCAAGCTTCGTGGTCCCGCCGGGCACCAAGGGGCTCAGCCAGGGGCAGAAGTTCCACAAGCACGGCATCCGCGCCTCGCACACCGCTGAGGTGGTTCTCGACCACGTCAGGGTCCCCGGCAGCTGCCTGCTGGGTGGCAAGGAGAAGCTCGACGCACGGCTGGCCAAGGCTCGAGACGGTGCCCGTTCGGGTGGCTCGAACGCCTCGATGGCGACGTTCGAGCGGACTCGCCCGGCGGTCGGCGCCCAGGCGATCGGCATCGCCCGAGCGGCGTACGAGATCGCACTCGAGTACGCGAAGACCCGCGAGCAGTTCGGCAAGGCGATCATCGAGAACCAGGCGATCGCGTTCGCCCTGGCCGACATGCTGGTCTCCATCGAGGCCTCGCGGCTGCTCGTGTGGCGTGCGGCGTGGATGGCCAGCCAGGGCAAGCGCTTCGAGAGCGCGGAGGGCTCGATGTCGAAGCTGTTCGCCGGCGAGACCGCGGTGCGGGTGACCGGCCAGGCGATGCAGATCCTGGGCGGCAACGGCTTCACCCGCGAGTACCCCGTCGAACGGATGGCTCGCGACGCGAAGATCTACACGATCTTCGAGGGAACCTCCGAGATCCAACGACTGGTCATCGCCCGGTCGATCTCGGGTGCCCCGATCCGGTAGCCGGGTCGAGGACGGGGTTGGGTCGCGATCTGCAGCCACCGGGCGACTGCGCAGCGCGACCGAACGCGAGGCAGCGGGCTAGGCTCGGACACCCCCCGAGCGCGAGGAGACGACGTGTCCGGAAAGTTCAGTGGCTCCGCGGTGATCGACCGGCCGATTGCCGAGGTCTTCGACTTCCTGGCGGCCGGGACCAACGACCCGAAGTTCAGCCCCCGGGTGCTGTCGATCCGCAAGGAGCCGGACGGCCCTTCGCGCGTCGGCACGGTCTTCGTCAGCCAGGTGAAGGACGCGGGCATGAAGACCGATCGCCGGTTCGAGCTCACGGCTCTCGACGCGCCGACGAAGATCCGGTGGACCGAGCTGTCCAAGAACAGCGTGACGGTGCCCGAGGGCGGCTACGACCTGGAGGACCTCGGCGGCACGCAGACCAAGGTGACGATCTTCAACACCCTGGTCGGCCACGGCTTCGGGAAGCTGATCGTCGGGTTCGCGTTGAAGGCAGCCGTGAAGGACGCGGACGCGTTCGCCCAGCGCATCAAGACCGCCGTCGAGGCGAGCTAGCTCGGCACCTGGCTCGCTCGGACGGCTGGCATGACCGTCTCGCAGATCAGTCGAACGCTCTCCCAGGACGGCTCGGCGGGCAGGCCGCCGCAGGCCGGGTGGCTGGTGACGAGATGGATCTCCTTGCTCAGAGACTTCTCGATCAGGTCGGACGGAGTGAGCACGACGTAGGTCCCGGCGGCCTTCATCTCCTCCACCGTCGAGGAGTCGTCGCGCACGTAGGAGCTGGTGTTGGCACCCCGCCAGGCGGCGTAGGCCTGAGCGTCGGCGAGCAGGTGGTGTCCGTGCTTCGCCCAGAACGCGTCCGGGTCTGCAGTGCAGAAGACATTGGCCGGCCCGGGGCGTGCCTGCATGGTGAAGCCGGGTTCTCGGCCCTGGGCACGGCACTCGTCGTCGTACACCTGCTTGAGGGCGGGGTCTGAGTCCTGCGGCTGGAAGTGCAGGCCGAGCCTGGCGGCCCGCTTCGCCGCCGCCGGGGAGCCCCCGCCGTAGAAGAGCACCGGGTGCGGTCGGGAGTAGGGCGTCGGCGTCACCTGCACCCGACGACCCTCGTGCTCGAACTCCTCGCCCGTCCAGGCCTGTAGGAGCACCCCGATCGTGGCCTCGATGTCGTGGCCGCGAGTCGACCACGGCTTGCCGAACAGGGCGTACTCCTCCTCGCGGTACCCCAGCCCGATCGTGTAGCTGACGCGGCCGCCGCTCAGGTGGTCGAGCACCACCATGTCCTCGGCAAGCCGGATCGGGTCGTAGAGGTTGACCAGCAGGGCGGAGACGGAGATCGGGATCGTCGAGGTCACCGCGGCGAACGCGGCGGCGACCGGGATCGGGCTCGGCAGGTAGCCGTCGGCGGACGAGTGGTGCTCGGAAAGCATCAGGGCGCCCATGCCGTGCGACTCGACGTACGCCGCCTGCTCGATCGCGCGGCCGAAGATCTCGCGGCGGACGTCCGGGTCCGCGCCGGGAGCACGGAAGTCGTAGCGGGTCACGAACTGGGTGCGGGCCATGCCGCCAGCCAACCAGAGAACTGGAACAGGTTCTACAGGTCCTTGGCGCGGTTCACCCAGGTCGAGGCGACGACCATGCCGACCTTCTCGTAGAGCCCGAGGGCTCCCGTGCGCGAGTCGGTCGACAGCTCGGACCGGACTGCCCCGTGCGCGGCCGCCGCGGCAAATGCGTCGACCAGCAGCGCCTGGGCGAGTCCGCGCCCGCGCTGGTCCTTGCTGGTGGCGAGCTTGGCGATGTAGGCGCAGCCCGGTGCCATCAGGACCAGGGCGACGCCGACGACCTCGGCGGACGGGGCGATCACCACTCGGAGATTCCAGGACTCGAAACCGGGGCGTTCGCTGACGCCGGCGGCCCAGTCCTCGTAGGGCTCCCGGTCACGGACCGACCACTCCAGGAACGCGTCCTCGGTCACCGTCCAGCACGCCGGGTACTCGTCCTGCTCGGCCTCGCGCACCAGGTAGCCGTCGGGCAGCGGGCGGGTCGGCACGGCCGCGCCCTCGGGGAGCCGGAGCACCCAGCTCTCCCAGCGCACCCGGTACCCGAGCGTCTCGAGGAGCACGTCGCCCGGCGAACCCTGGGGCACCGGCATCCCGATCACCGCTGCCCCGGCCTCGCGGGCGCGCTGCTGCATCCAGTACGCGAGCTGGGTCCCGATGCCGCGGCCGCGGTGGTCGGGATGGACCGCCGCGTCACCGCGGCCGGCCCCCGACACCTCGGCGTAGCCGATGAGGGTCCCGGCCTCGAACACGCCGACAGTGCTGGCGGAGACGTCGAACGACGGCCGCTGCCAGTCACTGACGATGTCGGCCTCCTCGATCACGACCTCCCCGACGTCGGCGAGCTCGCTGGCCGCCATCACCTGGAAGACCGCAGCGGCGTCGGAGTACGAAAGCGGCCGGGCGTCGAGGCCGTCCGGCAACGTGAGTGGTTCGGGCATGGGCGACATGGAAGCAGGAAATGCCGAACGGGGCCGCCGATTTAACGGCGGCCCCGTTCGGGGTCCGGATGGTGCGGTCGCGTGGAGCTGGGCCTGGCTCAGGCGGTCGCGTTCTGGATGGCCGAGATGTCGAACTCGAGCTTGATCTTCTCGGAGACGAGGACGCCGCCGGTCTCGAGCGCGGCGTTCCAGGTGAGGCCCCAGTCCTTGCGGTTGATCGTGGTGCCGCCCTCGAAGCCGACCCGGAGGTTGTTGTACGGGTCGCGAGCCGAGCCGGTGAACTCGAACTCGACGGAGACGGGCTTGCTCACACCGTTGATCGTCAGGTCGCCCGTGATCGTCCAGTCCTGGCCGTTGCGAACGACGTCCGTCGAGACGAACTTGATCTCGGGGTTGGTCTCCGCGTCGAAGAAGTCGGCGGACTTCAGGTGGGCGTTGCGGTCGGCCACGCCCGTGTCGACGCTCGCGGTCTCGATGGTCACGCTGACCGACGACTTGGCCGGGTCGGCGGCATCGACGTGCGCCGTGCCGGCGAACTCGGTGAACTGGCCACGGACCGTGGTCACCATCGCGTGACGGGCGCTGAATCCGATGCGCGAGTGGGTCGCATCGATGGTGTAGTCGCCGGAGATGTCCTCGACGACGTTGGTCGCAGCGTCGAAGTCGTGCTCGAGAACGTCGCTCTTGCGGTTGAAGAAGTTCATGGGTGCTCCTCGTGGTCGGTGAGTGATTCAACCTTTGACTACCCTAACCGGACCGCGGTCCGATTAATTCCACGGTAGCGACAAGTCGAGACCACTGGCGATCGCACCCTGCTCCGGGCAGGCGTCGGCCGCGTCACCCCCCGTGGGAGACGCGGCCGGTGTCGGTGACGGTGACGTTGACGGTGACGGTGACGGGGCGAGGAGAGGTGGGTCAGGCGGCGTGCGTGGCGCCCGAGGCCGAGCCGACCTGGCTCGGGACGCTCCAACGCGACTCCAGATGGGTCCGTCCGCGCTCGTCCGCGACCTCGACCCAGTGCATCGAGAGCTGGTTGGGCACCTGAGTAGACACTGCGGGGTCGATCATGGGACACCTCCTGTTCACCTGTCGTTCATCTAGGATAGCCCATCCCCACCCGGATGGACCAGAACCTCCGGATTTCGGGCCCAGCGCTCCACTGGCCGGGGTGGAATCGACGGTTGGAGCGGCATCACGCTCCCCTGGCGGGCCAGCCAGGGGTGTCGACCGGGTGGCTCGGGACGCCGCGAATGTCGCCTCGGGCCCATAAACTCCGAACTTCTGCCCGAATACGGGCAGGAAGTTGCCTTTCTAGCGAACAACGGCGATGGTTCTCCGGTGCCTGTCGACCAGATCCTCGTCGACCACGTCGTGGCCAGCACCGGACTCACCCCGGGCGAAGCCACCCGTCTGGTCCAGGACGTCGTGTCCTTCCACGCGGAGCCGCTGGAGGACTTCGTCCGCAGGCGACATCAGGACCTCAAGACCTTCGGGGCGAAGAATCCCGAGATCTTCGCGCGGATCGCCGAGGAGCTCGCCGAGCGGGTGGTGGCCGCTCCGGAGCTCACCGAGCGGCAGCTGCGCCGCATCGTCTACGGATAGGACTTTCGAGACGCTCGCTGCGCTCCGCTCCCCAACCGCCGAAACAGCAGAAGGAAGATCAGTCAAATGTGCGGAATTGTCGGCTACATCGGTGGGCAGCAGGCTGCCCCGCTGCTGCTGGAGGGCCTGACCAGGCTCGAGCACCGCGGTTACGACTCGGCCGGGGTAGCCGTGCTCGGCACCGGGCTCAGGATCGCCAAGAAGGCGGGCCGGGTCCGTGACCTGAGCGACGACCTGCCCAAGCGTTTCGCGGGCAAGGCCGGCATCGGGCACACCCGATGGGCGACCCACGGCCCCGCCAACGACGTGAACGCGCATCCCCACACCGACGCCAAGGGCGACGTGGCGGTGGTCCACAACGGGATCATCGACAACGCCGGCCTGCTTCGCAAACAGCTGACTGATGACGGGGTCGATCTCGCCTCCGAGACCGACACCGAAGTCCTCGCTCACCTGATAGCCCGCTCCGACGCGGACACCCTGGAGGGCCGGGTCGCGGACGCCCTTGCCCTGATCGACGGGACCTACGGGATCGCCGTGCTCCATGCCGACTTCCCGGACCGCATCGTCGTGGCTCGCAACGGCAGCCCGCTGATCATCGGGGTCGGGGAGAAGGAGATGCACGTTGCCTCCGACCTCGGGGCCCTGGTGCGGTACACGACAACGGTCGCCCACCTCGCGGACGGCGAGATGGCCACCCTCACGGCCGGCGGCTTCACGACGTACCGGCAGGACCTGACCTCCACCAACAAGACGGCGACCCTGATCGACGTCGACCCCGCGGCGTACGACGCCGGCGAACACGACTCCTTCATGCACAAGGAGATGCTCGAGCAGCCGACCGCAGCGGCAAGCGTCCTTCGGGGCCGGCTCGACGAGCGGTTCGGCACCGCCCACCTCGGCGGCCTCAACATGGACGCCCGCGAGACCCGCGCGATCCGCCGGGTCAAGATCCTCGGCTGCGGATCGGCGTACTACGTCGGGCAGATGGGTGCGTCGCTCCTCGAGGAGCTCGCCCGGATCCCGGCCGACGCCGAACCAGCCAGCGAGTTCCGCTACCGCAACCCGATCATCGAGGCGGACACGCTGTACGTCGCCGTCAGCCAGTCCGGCGAGACGATCGACACCCTCCTCGCGGTCCAGGAGATCCGCCGCAAGGGCGGCCGGGTGATCGGCCTCGTCAACGTCGTCGGCAGCGCCATCGCCCGCGAGTGCGACGGCGGCATCTATCTCCACGCCGGCCCCGAGGTGGCGGTCGCGTCGACCAAGGCGCTGACCAACATGTTCCTGGGCTTCGCGCTGCTGGCGCTCCAGCTCGGCCGCGTGCGCGACCTGTCCATCGCCGACGGCAAGCGGCTGATAGCGGGCCTGAACCGGCTGCCCGACCAGATCGCCGAGATCCTCGGGCAGGAGGACCAGCTGGCCGAGACAGCGACTCGTCTCGCCGGGGCCGAGAGCCTCTTCTTCATCGGCCGGGTACGCGGCTTCCCGGTTGCGCGCGAGGGTGCGCAGAAGTTCAAGGAGATCTCCTACCGGCATGCGGAGGCCTACCAGACCTCCGAGCTCAAGCACGGGCCGCTGGCCCTGATCTCCGAGGAAGTGCCGACCGTCGCGGTCGTGCCCGCCGACGAGCTCACGGACCGCAACCTCGGCGCCCTGCACGAGATCGCCGCCAGGCGCGGGCCGCTGGTGGTGGTCACGCACGCGGACGTCGACCTCGGCGAGCTCGGGACCGGGCCGGCGATGATCGCCCGGATCGACGTACCCCGCAACGAACCCGAGCTCGACCCGATCCTGCTCACCATCCCGCTCCAGGTGCTTGCCTACCACGCTGCCCTGCGGCTGGGTCACGACATCGACAAGCCCCGAAACCTCGCGAAGTCCGTCACCGTCGAGTGACCCTGCCTGCCCGGGGAGCCTCCACGGGGCGGGCGGGCGTGACGGGTGGGCGGGTGTGACGGGTGGGCTCGGTGGGTGCTCGGGCGGGCGCGACGCGATGCGATGCGATGCGACCCATGCGTGCACCCGCGGGACGCGCGGACGTGACGGGTGGCGGGCTCGACGGGTGCGACGGGTGACACGGCGCTCGGCGCGACGCGACGCGGAAACCCCGCGACCGCAACCGTTCAATTGCTGGGAAAGAGCCGGGGAATCGCCCGAAACGGCGCACTTCCCCAGCAATTGAACGAATGCGTGCACCCGCGGCACCGCGGCACCGCGGCACCGCGGCACCCGCGGCACCCACAAGCACCCACAAGCACCCACAGCCCCACGCACCCGCACCGACACGTCCGCAGCCTCCCGTGACCCACGGCACCGTTGCCACGAATCGGGTGTCGCGGTCGGAGCCACTACCGTTGCGGGGGTGAGCAACGACGACGACACCCAGCAGTCCCCGGAGGTCCCGACGTTCTCCGACCTCGGCCTGAGCGACGCCATGCTCAAGGGGTTGCGCGACGTGGGTTACGAGTCGCCGTCGGCGATCCAGGCCGCCACGATCCCGCCACTGCTCGAGGGCCGCGACGTCGTCGGCCTCGCGCAGACCGGGACCGGCAAGACCGCCGCGTTCGCGCTGCCGATCCTCGACCGGCTCGATCTTCGGCAGAAGTCGCCGCAGGCGCTGGTGCTCGCGCCCACCCGCGAGCTCGCCCTGCAGGTATGCGAAGCGTTCGAGCGGTACGCCAGCCACCTCAAGGGTGTGCACGTGCTGCCGGTCTATGGCGGCCAGGGGTACGGCGTCCAGCTCAGCGCCCTGCGTCGCGGTGTCCACGTGGTCGTCGGAACGCCGGGCCGGATCATGGACCACCTCGAGAAGGGCACCCTCGACCTGACCGAGCTGCGTTTCCTGGTGCTCGACGAGGCCGACGAGATGCTCAACATGGGCTTCGCCGACGACGTCGAGACGATCCTGGCCGACACCCCGGACGACAAGAACGTCGCGCTGTTCTCCGCGACGATGCCGGCTCAGATCCGGCGGTTGTCGAAGAAGTACCTCAACGACCCCGTCGAGATCACCGTCAAGAGCAAGACGACGACGTCGGCGAACACGACCCAGCGCTACCTGATGGTGTCCTACCCGCAGAAGGTCGACGCCCTCACCCGGATCCTCGAGGTCGAGAACTTCGAGGGGATGATCGTCTTCGTCCGCACCAAGAACGAGACCGAGACCCTGGCCGAGAAGCTGCGGGCGCGGGGCTTCTCCGCGATGGCCATCAACGGTGACGTCGTACAGGCCCAGCGCGAGCGCACGGTCAACCAGCTCAAGTCGGGCAAGCTCGACATCCTGGTGGCCACGGACGTGGCGGCCCGTGGCCTCGACGTCGACCGCATCAGTCACGTCGTCAACTACGACATCCCGACCGACACCGAGTCCTACGTGCACCGCATCGGCCGGACCGGTCGGGCCGGCCGCAGTGGCGACGCGATCTCGTTCGTCACGCCCCGTGAGCGCTACCTGCTGAAGGCGATCGAGAAGGCCACCCGGCAGCCGCTGACCCAGATGCAGCTTCCGACCGTCGAGGACGTCAACACCACCCGGCTCGCGCGCTTCGACGAGGCCATCACCGAGGCGCTGACCAACACCGCGCGCATCGACAAGTTCCGTGACATCGTCGCGCACTACGTCCGGGAGAACGACGTGCCGGAGGTCGACGTTGCGGCCGCGCTCGCGGTCGTGATGCAGGGCGACACCCCGTTGTTGCTCGACCCGGAGCAGCAGCGACCGGTCCGCGCGGAGCGCGACTACCCCGATGATCGGGGACCCAAGCCGCGCAAGGAGTTCAAGGAGCGCGGGGAGCGGCCGGCGCGCAGGCCGCGCGGGCGCACTGACGTCCCGATGGCGACGTACCGCATCTCGGTGGGCAAGCGGCACAAGGTCGAGCCGCGCCAGATCGTCGGTGCGATCGCGAACGAGGGTGGGCTTGGCCGCGAGGACTTCGGGCACATCGACATCCGGGGCGACCACTCCCTCGTGGAGCTCCCGGCGGACCTGCCTGGAGAGGCGTGGTCCAAGCTGTCCGGCACCCGCATCTCCGGCAAGCTCATCGAGCTGACCCTCGACGCCAGTGGTCCGAGCCGGCCAGCCACCGGAGCGCCGGGCCAGGACGACCGCAAGAAGCCCCGCGCGAAGAAGCGCTACGACACCTGATCGCCTCGGCGCCCGGCGGCACCGGGCAGGGTGACGGTCGCGATCGCGGTGGTGAGTGGTACGGCGAGGACCAGGCCGATGCTGCTGACCAGCGCCCGCACGACTTCCTGGCCGATCTCCTCGGTCGCCAGCAGGTCGACCAGAGGCCGGTTGTAGAGCTGGATCACGAGCAGGACCGTGAGAGCGGTGCCGGTGTAGGCGAACACGATCGTGTAGATCGTCGAGGCGATGTGGTCGCGCCCGATCCG
>JAOPXM010000140.1 GCA_025965125.1 Nocardioides sp.
CAGCGAGCAGCGCTGTGGGGTGGTCACGCGGGCAGGCTACTCACCGCTCGACGTAGACGAGCGAGCGCAACCCGCGCTCGAGGTGCCACGCGAGGTAGGCGGCGACCAGTCCGCTGGCCTCCTTGAGGTGCCGCGGACCGGTGGCCTCGATGATCGCCCAGTCACCGGTGAGGAGGGCACCCAGCGCGGCGATCGTCTCGGGAGCAGGACTCGCGGAGCCCGGGACGCGGCAGGTGACGCAGAGCATCCCGCCCATCGACGGGTTGAACCAGCGGTGCGGTCCCTCGTCGCCGCAGCGGGCGCAGTGGTCGAACGACGGGGCGTAGCCGGCGACGGCCAGCGACCGGAGCAGGTAGGAGTCGAGGACCTGGCCAGGGCCGCGCTCCCCCGACACCATCGCCCGCAGCCCGCCGACCAGCAGCAGGAAGTGCTGGAGCGAGGGCTGCTTCTCCTCCGAGACCAGGCGCTCGGCGGTCTCGAGCATCACCGTGCCGGACGTGTAGCGGTCGTAGTCGTGCCCGATGCCTGCCGAGAACGGCGTCAGGGTCTCGGCCTGGGTGATGATGTCGAGGCTGCGACCCTCCGCGAGCTGGAGGTCGACGTGGGTGAACGGCTCCAGGCGCGAGCCGAACTTCGACGTGGTCCGGCGGACACCCTTGGCCACGGCACGGACCTGCCCGTGGTGACGGGTGAGGAGGGTGATGATGCGGTCGGCCTCCCCCAGCTTGTGGGTGCGCAGCACGACCGCCTCGTCGCGATAGAGAGGCACTCACCCATTGTGCAGGCGTCAGGCCCCGGTACGGCGGCGACGCCCCGAGGTCCGCCAGCATCCCAGGGCGAACCCGGCGGCCGCGCGGTTGAGCCGCTCGGGCCGGAGGCGCCACTCGAGGATGCTCTTGGCCTTCACGAACGTGGCGTTCGGCATCTCCTCGGCGAGCATCGCGGCGTCCGCGGCCGGATGGATCGGGTCGGCGGGATGCCCGACCACCAGCGCCGGCGCGACGATGGCCCGGCGCTGCTTCGAGGACGGCGCGATCCGGCCGAAGAAGAGCCCGTGCACGACAGCCGCCACGGAGTCCGCCCGCTGGTCGAGGGTGTCGAGCATGATGCCGGCCCAGAACGGGACGACGCCCCGAGGAATCGGCCGCGTCAGCAGCCGCAGGCCGTTGACGGTGAACGGCAGGAACCTGGCCGCGAACATCAGCGGCGCGAACGCCAGGATCCCGGCCTCCACCGCGTTGTCGAGCACCGGCATCTCGATGATGAGCCCCCGGACCCGCTCGGGGGCGATCGCTGCGACCTCGAGGGAGACGTTGGCGCCCAGCGAGATGCCTCCGATGACGGCCTGCCCGGCACCCAGGTGGTCGAGCAGAGCCACCACCTGTTCGCCGAACGCGGTCATCGAGTAGACCAGCGGGTCCGCCGGCCGGTCCGAGCGGCCGTGGCCGAGCAGATCCAGCGTGACCACGTGCAGTCCTTCGGCTGCGAGCGACCTGGCCAGCGGCTGCTGCATGCGACGCGGCATCAGCTGGCCGTGCAGCAGCACGACCCAGGCGTCACCCGAGCCGTACTCGGTGTACTCGAGCCGGTCGCGGCCGGATTCGCCCTCGACAAAGAACTGCCCGATGCGTTCGGAGACCAACATGGAAGGAATCTAGTGGCTCCGCGCGCTGGGGATCGGCTAACCGGCTGCCCGGTTCACCGCACTGATCACGGCCTTGAGTGACGCGGTGACGATGTTGGCGTCGAGCCCGACGCCCCAGAGAACCTCGTCGCCCACCGCACACTCGACGTACGCGGCCGCGATGGCGTCGCCCCCGGCCGAGAGCGCGTGCTCTGCGTAGTCGAGGACCCGCACGTCGAAGCTCCCGCCGCGGCCCGGCCGGGCGATCTCGTTGATCGCGTTCACGAAGGCGGCGATCGGTCCGTTGCCGGTGCCCTCGAGGGTGCGGATGTCGCCGTCGACGTAGACGTTGACGGTGAGGGCGTCCTTCTCGCCCGCGGCCGATGAGGTGTGCACGGAGTTGAGCTTGAGCGGCGTCTCGCGGTGGAGGTACTCGTCGGAGAAGACCGTCCAGATCTCCTCGGCCGACATCTCGCCACCCTCGGCGTCGGTGCGCTCCTGGACCACCCGGCTGAACTCGATCTGCGCCCGGCGCGGCAGGTCGAGCTTGTGCTCGGCCTTGAGGATGTAGGCGACACCGCCCTTGCCGGACTGGCTGTTGACGCGGATGACCGCCTCGTAGGTCCGGCCCACGTCCTTCGGGTCGATCGGCAGGTAGGGCGCTTCCCAGGGCAGCGTTCCGACCGGTACGCCGCGCTCGGCCGCCTGACGGTCGAGGTCCTCGAGCCCCTTCTTGATCGCGTCCTGGTGTGAGCCGGAGAACGCCGTGTAGACGAGGTCACCGGCGTACGGGTGCCGTGGGTGCACCGGCAGCTGGGTGCAGTACTCGACGGTCCGCCGGATCTCGTCGATGTCGCTGAAGTTGATCATCGGGTCGATGCCCTGGCTGAACAGGTTCATCCCGAGCGTGACCAGGCAGACGTTGCCGGTGCGCTCGCCGTGTCCGAACAGGCATCCCTCGACCCGGTCGGCGCCGGCCATCTGCGCCAGCTCGGTCGCGGCGACGGCCGTGCCACGGTCGTTGTGGGGATGCAGCGAGATCACGGTGTTCTCCCGCCGGGTCAGCTGACGCGAGAACCACTCGATCTGATCGGCGTACACGTTTGGTGTCGCTGACTCGACGGTGGCCGGCAGGTTGAGGATGATCTCGCGACCGTCCTCGGGCTGCCACACGTCCGAGACGGCCTCGCAGACCTCGACCGAGTAGGGCAGCTCGGTGGAGGTGAAGATCTCCGGGGAGTACTCGTAGCCGATCACGGTGGTGTCCAGGTAGGACTCCGCGTGCTTCATCACCAGCTGGGTGCCGCGGACAGCGATGTCCTTGATCTCGTCCTTGCCGGCATGGAAGACCACGCGACGAAACAACGGAGCCAGCGCGTTGTAGAGGTGGATGTTGGCCTTGGGCACGCCGACCAGCGACTGGACGCTGCGCTCGATCAGGTCCTCGCGAGCCTGGGTCAGCACCGAGATCGTGACGTCGTCGGGGATCCGGTCGCTCTCGATGAGCTGCCGCACGAACGCGAAGTCGGTCTCGCTGGCGGACGGGAACCCGACCTCGATCTCCTTGTAGCCCATCCGGACCAGGAGCTCGAACATCTTCATCTTGCGGGCCGGCGACATCGGGTCGATCAGGGCCTGGTTGCCGTCTCGGAGATCGGTCGAGAGCCAGCGTGGCGCCTCGGTGATGGTCTTCGACGGCCAGGTGCGGTCGGGGATGTCGATGGGGGGGAATGCGCGGTAGCGCGAATGGGGCATTCCGCTGGGCTTCTGCTGGGTCATGAGGTCCTCGCTGGCTCTGACGTGGGGCCGGGACGGGCGGCACTCACTCCGCAGCGAGGGGGTCCGGCTGTCAGACCTCGCTGCGGCAGCGAAGGAGCAGCTGGCGCATCATGATGGGACCACCTTAACCCACCGGCTGAGGGCTGCCGCCGAGAGCTGTGACCGGTGCGACTCGGGCGGGAGTTACGTCCGTGGACCGTGGGGGTACTGCATCGCTCATGAGCACCAACACGCGCACGGTCGCCGCCACACCGGAACAAGTCTGGGATGTCCTGTCCGACGGGTGGCTCTATCCGGTCTGGGTCGTCGGGGCCTCTCGCATGCGAGAGGTCGACGACACCTGGCCCGCGGTCGGCGCCCAGCTGCACCATTCCGTCGGGGCCTGGCCCCTTCTGCTCAACGACACGACCGAGGTGGTGGAGTGCCACCCCGGCTCGATGCTGCGGCTGCAGGCTCACGCCCGGCCGATGGGAACCGCAGAGGTGGTGCTGCGGCTGCATGCCAGCGGCGCCGAGACCGAGGTCGTCATCGAGGAGGACGCGGTCTCCGGACCCGGTCGGCTCGTGCCGAAGCCGGTGCGGGACGCCCAGCTGACGTGGCGCAACGTCGAGACGCTGCGCCGCCTTGCCTACATCGCCGAGGGCCGATCGTGACGACCGGCACCGTCGAACCGTTCGGTAGCCTGCGGATCGCCTACGACGAACGGGTTCTCCAGCCCCGCCCCTGGACAGCAGCACAGTCGCTCTGGGCGGCCGAGCTCCTGCGTGACGCGCCACCCGGCCCGGTTCTCGAGCTGTGCGCCGGAGCCGGCCAGATCGGGCTGCTCGCGATCGCGACCGAGCCCCGGCCCCTGGTGGCGGTCGACCTGAACCCCGTTGCCTGCGACTGCGCGCGGCGCAACGCCGACGCTGCCGGTTTGGGTGAGCTCGTGGAAGTCCGCGAGGGCGGGATCGACGACGTGCTCGAGCCGGCCGAGACGTTCGCGCTCGTGATCGCCGACCCACCCTGGGTGCGACGACGCGAGACCGGTCGCTACCCCGAGGACCCACTACTGGCGATCGACGGGGGCGAGGACGGCCTGGAGGTGGCGTGGGCGTGCGTGGCGGCCGCGTCCAGCCACCTGATCCCCGGTGGCGCGGCGCTGCTGCAGCTCGGCACCGTGGAGCAGGCCGACACCATCCGCGGCAGCCTTGAGTCGTACGGCGACCTCGAGCTCGTCGAGCTTCGGTTCTTCGACCGGGGCGTGCTGGTCCGCCTCGACCAGCCGGGGCGCTAGATCGGACGCTGCTTGTGCGGCAGGAGCTTGTGGGTGCCGTCGCACCACGGCTTGCTTGCCGACTTGTGGCAGCGACAGATCGCGCTGACCGGGCGTTCGGTGCGGTGGGTGACTCCGTCGGCGTCCTCGACGAGGTGGTCGCCGCGCAACAGCATCGGGCCCCCCGGGCACAGCACGACGTCGGGATGGTCGAAGGACCTTGCCTCGCTCACGCGGCGGCTCCCTCATCGCCCTCGAGCACACCCCAGCGCGACAGCATCCGGACGGCGACCCGGTTCTCGAGATCCAGGCAGGTGAACGCCCCGAAGTAGACGTCGTCCGTGAGGCCTGGCTCCTGCGCGACCAGGCTGCCGCAGACCGTGCGGACTGCCAGCTGTTCGTGCACGGCGTCGGCCTCGATGTGCTCGGTGTAGTAGTCGACGATCGCGCGTGGCAGGTCCAGGCGCTCGAGCCCCTGCGCCATCCGGCGCGACGGCATCGAGCTGGTTGCCTCGAATGCCGCCAGGTGGCCGAGCGCCGCACCTCGCAGCCGGCGGTGCAGGCCGAACAACGACATCGCGTTGTTCTGCTCGAGGATCTCGGTCGGCACCTCGTCGATGTAGGCGCCGTAGTCCGACTCCAGGCCGCAAGCCTCCATGCCCAGTGCCCAGAGATGGGCGTGCAGCCGGTTGGGGTCGCCGACTCCGTACTCGTCGTACAGCAGTTCCATGAGGGCCGCCTTCGTCGCCACCGGAAGGCGGGGCACGACCCACGCCGTGGGGTCGGCCTCCTTGAGGTGGTAGATCGAACGCACGCGGAGCAGCTCGAGGACCTGGTCGCGGTCGGCGTCTCGCTGCACATGTGCCGCGAGGGACGGGCCGTCATGGTTCGCGACGAACCCGAAGAACTCCTCGCCGAAGTCCCCTTCGGACCGGCGCCCCGGGAACCGCGCCCGAAGTCTGGCCTCGAGGTCACCCTCCAGCTGGTGCCGCAGCGCCAGGAGCGCGGGATGCCACTCCAGCTCGTCGCCCACGTCGTCAAGACCGCGGTAGTGCAGCTCGTAGAGGACCCAGAGGCTGACCGCCGCGTCCTCGTCTGCATCCGCGGTCGGCCAGACGGGCCCATGGTCGGTGTCGAGACCGGCGCGCAGAGCCGCGAACACCGCCTCGCTGAGGGATCCGCGTGGTTTCGGGGTCAGCACAGCCCGGCCTGCGCACGTGAGATGCGGGTCATGACGCGAAAGTACCCCGATGCCGGGGCCCGCATTCCGCCCGGACGGGTGAGCGACCGCGGCCGCATGCCGGCCAGCCCAGTCGGGTACGAGGGACCCTGACGACGGAAGGATCTGCCCTGAACGACTCCGCCGGATCGTGGACCCGGGTCCGAAGATCCCTCCTCTCTACCCTGCCGGCGGCGGGGCTCGTCGTGCTGATGGGTCTCTCCGCTGGTTGTGCACCATCCGTCCCCGAGCAGGGCGAGTGGACCGACCAGGCCCAGCAGTCCTTGGCCGATGCCGTCAGCGAGGTCGCAACCGTCACGCTCGTGTTGCAGCTCCAGCAGAGCGGCGACCTGGCCCAGAACTACCAGCAGGTGGTCGTCCTGGACAGTGAGGAGACCGTGGGCCTCACAGCCCAGAAGTTCGGCGGCCTGCAGCCACCCGCCGGGGAGAACCGTGAGTACGTCCAGGTGACCGGCGCCCTGTCGGATGCCTCGGACCTGCTCGCCCAGGTGCGCATCGCGGTGGTCCGCGAAGACACCGGGGAGTACCCGAAGCTCCTGCGCAAGCTCGCCAAGGCACGCCACGACCTGCTCTCGGTCAAGGGGCGGCTCTCGTGAAGCGCTTCCTGGCGGTCGCGCTCGGCATCCTCACCGCCATCGGCGGCTTCGTCGACATCGGCGACCTCGTGACCAACGCGCAGGTGGGCGCCCGCTTCGGGTTCTCCATGGCGTGGGTGGTGCCCGTGGGCGTGCTCGGCATCTGCGTCTTCGCGGAGATGTCCGGGCGGATCGCCGCCGTGAGCGGGCGGGCGACGTTCGACCTGGTGCGCGAACGACTCGGCCCGCGGATGGGGTTCGCCAACCTGCTCGCCTCGATGGGCGTCACGCTCCTGACCTTCATCGCCGAGATCGGCGGCGTCGCCCTCTCACTGCAGCTGGTGTCGTCGGTCAACGAGCTCCTGATCGTCCCGTTGGTGGGGTTGCTCGTGTGGCTGTTGCTCTGGCGCGCGAAGTTCAGCGCCATCGAGAATGTGCTCGGGCTGCTGGGTCTGGCCCTGATCGTGTTCGCCGTGGCGCTGTGGAAGCTCGGCCCCGACTGGGCAGCGATGGCCCACCAGGCCGTCACCCTGGACAAGCCCGGTGGCGAGTCGTGGACCGTCTACAGCTATTACGTCGTGGCCCTCTTCGGCGCGGCGATGACGCCGTACGAGGTCTTCTTCTTCTCCTCGGGGGGCGTCGAGGAGCGCTGGAGCCTGGAGGACATCCCGGTGATGCGGGCCAACGTCCTGATCGGCTTTCCCCTCGGCGGCCTGCTGTCGCTGGCGATCGCCGGATGCACCGCGGTCGTGTTCGGGCCGGTCGGCATCACCGTCGACACGCTCGGACAGGTCGGGCTCCCGATCGCGGTCGCCTTCGGCAAGGTCGGGGTGGCTGTGGTGATCGTGGGCTTCACCGCGGCCACCTTCGGGGCAGCGTGTGAAACCGGTGTGAGCGTGGGCTACAGCATCGCGCAGTACTTCGGCGCCCAGTGGGGCAAGTACGTCAAACCATCCCAGGCGGCCGGCTTCCACCTGATTCTGCTCGTCTCCACGCTGCTGGCCACGGCGGTGCTGTTGGCGAAGGTCAACCCGATCCTGGTCACGGAGTTCTCGGTCGTCTTCTCGGCGGTTGCGCTGCCGCTGACCTACTTCCCGATCCTGGTCGTCGCCAATGACCCTGACTACCTGGGTGCGCAGGTCAACGGCCGGTTGGC
>JAOPXM010000154.1 GCA_025965125.1 Nocardioides sp.
CATCGACGGCATCAACCGCGCCACCGACGTCCTGATCGGCGGCAAGGTCGCTGTCGTCTGCGGCTACGGCGACGTCGGCAAGGGCTGCGCCGAGTCGTTGCGCGGCCAGGGTGCCCGGGTCATCGTCACCGAGATCGACCCGATCTGCGCGCTGCAGGCCGCGATGGACGGCTACCAGGTCTCGACCCTCGACGACGTCCTCGACGTTGCCGACATCATCATCACTGCGACAGGCAACAAGGACGTCGTGACGGTCGAGCAGATGGCCAAGATGAAGCACAACGCGATCCTGGGCAACATCGGCCACTTCGACAATGAGATCGACATGGCCGGCCTGGAGTCGTACGACGGCGTCGTCCGCAAGAACGTCAAGCCGCAGGTCGACGTGTGGACGTTCCCCGCGGGCAACGCGATCATCGTCCTCTCCGAGGGTCGGCTGATGAACCTCGGCAACGCGACCGGCCACCCGTCGTTCGTGATGTCGAACTCCTTCACCAACCAGGTGCTGGCCCAGATCGAGATCTTCACCAAGCCGCAGGACTACCCCGTTGGCGTCTACGTGCTGCCGAAGCACCTCGACGAGGAGGTCGCGCGCCTGCACCTGGACGCGCTCGGCGTGCGGCTCACGACGCTGACGGACTCGCAGGCGTCGTACCTCGGTATCGACGTCGCCGGCCCGTACAAGTCCGACCAGTACCGCTACTGATCACCCGCAACGCCCCCGACGGGCCTGCATGCCGCGTGGCATGCAGGCCCGTCTGCGTGCGCCCGGAGGGCCCCGGAGTGCTTGTTGCACGGTTGTTGGCAGTGCCAGTGGCAAGATTGAACGCATGAGCCAGCCTTCGGACTTCGCGACGAAGGGACGCATCCTCGTCGTCGACGACGACGCCTCCCTCGCGGAGATGCTCACGATCGTGCTCCGGCAGGAGGGCTTCGACAGCCGGATGTGCGTTCGTGGCGACCTGGCTCTCGAGGAGTTCCGCGACTACCGGCCGGACCTGGTGCTCCTCGACCTGATGCTCCCCGGCAAGGACGGCATCGACGTCTGCAAGGAGATTCGCGCCGAGTCCGGCGTGCCGATCGTGATGCTCACCGCGAAGGGCGACACCGTCGACGTGGTCGTGGGTCTCGAGTCCGGTGCCGACGACTACGTCGTGAAGCCGTTCAAGCCGAAGGAGCTGGTCGCCCGCATCCGGGCGCGGGTGCGCCGCTTCGACACCGGCTCGCAGGAGACCCTGAACATCGGCGACCTCGCGATCGACGTCGCGGGGCATGCGGTGTCCCGCTCCGGCCGGCCGATCAGCCTGACCCCCCTGGAGTTCGACCTGCTTGCCTGCCTGGCGCGCAAGCCGTGGCAGGTCTTCACGCGCGAGGTGCTGCTCGAGCAGGTGTGGGGCTACCGTCACGCCGCCGACACCCGCCTCGTGAACGTCCACGTCCAGCGACTGCGGTCCAAGGTCGAGCACGACCCCGAGAACCCCGAGATCGTGGTGACGGTCCGTGGCGTCGGTTACAAGGCGGGCAACGCCTAGCGGCGGGAGGTCGGTCCCTGCGACGTTGCGACGGGGACTCACCTTCTGGCGGCGGTCGATCCAGGCGCGAGTGGTCGCGAGCACGCTCGTCCTCTCCGCGGTCGTGGTCAGCGCCGTGGGCTTGTTCCTGCTCCAGCAGACCCGAGAGGGCCTGCTCTCACACCGCGTCGACGCGGTGGTCAGTGAGGCCAACGCCGAGACCAAGGACGCACGCGAGCGGCTGCTGGCCGTCTCGGGCACCGACGTCGACTCTGCTGGTCAGCAGACCGAGCTCGTCACACCGATCATCCAGCGCGGCGTCACCCGCGGGTTCAGCGTCGTGCTCGGCGGTCCGGCCGGTGGGTCTGCCGGCGAGCTCGCGGTCGACGGCGCCAGGTCCACTCCGGGCCTGGAGCTGAGCAGCGTCCCAGCGTCGCTGCAGGAACACTTCGCCGGCAACAGTGACCCCGCGTGGACCTACACCCGCATCCGCACCGTCAGCGACACCGGTGACGTCACCGAAGAGCCCGGGATCGTGATCGGGTCCCAGGTGGTGCTGCCGGCCGACGGCTCGACGTACACGCTCTACTACCTGTTCCCCCTCAACGAGGAGCGCGAGACGCTCGCTCTCGTGACCCAGGCGCTGCTCACCGCTGCCGTGCTGCTCCTGATCCTGGTGGCCGGGCTCACCTGGCTGGTCACCCGTCAGGTCGTCGCCCCGATCCGCATGGCGCGCGAGGTCGCCGAACGGCTGGCCGCCGGTCGCCTGCAGGAGCGGCTCAAGGTCTCCGGCGAGGACGACCTGGCGCGTCTCGCGACCTCGTTCAACCAGATGGCCAGCAACCTCCAGCGGCAGATCCGACAGCTCGAGGAGCTCAGCCGGCTGCAGCGCAGGTTCGTTGCCGACGTGTCCCACGAGCTGCGGACCCCGCTGACGACCGTGCGGATGGCCGGCGACGTGCTGCACGACGCGCGGCGGGACTTCGACCCCACCACCGCGCGCGCCGCAGAGCTGCTCCAGCTGGAGCTCGACCGGTTCGAGACGTTGTTGGTCGATCTGCTCGAGATCAGCAGGTTCGACGCGGGTGCCGCCGTACTCGACGCCGACGACGTGAACCTGGTCGATGTGGCGCATCGGGTCGTCGACACGACCCGCGCTCTGGCCGACCAGCGCGGCGTCCGCGTCGTGGTCCGCGCCCCCGACCATCCCTGTCTCGCCGAGGCCGACGTACGCCGGGTCGAGCGCATCGTTCGCAACCTGCTCACCAACGCGATCGACCACGCCGAGTCCGACCGGGTCGGCGGTCCCGGCGACATCGTGGTCCAGGTCGACGGCGACGATCACTCCGCGGCGATCGCGGTGCGTGACTACGGCGTCGGGCTGGCGCCGGGGGAGTCGGCGATGGTCTTCAACCGGTTCTGGCGTGCCGACCCCGCACGTGCTCGCAGCAGCGGAGGGACCGGCCTGGGGCTGTCGATCTCGCTGGAGGACACCCACCTGCACGGAGGCTGGCTGCAGGCCTGGGGCCGCCCGCACGAAGGGGCTCAGTTCCGGCTGACCCTGCCGCGCCGGGCCGGCGGGCTGCTGCGGCAGAGCCCGATCCCGCTGGTCCCGGCCGACTCCGGCGAACACGTGGCGGGAGCGAGCTCATGACGAGAGTGACGCGTCTGAGCGGGGCGTTCGTGCTGGTCGTCGCGCTGGCCCTGCCGGCGGCCTGCGTGAGGTTGCCCGAGAGCGGCCCGGTCGTCGATGCCGGGTCCACGAGCGACGAGGCCACCGAGCCCGGCATGGACTACAACCCGCCACCGCCGAAGGAGGGTGGCTCCGCGACCGACATCGTCCGGGGGTTCCTGAACGCGATGACCGCAACCCCGATCCAGCAGAAGCCGGCCCGGGAGTTCCTCACGACAGACGCCCAGGCCGCGTGGGACCCCGGACTCGAGACCATCACCTACCCCGGCACCCTCACTCCCCGGGGGGAGTCGCAGGTCTCCGTCACGCTGACCGACGCCGACCACCTCGACTCGCGGGGTGCCTGGCAGGGCGCGCTGCCGACTGAGGACCAGAACCTCACCTTCCCGATGAAGCGCGACGAGAACGGCGAGTGGCGGATCGACGAGGCGCCCAACGCGCTCATCGTCCCGGAGACCTGGTACGAGAACCATTTCCGGCAGGTCTCTCTCTACTTCTTCGACCCCACCTCGACCGTCCTGGTGCCCGAGCCCGTGTTCGTGCCGAACGGCGAACAGCTGGCCAGCACGTTGGTCGCAGGCCTGTTGCGGGGGCCCGGGCCCGGACTCAGCCTGGTCTCGCACAGCCTGCTGCCGGCCGAGCCGGTGGAGCTGTCCGTGCCGTTCTCCGGAGGGGTGGCCTCGATCAAGCTGACCGGCGCCGCGGACCAGCCCGCCCCACAGGACATCCCACTGATGCTGGCCCAGGTGGCCTGGACGCTACGTCAGGAGCCGACGATCCAGTCGTTCCGGCTGACCATCGGCGACGTGCCGGTGCAGCTGCCCGGCGCGGTCACCGAGTTCAGCGTCGACGAAGGCGCGGATTACGACCCCACCGGCCTGCGCTCGAGCTCGCTGTTCTACGGCCTGCGCGACGGGCTCCTGGTGTCCGGGTCTCCCGAGTCGCAGACCCCGGTGGACGGTCCGTTGGGCCGCGACGACTACAACCTGCGCTCGATCGGGGTGAACCTCGACGCCACGAAAGTCGGAGGCGTCGCCGCGGACGGCCGATCGGTGCTGATGGCTCCGGTCCGGGACCCCGAGGACAAGGTCACCCAGGTGGTCAGCCACGCGGCGAACCTGCTCGACCCGGCGTGGGACCTGCACGACCGGATGTGGCTGGTCGACCGCAGCCCCACCGGTGCCCGGATCTCCTACGTCCAGAACGGCAAGGTGCGCTCGCTCGACGTCCCGCGACTGACCGGGCGCGACGTGAAGCGGTTCCTGGTCTCCCGCGACGGCTCGCGGCTGGTCGCCGTCGTGCACCGCGGCGACCGCGGCGACGAATTCCTCGTGAGCCGGATCCGCTACGACATCAACGGCCGCGTCCTCGACGCGCTCCCCGCCACCCGCGTCTTCTGGGAGGGGGGCAAGTCCCTGCTCCAGGTTCGCGACATCGGCTGGCTGACGCCGACGACGTTTGCGGTCCTGCACCGGGTCGCCCAGTCCTACGAGGTCCGGTCGTTGACGGTCGACGGTGCGCCGAGCGGTCTCGACGGGCTCCCGACCAAGCTGAACGGCGACTTCCGTGCCCTGGCCGGGTCGCCGGTCCCCGGTGAGGACCTCTACGCGGTCACCAGGTCCGGCCTGGCCGACGTCACCGACCCGGGGGCGGGCAACCCGACGCTCGACCCCGGCATCACCATGATCGGCTACGTCGGCTGACCATCCACAGCCGCCGAGACGGGCCTTGAACCACCGCCGCCTGCCTGCTCGGCTGTGGAGATGCTCGATGCGCTGACCGATCTCCTGCTCGGCGGCCACTGCGTCGGGTGCGCGACTCCCGGTCGACTTCTCTGCCGGCGCTGTGAGGCATCGCTGCCCGACCGGCCACACCTGGCCTGGCCGAGCCCCACTCCGGCCGGCCTGGTTGCCCCCTGGGCGGCCGCGCCGTACGACGGGGTGGTGCGGGCGATGGTGATCGGCCACAAGGAGCACCGGCTGCTCGCGCTGTGCCGCCCGCTGGCACGACTGCTGGCAACGGTCGTAGCGACCGCGGTCGACCTGCGCGGCCCGGTCGTGCTCGTGCCGGTCCCCTCGCGACCGGCGAGCCTGCGTGCCCGCGGTCACGACCCGACGTACTCGGTGACGGCGAGAGCCGCGTCCGGGCTCCGGGCTGAGGGTCACGACGTCCTGGCCGTCCGGTTGCTCAACACCCGTCCCGGGGTCGTGGACCAGGCCGGGCTGGACGCGGCTGGGCGGGCTGCCAACCTCGCGGGTTCGATGGCGTGTCCCGTTGCTTCCCTGAGGCACCTGTCGGCACGACGCCCACGGGCGCGGATCGTCGTGTGCGACGACGTCCTGACCACCGGTGCGACGGCCCGGGAAGCGCAACGCGCCCTGGAGTCTGTCGGGCTGTCCGTGTCCGCAGTGGCGGCCGTTGCCGCCACCAGACGTCGGCAGCCGCCGGCGGGCTCCTAGCTCACGGCGAAACTTCAGCCGAACGGGTTTCGTCCTCACCGGGCACGCACTAACGTCTGTGTATGGAGTCCGTTCGGGTCCGTGGTTGCGTCGTCGGGGTGCCCGGATCAAGGGCGCACGGACGGCAAGCCGATGCCAGTCGCAGGCGAAACGGTCCACGTAAGGCTGTCCCGATCGGAGCAATCCGGTCGGAGAGCCGATCACGGTGCGGCTTAGACGTAAGTCCTGCCTCGTCCCGGTCGTCAGATGCGGCCGTCGACGGGAGAAGGCCAGTAGTGGCAGACAAGCTGCGAACGCTTCAGCAGGCGATTGTGGGGTCGAAGACCAGGTCGGCCGAGCGGGCTCCATCCAGAAGAACCAACTGTTCAACGGGAGGTTTCACATGGAAGTTGTCGTCACCGGTCGACACTGCGAGCTCACGGACAGGTTTCGCGAGCACGTCACGGACAAGCTGACACGGCTCGAGAAGCACGACCATCGGATCATCCGGGTCCACGTCGAGGTCGACTGCGAGCCGAATCCCCGGCAGCACGACCGGGCGGTGCATCTCGAGCTCACCGCCTTCTCCAAGGGCCCCGTGATCCGGGCCGAAGCCGCAGCCGACGACAAGATGGCTGCGCTCGACCTCGCCCTGGACAAGATGGCTGCGCAGATGCGCCGGGCCGCTGACAGGCGACGCGTTCACCGCGGCAGGCGTGCACCCGTCTCGGTCGGCCAGGCGCTCGCCGGTGTGGCGGTCCAGGACGACGACCTTGCCTCCGACGACATGACGACCACCCGCGACCGCAAGGTCGGACCCATCGACGTGACAGGCGACGGCCCCCTGGTCGTGCGCGAGAAGACGCACCCGGCGAGCCCGATGACTCTCGACCAGGCGCTCTACGAGATGGAGCTGGTCGGTCACGACTTCTACCTGTTCGTGGACAAGGAGAACGACCGGCCGGCGGTCGTCTACCGGCGCCGTGGCTACGACTACGGCGTGATCTCCCTCGACCTCGGAAGCGATGCCTGAGCCTCGATCGCCGGGCCAGGAACGCCGTCCCTGACGGCGATGCACAGGTGGGATGGCCCAGTTGGGCCATCCCATCGCGCATTTCACCCACCCGGGGGCGTCCACTACCCCGCCCGTACGTGCCATGATGCCCACGTGGCGGAACAGAAAGAGGCTCAGGTCGAGGCTCCGGCCGAGCCCATTCGGGTTCTGGTCGTCGACGACCAGGAGCTGTTCAGGCGTGGCCTGACGATGCTGCTGGCGATCGAGTCCGGCATCGAGGTCATCGGCGAGGCGGGCGACGGCGTCGAGGGCACCAGCCTGGCAGCCACCACCGCACCCGACGTCGTGCTCCTCGACATCCGGATGCCGAAGCGCTCCGGCATCGAGGCCTGCCTGGCCATCAAGGAAGCCGTGCCGTCGGCCAAGATCATCATGCTCACGGTCTCGGACGAGGAAGCAGACCTCTACGAGGCCGTCAAGAGCGGCGCCTCCGGCTACCTTCTTAAGGACTCCTCCATCGAAGAGGTCGCGCAGGCGGTGCGGGTGGTCGCAGACGGCCAGTCGTTGATCAGCCCATCGATGGCGGTCAAGCTGATCGACGAGTTCAAGCAGATGTCGCGCCCGGAGCGCGACCACGTCCCAGGGCTCCGGCTCACCGAGCGGGAGCTCGAGGTGCTCCGGCTGGTGGCCAAGGGCATGAGCAATCGGGAGATCGCCGATGCCCTCTACATCTCGGAGAACACCGTCAAGAACCACGTCCGCAACATCCTCGAGAAGCTTCAGCTGCACTCGCGCATGGAAGCCGTCATGTACGCGGTCAAGGAGAAGCTTCTCGACCTGCCCTAGACGGCACCCGACAGTCGATCGCAACCACCGTCGGTGCCACGTGGTTGAGTTCGGGTCGTGACGGAGCTCTCCACGGCGCAGGCTCGGCGCATCGCGCTCGCTGCCCAGGGGTTTCTCGACAAGCGCCACGTCGCGCCCACGATGCGCACGTTCCAGCGCACCCTCGACCGCACCGGCGTGCTCCAGGTCGACTCGGTCAACGTCCTTCAGCGCGCCCACTTCATGCCGCTGTACTCGCGGATGGGCCCGTACGACGTGGAGCTGCTGAGGCGGGCAGCGGAGGAGCGGCCACGTCGCGTCGTGGAGTACTGGGCGCACGTCCAGGCGTTCATGCCCGTCGAGCTCTGGCCCGTCATGCAGCACCGGATGACGACGTACCGCCAGCAGCGCGGCAAGTGGTCGTTCGTCGACGCCGACCCCGAGCTGGAGCAGGACCTGCTCGCCGAAGTGCGCGACCGCGGTGCCTCGACGGCGCGCGACCTCGACGACGGGCTGCCCCGGACCAAGGACAACTGGGGCTGGAACTGGTCGGAGACCCGCAAGGTGCTCGACTTCCTCTTCATGGCAGGCGACCTCGCGGTCGCCGGTCGCAACAGCCAGTTCGAGATCCTGTACGACCTGCCCGAGCGGGTCATCCCGGCGGACGTGCTGGCTCGACCCACGCCCTCGCTCGAGGAGGCAAACCTGGAGCTGGTGCGTCGGGCCGCGGTATCTCTTGGCGTGGCCACCGCCGGGTGCCTGCGCGACTACTACCGGATGCACAACGACCACGTGCAGCCCGCGATCCGCACCCTGCTGGAGACCGGGGAGCTGCTCCCGGCCTCGATCCAGGGCTGGAAGCGGCCGGCGTACCTGCACCGCGACGCCCGCCGGCCGCGCCGGGTCAGTGCCCGGGCGCTGCTGAGTCCGTTCGACCCGGTCGTCTGGGAGCGCGAGCGCACCGAGCGGCTCTTCGACTTCCGCTACCGGATCGAGATCTACACCCCGGCCGAGAAGCGCATCCACGGTTACTACGTGCTTCCGTTCCTGCTGCGCGACCAGATCGTGGCCCGGGTGGACCTCAAGGCCGACCGGAAGTCCGGACGCCTGATCGTCAAGGCGGCGTACGCCGAGCCGGGTGCACCGGACGACACGGCCGCGGAGCTCTCCGCGGAGCTGCGGACGCTCGCCGGGTGGCTCGGACTGGACGCCGTCAGCGCCGAGCCGCGGGGCGACCTCGCCGCGCTCCTCCGCTTCTGAGGTCTCGCTTCCCCGCCGCCCGGTTCCGGCGTCCGGTCGATTGGGGGGTGCTTCGCGCGCTGGGTAGAGTGGCGCGCGCCATCCCAATCAAGGAGTTACCCGCTCGTGCCTGCCATTCTTGACAAGCTCCTTCGCATCGGCGAGGGAAAGATCCTGCGCCAGCTCGAGTCGATCGCCCAGGCGGTCAGCGCCATCGAGGACGACTTCGTCAAGATGAGCGACGCCGAGCTCCAGGGAATGACCGCGGAGTTCAAGGAGCGCTACGCCAACGGCGAGTCCCTGGACGACCTGATGCCGGAGGCCTTCGCGACGGTTCGCGAGGCCGCCAACCGGGTGATCGGCCAGCGCCACTACGACGTCCAGATCATGGGGGGCGCGGCACTGCACCTCGGCAACATCGCCGAGATGAAGACCGGTGAGGGCAAGACCCTGGTCGCGACCCTGCCGGCCTACCTCAACGCGATCTCCGGCGACGGCGTCCATGTCGTCACCGTCAACGACTACCTCGCCAAGTACCACGCCGAGTGGATGGGCCGCATCCACCACTTCCTCGGGCTCTCGACCGGCGTGATCCTTCCGGACATGCGCCCGGACGAGCGCCGGGTCGCCTACGCCTGCGACGTCACCTACGGGACCAACAACGAGCTCGGCTTCGACTACCTGCGCGACAACATGGCTGGGTCGATCGAGGAGTGCGTCCAGCGCGGCCACAACTTCGCCATCGTCGACGAGGTCGACTCGATCCTCATCGACGAGGCCCGGACGCCGCTGATCATCAGTGGTCCGACCCAGGACGAGGTGAAGTGGTACGGAGAGTTCGCCAAGCTCACCAAGACCCTGACCCGCGACGTCGACTACGAGGTGGACGAGAAGAAGCGCACGATCTCGGTCCTCGAGGACGGCATCACCAAGGTCGAGGACCACCTCGGCATCGAGAACCTCTACGAGTCCGCCAACACCCCGCTGATCTCGTTCCTCAACAACTCGATCAAGGCCAAGGAGCTGTTCCACAACGACAAGGAGTACGTCGTCATGAACGGCGAGGTCCTGATCGTCGACGAGCACACCGGCCGGATGCTCTCGGGCCGTCGCTACAACGACGGACTCCACCAGGCGATCGAGGCCAAGGAAGGTGTCGAGGTCCGTGAGGAATACCAGACCCTCGCCACGGTGACCCTGCAGAACTACTTCCGCCTCTACTCCAAGCTCTCCGGGATGACCGGTACGGCCATGACCGAGGCGTCGGAGTTCGACAAGATCTACAAGCTCGGCGTCGTACCGATCCCGACCAACATGCCGATGATGCGGCTCGACCAGGCCGACCTCGTCTACCGCACCGAGGAGGCGAAGTACGACGCCGTCGTCGAGGACATCGCCGAGCGTCACGCGAAGGGCCAGCCCATCCTCGTCGGCACCGTCTCGGTCGAGAAGTCCGAGCACCTGTCCGGCAAGCTCAAGAGGCGCGGCATCCCGCACACGGTCCTGAACGCCAAGGTGCACGCCGACGAGGCGAAGATCGTCGCGATGGCCGGGCACAAGGGTGCCGTCACGGTCGCAACGAACATGGCGGGTCGCGGTACGGACATCATGCTCGGCGGCTCCGTGGAGTTCCTCGCTGACGCCGAGCTCCGCAAGCAGGGCCTGGAGCCGGCGGGCGAGACCGCGGAGCAGTACGAAGCGGCCTGGCCGGCCATGCTCGAGCGGATCAAGTCGCAGGTCGGCAACGAGCACGACGACGTCAAGGAGCTCGGCGGCCTTTACGTCGTCGGCACCGAGCGCCACGAGTCGCGCCGCATCGACAACCAGCTGCGTGGTCGTTCCGGCCGCCAGGGTGACCCGGGCGAGTCGCGCTTCTACCTGTCCCTGCAGGACGAGCTGATGCGCCTGTTCAAGGCCGAGTGGGTCGACCGGGTGCTGCAGATGCTCAAGATCCCCGACGACGTGCCGATCGAGAACAAGCGGGTGACCGGGGCCATCGCCAACGCGCAGGGCCAGGTGGAGTCGCAGAACTTCGAGTCGCGCAAGAACGTCCTCAAGTACGACGACGTGATGAGCCGCCAGCGCGAGGTCATCTACGGAGAGCGCCGACAGGTCCTGGAGGGTGCTGACCTCGAGGACCAGATGCGCACGTTCATCGACGACGTCGTCTCCGGCTACGTCTCCAGCCACACCCAGGAGTTCGCCGAGGAGTGGGACCTCGAGCAGCTGTGGACCGACCTCAGCCAGTTCTGGCCCGTCTCGGTCGACCGCAACGTCCTCGAGAAGGAGGCGGGCGGCAAGGCCAACCTCGATCGCGACGAGCTCACCGAGGTGCTCCGCAAGGACGCCCACGAGGCCTACGACCGTCGCGAGGCGGAGATGGGCGAAGAGGTCATGCGCGAGCTCGAGCGCCGCGTCGTCCTCTCGGTGCTCGACCGCAAGTGGCGCGAGCACCTCTACGAGATGGACTACCTGCGCGAGGGCATCTACCTGCGTGCCTACTCCCAGCGCGACCCGCTCGTCGAGTACCAGCGCGAGGGCTTCGACATGTTCGCCGCGATGATGGACGGCATCAAGGAGGAGTCGGTCGGCTTCCTCTTCAACCTCGAGGTCTCCGTCGACGACGAGGAGGACGAAGTGGTCGAGGAGGTTGCCGAGCCGCTGCTCCAGCCGGCACCCCCCGCTGACAGCCCCCGCGAGGCGCCGGCGATCCGGGCCAAGGGGCTCGTGGCTCCGAAGCAGCCGCAGAACCTCTCCTACTCCGCACCCTCCGAGGACGGCGAGGTCGAGGTCAAGGGCACGACGGTCACGAACGCGGACGACGAGTACGCCGGCGTCGGTCGCAACGACCGGTGCCCGTGCGGCTCCGGCAAGAAGTACAAGCTGTGCCACGGACGCCCGGGTGGACCGACCGGTCTGACCGCGCGGATCAACGGCTAGGCGAACTCCAGGTCGGTGCACACCCAACGCCGCGCCCCCGGCTCGCCCCGCACGACGAAACGGGCAGCCAGGGCGCGCGACTGGGCGCCGTACCTCACGTGGACGGCGGCCTCGACCACGTGTTGCTCGACGAAGCAGGTGTGCACGCTCAGCACCTTGGGTCGTACCGGTTGGACCCGCGCGGTGCCCGGGGCGTGGCCGCCGGCGCGGGCCACCAGCTGCGCGCGTCGGCCGAGGTCGGCGTAGACGTCGGTCGTGACCCAGCGGAGCAGCTGGGAGACGGGCCGGTCCCCGCCGACGATCTCGACGGCGGCCTGGGCGAACCGGCGTGACCACTGCTCGACCTGTTGTCGCCGCCTCAGGTCGATGGGGACCACGTCACCGGAGACGCGGCCGTCCGGACCGGTGAGGGGCGGCGGGTCGCGGCGCGGTTGCAGGTCGAGTGCCAGGGTGCCCTGCACGCTGGCGACCGGGACCGGGACCCGGAGCGGCACAACTCGCTCGTGGAACGGTGACATCGGGACTCCTCTCGTCGGCTGACCGCGCGGTCAACGCCTGTTGCGCGGCATCTCCAGCCGCTGGTTGGGCCGGATCAGGTCGGGGTCGGGCCCGATGACGTCGCGGTTCAGGGCGTAGATCCGCTTCGAGTGCGCCGCTACCGCGGCATCGTCGGCGCCCGGGGGCAGGTCGGCGGCGGCGATCGTCCAGAGGTTGTCGCCCGGACGCACGACCACGCTCGTCGACCGGTCGTCGACCCGGCGCGCCGACACCGTGACATGGGCCAGCCAGGCCAGCGTGGCGCCCCCGGTCGCGCGGTCCGGGAGCGGCAGCCCGCGAATGCTCGTGTGGTCCGAACGGCCGCCACTGTCGAGCGGGACCGGCCCGGGGCCGGCGAGGGCCGGGGAGGTGGCGCCCGCGACCGCGACTCCGCAGGCGAGCAGCACCACACGGCGTACGACGTCGGGAACGCCGGGGCTGCGTTCGCGCTGGGTGGTGCCGAGCGCCTCGAGGACCACCAGGGTGGTGAGCATCCACAGCCACCCGGCTGCCAGCGCCGCGACCGCTGCGCACGTCCGGACGAGCAGCTGGTCGAACGGCTGCCCGGCGAGGTCGTTCGCGGGCAGGTCGGACCTGGCTGCGTCGAGCTCCGGGCGGAGCGCCAGCAGGAGCGCGACCAGGGCGAGGGTGCCGACCAGCCAGACCAGGAGGCAGCGCAGCCGGCCGGTGGGGGGACGCAGGGTGTCGTTCATTCGATGTCCTTGCGTTTGCTTCTGTTTGCATCACTACACGCCGCTTTACCTTTGTCGTCAAGGCCTTCTCCCCAGGCGCGCGACCGTGGCAGGGTCGTTGCCGTGGGCTGGGAAGAGGACCTGTTCGCGCTGTTCGACGACCTCGAGCAGCAGGCCGCGGCGCTCTACGACGCCGACCGGGACGCCGAGCTGGCCGACCGGAGCCGTGCGGAGTACCAACAGGTCACCCTGGCCAGCCGCCTGATGGCCTCGGTCGACCGCGACGTGACCCTGGACGTCACCGGCGTGGGCGCGGTCGCGGGCCGGCTCGAGCGGGTCGCCGCCGGCTGGTGCGTCGTACGCGGGCCGGCCCAGGACTGGGTGATCTCGCTGGCCGCGGTGGCGACCGTGCACGGCGCCTCCGACCGCTCGGTGCCCGAGGTCGCCTGGGCCGCCGTCACCCGCCTCGGTCTCGGCTCCGCGCTCCGCCGCCTTGCCGACGCCGAGGAGCGCTGTGTGCTCCACCTGCTCGACGGGGGCCGGAACGAGGGCGTACCGACGCGCGTCGGCGCGGACTTCGTGGAGGTCCTGGTGGCCACCGATCGACAGCTACTGGTGCCCTTCGGCGCGATCGCCGCGGTCCAGAGCCACGACTGATCCGCCGACCTGTCAGAAATGGCCCTCAG
>JAOPXM010000155.1 GCA_025965125.1 Nocardioides sp.
ACGTCGCACGGCCGTCCCGCCGCCTCGACGCTGGCGTCCTCGCCGAGCCCGTGGAACGGCGGCGCGAACTCGGCCACCTGCCGATCGAACAGGTCCTGGTTGGTCCCGCCGGCCGTCAGGCCGACCACCCGGAAGCGCCCGGGGTTGGCACGCACCAGGTCGAGGGCCTGGGTGCCGATCGACCCGGTCGAGCCGAGGATCACGATGTCGCGAGGAGCCACGTCGCCCAGTCTCTCAGTCCGCTCGGCTCCTCGCGGGTGCACGCGGGTCCTTCGCGGGTCCTCGCGCGCACGTAACCGTTCAATTGCTGGGAAAGGGACCCGGATTCGCCCCGGCGAGGTCCCAAACCGTTCAATTGCGCGGAAACGTGCACCCGCCCGCCCGCCCGCGCGCCAGCCAGCCGGCCCGCCAGCCAGCCGGCCCGCCAGCCACCCACCACCGGAGGGGAACGAAATCGGCCCGTTTCCAAACTCCGGGAACGGAACCACGCGTCATAGGCTCGGCCCATGACCGATTCCCTCGCCGGCGGCCCCTTGCTCCCCCAGGAACGCCGCGTCGTCACCGAGATCCCCGGACCCGGCTCGCTGGAGCGGCTGGACCGGAAGAAGGCGCACGTCGCGGACGGGGTCGGGACGATGCTGCCGGTGTTCGTGGTCGCGGCCGGGGGCGGCGTCATCGTGGACGTCGACGGCAACTCACTCATCGACCTGGGCTCGGGCATCGCGGTCGCATCGGTGGGCAACGCGGCGCCAGCGGTGGTGCGCAACGTGCAAGCCCAGGTCGCAGCGTTCACGCACACCTGCTTCATGATCACGCCGTACGACGGCTACGTCGACGTGTGTGCCCAGCTCGGCGAGCTGACCCCCGGCGACCACGCGAAGAAGTCCGCGCTGTTCAACTCCGGCGCCGAGGCCGTCGAGAATGCCGTGAAGATCGCGAGGGTGGCAACCGGCAGGGACGCGGTGGCGGTCTTCGACCACGCCTACCACGGGCGCACCAACCTGACGATGGCGATGACCGCGAAGAACATGCCCTACAAGCAGGGCTTCGGACCGTTCGCGGGCGAGGTCTACCGGGCGCCGATGTCGTATCCCTTCCGCGACGGGCTGTCCGGCGGAGAGGCGGCCGCTCGCGCCATCGACGTGCTGGACAAGCAGGTCGGCGCCGCGAACCTCGCCTGCGTCGTCATCGAGCCGATCCAGGGTGAGGGCGGCTTCGTCGTACCGGCGCCCGGGTTCCTGGCGGCGATCGCCGCGTGGTGCACCGCGAACGGCGTGGTGTTCATCGCCGACGAGATCCAGTCGGGGTTCTGCCGCACGGGCGACTGGTTCGCCTCCGACTTCGAGGGAGTCGTGCCCGACCTGGTCACCACGGCCAAGGGGATGGCCGGTGGCCTGCCGCTCGCGGGCGTCACCGGCCGCGCCGACCTGATGGACAGCGTGCACGTGGGCGGCCTCGGCGGGACGTACGGCGGCAATCCGGTCGCCTGCGCTGCGGCGATGGGCGCGATCGAGGAGATGCGCACGCACGACCTGGCCGGACGGGCCAGGGAGATCGGCACCCTCATGGCGGCTCGGCTGAAGACGCTCGCCGCCGACCACCCGGTCATCGGCGACATCCGTGGACGCGGCGCGATGATGGCGATCGAGCTCTGCGCACCCGGCACCACCGACCCGGACCCAGTGCGCACGGCGGCCATCTCGGCGTACTGCCACCAGCACGGCGTCGTCACCCTCACCTGCGGCACCTGGGGCAACGTCTTTCGCTTCCTGCCGCCCCTGTCGATCTCCGACGAGCTGCTCAACGAGGGCTTCGACGTCGTCGCCGAGGCGTTCGCAGCGACCGCCTGAAGGCGAGGCGAGGTCAGCGGGCGCCGGTCATCGCCTCGGCGGTGCCGCCGGAGAGTTTCTGGGCGAGGTAGATCGGGACCGCCGAGAGCACCACGAGGACGGCCGCGACGACGTTGACGACCGGCGCCTGGTTGGGGCGGAACAGGTTCTGGAAGATCCAGATCGGCAGCGTCTGGTCCTGGCTGCTCGCGGTGAACGTCGTCACGACGATCTCGTCGAAAGACAGCCCGAACGAGAGCAGCCCTCCAGCAAGCAGTGCGGAACGCAGCATCGGCAGTGTCACCAGCCGGAACGTCGTGAACGGTCCCGCTCCGAGGTCCATCGACGCGGCCTCGAGGTTGCCGCCGAGCCGCTGGAACCTGGCCTGCACGTTGTTGAAGACCGTGACGATGCAGAACGTCGCGTGCGCGATCACGATCGTGACAAGGCTCAGCTGGAGGCCGAGGACGGTCTTGAACGCGTTCTGCAGCGCGAGGCCGGTCACGATGCCGGGCAGCGCGATCGGCAGGATGATCAGCAGGGAAACGACGTTGCGCCCGAAGAACGTCGTACGCCGCAACGCCATCGCCGCCAGGGTGCCCAGCACCAGCGCGATCAGGGTCGCGAACGCCGCCACCTGCAGGCTCGTCCACAGCGCGGCGCGTGCGCCCTCCGAGTGCGCGGCGACGTCCCACCAGTGCAGCGTCAGCTTCTTCGGTGGCCAGCCGAACGTCCGGTCGGCGTTGAAGGAGTTCAGCACGACCAGCAGCAGCGGCGTGTAGATCACCACCAGCACCAGCAGGGTGAACCCGGTGAGTGCCGCCCGCAGGCCGGCCGGGAGTCTCACAGGTTCTCCAGAGCGCCGGTGCGGCGGACCGCGGCGAGATAGACCACCATCACCACAACGGGGATCGTCGCCACCGCGGCCGCGAACGGCAGGTTGTTGGCTGCGCCCTGGTTGTCGTAGACGACGTTGCCGAGCAGCTGGCCCGTCCCGCCGACGATGCGCACCGCGATGTAGTCGCCCATCGAGAGCGAGAACGTGAAGATCGAGCCGGCCACCACGGCCGGGAACACCATCGGCAGCACGATCCGACGCAGCGTCATCGCAGACTTGCCGCCGAGGTCGGCCGACGCCTCGAAGAGCGAGTCCGGCAGCCGCTCGAGCCCGGCATAGATGGGCAGGATCATGTACGGCAGCCACAGGTAGGCCAAGGTGATCGTGGTCGCCATCAGCCCGTAGCCGGGCGTGCCCAGCCCGAACGGCGAGGCGATCGAGTCGATCAGACCGTTCTGGGAGAGCAGCCCGCGCCAGGCGTAGGCCTTGACGAGGTACGACGCCCACAGCGGCATCAGCACCGCGATCACCAGTAGCCGCTGAAGTCGCGGGGACGCGACCTTCGCCATGTAGAGCGCGATCGGGAAGGCCAGCACGGCGTCGACGACCGTGACCAGGGCCGCGATCCCGAGGGTGCGGAACGTGATCGTGCGGTAGACCTCGATCGTGAGCAGGTCATGAAAGTTGTCGAGCGTCCAGACCCGCTCGATGGTGCCGGTGAAGGAGTTCTGCCCCCACAGCGAGGTGATGAACAGCGCCCCCAGCGCGCCGAGGTAGGCCACGCCCAGCCACAGCATCGGAGGCAGCAGGAGCAGGCCGACCCGGGCGCCGGGACGGCGGAGCAGGCGGCGGCCGGAGCGCGGGATCGCGAGGAACCCGCGCCCCAGCCGTCGCAGGAGATTCACCAGGTCAGCCCTTGATCTCGGTCCAGGCCTGGGTCCACGCGCCGTAGTCGGTGCACTTCACGTCCGTGCGACCGTCGAGGCACTGCTCGATCGGCGTCGTCCAGTAGTGGATCTGGGCCGCGAAGGCGGCGTCGGTGGCGTGGTAGGCGTCGCAGAACCCCTTCGACGTCAGGTCACAGGCCAACGTGTTGGCGGGGGCCTCACCGAAGTACTCGGCAACGGCCGCTTGGGCCTTGGGACTCATGATGTAGTCCATCCAGGCGTAGGCACAGTTGGAGTTCTGCGAGTCCGCACTGATCATCCAGGTGTCCGACCAGCCGGTGGAGCCCTCCTCGGGGAGCACTGCCTCGACCGGAACGTTCTCGCCCTGGGCGACCTGGGCGATGACCTCCCAGGTGGTGCCGATGACCGAGTCGCCGGTGGAGAAGGCCTGGACCTCCTTGAGGTAATCCGACCAGTACTCCGACACGTGCTCCTTCTGCTTCTTCAACAGGTCGACCGCGGCGGCGAGCTGGCCCTCGTCGAGCGCGTACGGGTCGGTGATCTTCAGGTCGGGCTGGTGCTTCATCAGGTAGAGCGCAGCGTCGGCGATGTAGATCGGGGAGTCGTACGACGTGACCTTGCCGGAGTACGCCGACGCATCGTCGAACACGGCGCTCCAGCTGGTCGGCGCGGGGCTGACGACGTCGGTGTTTTACATGAGCAGGTTGGCGCCCCAGCCGTGCGGCGCGCCGTACATCTGGCCGTCGACGGAGTTCCAGGGCCGGTCCTTGAGGAAGTCCTCGACGTCGGCGTAGTTGGTGAGCAGGTCGGTGTTGACCGGTGCCACGTCACCCGACGCGATCAGGCGCAGCGACGCGTCGCCCGAGGCGGACACCACGTCGTACTCTCCGGTCTTCATCAGCTGGACGGCCTCGTCGGAGGTACCGAAGTACTTCACGTTGGCCTTGCAACCGGTCTCGGACTCGAACGGCGTGACCCAGTCGATGGACTTGTCCGTGCTGCCGTCCTCGGCATAGCCCGGCCAGGCCAGGATGTTGACCTGACCTTCCATGTCCCCCAGGGCGTCCTTCATCGGGACGTCCGGTGGCTGGAATCCGGAGGCGCCCGGGTCGGATCCGCCGTCACTGCCCCCCGAGTCGGTGCCACAGCCGGTGGCCAGCACGAGCACGCACGCGCTGGCCACGAGGCTCAGCTTCTTTCCGATGGTTCTCTTCATGCTGTCTCCTCCTCAGGGGACGCAGCCCTGTTGGCGGGGGAATCCGGATCGGACCCGCCCAGGGACACCAGGTGGTCGCGTCGCCAGGTCAGGACGACGCGTTGGTCGCGCCGCTCGAGGGCGGCGTCGATGGAGCTGTCGGAGTTCTGGTGCGAGACGGTGAGAGTTGCGCCGGCGTCGAGCTCGACCACCGAGTGGGTGGTCGCACCGAGGTAGACGACCTCGCGCACCCGCCCGGCCGCGACGCAGGTCTCGGCGTCGGCGACGGGCGCGTCCGCCGGCGCGACCAGCTGCACCTTCTCGGGGCGTACGACGAACGGTCCGTCCGCGCCCATCAGGGCGCGGGCGACGTCGCCCTCCAGCAGGTTGGAGGTGCCGACAAATCCTGCGACGAACGCACTGGACGGCCGCTCGTAGAGCTCGACCGGTGTTGCGAGCTGCTCGATGCGGCCCTCGTTGAAGACCGCGATCCGGTCGCTCATCGTGAGCGCTTCCTCCTGGTCGTGCGTCACGAAGACGAAGGTGATGCCGACCTCTCGCTGGATCTCCTTGAGCTCGATCTGCATCTCTCGGCGCAGCTTGAGGTCGAGCGCGCCGAGCGGCTCGTCGAGCAGCAGCACCTTGGGCCGGTTCACCAGCGCCCGGGCCAGGGCCACCCGCTGTCGCTGGCCGCCGGAGAGCTGGTGCGGCCGACGTTCGCCGTACCCCTCCAGACGGACCGTGGCCAGTGCCTGATCGGCGCGGGTGCGGCGCTCGTCCTTCGCGACCTTCTTCACGCGCAGGCCGTACTCGACGTTCTGGCGGACACTCATGTGCGGGAAGATCGCATAGTCCTGGAAGACCGTGTTGACGTCGCGCGCGTAGGGCGGCAGGTCCGTGACGTCGTCCGCACCCAGCTGGATGCGCCCGCTGGTGGGCCGCTCGAAGCCCGCGATCAGCCGCAGCACGGTCGTCTTGCCGGAGCCCGAGGGGCCGAGCATCGAGAAGAACTCGCCGTCGACGATGTCCAGGTCGAGACCGTCGACGGCGCGCACCTCGTCGAAGTGTTTGCTGAGTCCCCGCACGGAGATCGCCGTCGACATGTCGGAACCGTAGCGAAGCGGGGCCTTCGACTTCCATCGTCTTGCGCCGCATCGGCAACGATTTGCGCGGTCGTTACCGGGACGTGAGACCGGATAGTGCTGCCGAGGCCCGCGCCCGACAACAAATGGTCCGCCCCGCGCGTCCCAGTCGTGAACAGGCAGGAGCGTCCCGGAGACTGGAGTGGTGATGGCACCAGTGCGAGGCCTCCGGGTCGTGGTCCCGGTGCTGGGCGTGCTGTTGGCGCTGCTGGTCTCGACCAGTGCCTCCTTCGGGGCGAAGCCGCACCATCGCGACCCGAAGCCGGTCACACCTTGCTCGCGCGGACTGGTCGCGCTCACGTTCGACGACGGGCCGTCGGCAACCGTCACGCCGCGGCTGGTGCGGACACTGGAACGGCTCGATGTGCCGGCCACGTTCTTCATGGTCGGCCGCCGCATCGCCGCGGCACCCGATGTGGCGCGACTGGTCCAGCGAGCCGGCTTCACGATCGGCAACCACACCTGGAACCACACGGACATGACCACGCAGACGGCCGATGAGGTCGAGCTCGCACTGAGGCTCGCGCGCCGCGCGATGCTGAACGCGGGCGTGACCCCCAACAAGTTGATGCGGCCGCCGTACGGCGCCCTCGACGACGAGTCGCGACGCGCGGTGGAGCGTGCGGGGTACGTGCCGGTGTTCTGGACCGTCGACTCGCGCGACTGGACCGGCCTACGGCCCCAGGAGATCGAGTCCCGGGTGCTCGCGGCCGTCAGGAGACATGCGACGAACATCGTGTTGCAGCACGACGGCGTCACGAACTCGCCCGCGTCAGTGCGCGCGGTGACCGGCGAGGTGACCACGCTGCGCAGGCGGGGCTTCTGCTTCGCGGCGCTCGACGAGTCGGGTCAGCCGACGCCGCCGGTCCCCACAGCCACCGTCACCCACGTGACACGCCGGGTGGTTGAAGGACAGCGGGCGCAGATCACGGTGCGTCTTGACGAACCCACCTCACGACCCACCAGCGTCGGGGTGGTCACCCGGCACGTCACCTCCAGCGCAGGCGACTTCGGGTGGACCTCGAAGCGGGTTCGGTTCTCGGTGGGCGAGCGGGTCGCGACGCTGAGCCTCCCGGTCTGGCGCGACGGGCTGGACGAGGCGCACGAGGAGGTCCGGATCGGGCTGACGCACGGTCGGGGGGTCCTGAGCTCACCGCACGACTCCGACACGGTGACGCTCGTCGACCAGGACAGCCCGCCCGAGGTAACGGTCACCGGCGCCACCGTCACCTCCTCCAACGTCATCGCGGTCGGAGCGCCCGTCACCGTGCGCCTGTCCCAGCCGAGCGGGCGCGACGTCAGCGTGCGGATCCGCACGCACCGGGAGTCGGCCGGACCCGACGACTACCTGCCGCTCGACGCCTGGATGACCGTGCCGGCCGGCGAGCTGACCGCCGTCGTGCCGGTCCTGGTGTCCCCGGGGCCGGTCGACGAGAGGGTCGAGACCGTGCGGGTGGACGTGCTCGCCGTACGCCATGCGGAGCTCGCCGGGCCAGGCGCTGCGAGGCTCACGATCCATCCCGCAGCGATGCGGGTCGCGCCGCGGCTGACCCTGCCGGGTCCCGACTGGTCCTGAGTCTTGGCGCAGGCCGTCACACCCGATGGGCGAGGATGGGGCGGGAGTCGCCGGAGCGTCGCGCACGTCGTTCGTCGCTCTCACCAAGCCACTACCGCGCGCTTTGTGGATAGTGCGGCGCCCTCCGCGGCTATGTACGTTCCACGCTCCGTTCTAAAATGGTGGCGAGGAAGGAGCCTGCGGAAGTTGAAAGTTGAGCAGGGGAAAGTACCGGAACCCTCTGCTCGGAAGGACTCTCGGGGTGGCTGATCGACCGACTCAAGCACGCGCCGGCCCCGGGGGCGGCCCCCAGAACTATCGGCGGACTACTGACAAAGCGGAAGCCGAGCATGTTGTTTCGGAGGTGTACCTGCCGAACCGCCTTGACCTGCTGAGTCGCGAGACGGTCTTGGACATGGAACTGGCGGGCATGCGGCTCGGAGCAGTCACCGCTGGGCGTCTGTCCTACGGGCGGGATCTTCGGATTGTCACCGGCGAGACCCAGAACTTCCACGTGAACCTCCCGTTACGAGGGCAAGCCGTCTCCAGCAGCGGACATGGCGACGCCGTGGCGATCACCACCGGCCAGGCGGCCGTGTTCCCCCTCGGTGAGCCTGCGATGGTCCTCTGGCCAGCCGATTGCGTCCAACTGTGCCTCATGGTCCCGCGAGCGAACGTGCAAGACGAGCTCGAGCGTCTGCTCGGGCGAAGCGTCCACCAACCTCTGAGGTTCGAGTTCAAGATGGACCTGCACCATCATCCTGGGCGAGGCTGGCAATCGGCGCTTCAGTTTGTGCTCGCCGAGCTGAAGAACCCTTCCGGACTGGCCGACCACCAGGTCGCGAGTCGGCACGTCGAAAATCTGCTGCTGGATGGACTCCTACTCGCTCAGCCACATAGCTACACCGAAGCTCTGGCGCATTCCAGGGACACGGGCCCGGTAACCCCAGTCGGTCGCGCAGTCGAACTGTTGCAGGAGCGACCGGAGGAACCGTGGACGACCTCACGGCTCGCGGGCGCGGTCCACATGAGCGTGCGGTCTCTCCAGGAGGGCTTCAGCCGGGATTGCGACGTGCCGCCCATGGCGTATCTGCGCCAAGTCCGGTTGCGCCGGGTTCGAGCAGCGCTCGTTGACGCTGCGCCGAACGCCACCACCGTCCAGTCGGTTGCCACCAGGTTCGGCTTCCTGCACCTGGGCCGCTTCTCCGCCCAGTACCGACACGCGTTCGGTGAGAACCCATCCGAGACGTTGAGGCGTGAGTCGAGGTAGGTCCTTGGTCCAGCCACGGTTTCCTGCGGCGTGCCGTCGGCGAGCTGAGCGGCCTTGCGCGCGTGGTGTGCGGATGCGCGCGAATGTGCCGCGTCCGAGGACCAGGGCCCCGTAGCCCATCAGGGCGTAGGCGGCCCACCGGGTGTGTGCGGGGCCGTCCCCGGTGTTCAGCCTGTTCGTCACCCAGCCGAAGTAGGGAACGGCGTAGATCACCCTGCCCCTGATCTGCTCTGGCCGGACCGGCTGGTCAGGGGCATCGTTGTTGTCGCCCTGGAGGGTGAAGCCCAACCTGCCGTGCGGGGACCGCGTCACCTCTGTCACGCGGTGCGTGACGAGCATCGGCTCGTCCGAGGTCGCCTGGTAGGTCACGACATCTCCGATACGTATCCGGTGAGGCTCGACGGGGCGAACCACGACGACGGTCCCCGGCGGCATGGTCGGTCGCATCGAACCGGACAGGATCGTGATGGGGACCGCGCCCACCGCCTTCGGCACCACGAGCAGGACCCCGATGAGCCCCAGCGAGGTCAGCAGGAGGGCGAACGAGATCGACGTCCACAGGAACCGGAACAACGTGGCCCGGCGCCTGCAGGCTTGGACGGGCGGCACATCGGGTGCTGTCCGGCCAGGACAGGTTCCACCCAGTACGGGGAACCCGAGATGCCGTACGACCGCTAGGCGGGTCGCGTTGCCGTCACCAACGATGAGGGCTCGGAGGCCCCCGGAGAAGCCGGAACCGTGGACTCGCATGAGGTCGCTGATCAGGGCCCCGGAGGCGTCATCGCCCTCTTCCCCGGTGGTGCCAGCATGCATCCGTTCTCTCCTTGGTTCGTTGCCGGCCAACCACGCCAAATGTTCGGCGACACGGGGGCGACGGCTGACGCCGTCGCCCCCGAGCGCGCCTGGTCAGATCACGGCTCGGGGGTGGTCCGGACCTGGGTGGTGACGAACTTGGCGTTGTCCAGCTGCGCCGTCGCATCCTGCGCCTCAGCCAACGACGCGTCCGACGACAGGGCGAACGTCACCGTGCCCACGGCGTTGATCGTGTCGTCGCCCATCAGGTGGCGTGCGAACGAGACGCTGCCGTCTCCGGCGGGCGTGACGCCGAGCTCAGCGGTGGGGACGATGTCGTAGGCCACGGTGAAGTTCGGGCCGAACGAAGCCGTGTCGAGGAGCGTGCGATCGATGTGGACCGTGCCCTCGAGGTTCTTGCCGACAACCGAGACCGTCAACGGCACCGACAGCGTGACGGTGTCGCCGGGCACCATCGTGTCGACGCCCGGCTGCCACCCCGTCTCGGCGGGGTCGGCCGGGTTCTGGTCGACCCACTCCTCCGCTCCGGCGGCGAGCGTCAGGTGACCGGTCTCTATGGTGCCGCCGGGGAGCGCCTCCTGGTCCGACCAGAGTGCAAAGGAACCGAAGCCCCCCGCCAGCAATGCGACTCCCGCGGCGCCCGCGATGGCGCCCTTGAACAGCTTGTTGCTCTGCATGAATGTCCCTCCCAGGATCATTACGTGTAGCGATGGCTTGCCTGACTGCGCCACCCCCTCCCGGGCTGTGTCGCATTACCAACACTGGGATCCCGCGAACCAACACGTTGGCGACTTTCAACGGCGGCGCGGGATCCGGACAGCGGAGCGCGGACACCGGACACCCGGACACCCGGACACGAGGCTCCCAGCTGCGGTGACTTTGTCGTCGATCGAACGGGCGTAGCCCAGAGCTCCGCCCTCGCCATGGCGACGACGAAGCCATCCGGACCCTCGTCGTCTTCCACCGGCAGGAGGCGTCGGGTCCGGCGCCAGGCAGGCAGACGCAGATGCGCGTCCTTCGCCGCACAAGACGCCGGGTCGGCTACCCCGCGAGGTGCCCCCACGACGGCGCCAGCTCTGCCCATGGTCCGACGGCGGCGACGCGTCCCTCGACGAGTACGACGACGCGGTCGGCCTGGGCGAGGGCGGCGCGCTTGCTGGTGGCGCCGATGACCGTGGCGCCGCGGGCGCGAAGGGCGGACCAGAGCTCGATCTCGGTGGCGGCGTCCAGGGCGGAGGAGACGTCGTCGGCGAGGAGGAGCTCGGCGTCGCAGGCAAGGCCGCGGGCCAGCGCCAGACGCTGGACCTGACCACCGGAGAGGCGGACGCCGCGGTGGCCGACGAGTGAGTCGGGACCCCCGGCAGCCTCGACGTCGGGCAGCATCCGGGCGGTCTCGAGGGCGGGAAGGACCACGCGGTCCGAGTGGTCGAGGCGGACGTTGTCGGTGAAGGTCCCCGACAGCACCCGCGGCACCTGCGCGACGTGGGCGACCCGGCCAGGCCGCAGGAAGGTCTCAGGGTCGTCGACCCGTTCACCGTTCCAGCGGATCTCCCCCGTGCTGGAGACCAGTCCGGCGAGCGTGGAGAGCAGGCTGGACTTGCCCGAGCCGACCTGACCAAGCAGCAGCACCAGCTCGCGGGAGCCGACCATCAGGTCGACGTCGCTCACCCCGATCGTGCCGTCGTCGTGGATGGCGGAGACGCCGACCAGCTCGAGCGTGTGCAGCGGGTCGCGCGGGCCCGTCGTGGGCGCGGGGGCGACGCCCTGCACCAGGTCGACCCCGGCCGGGAGGTGCATCAGGTCGCCTCCGCCGGCGAGACGGCTGGTGGTCTGCATCCAGGCACGTGTGCCCGGGGCCTCGGTGACGACCGCGCCCGCGACGCGCCCGAACCAGTCGAAACCGTTGACGGCGCCGGCCACCAGCAGCGCCGTGGCCAGCCCCCAGCCGCCGGCGGCCAGCACGCCCCAGGCGGCGACGACCCCGCACTGCACCATCACGATGGGTACGCCGTCGAGCAGGGCCTGCACCCGGTGCTCGCGCACGGCGGCGTCGACCCGGCCGGAGTCGACCTCGCGCAGGTGGGCGTGCACGCTCGGGGTGGAGGCGGCCAGCTTGACGGTGCGCACAGAGTCGAGCGCCGAGACCAGGGAACGCCCGAAGCCGGCCCGCGCCTTGGCCGATGCGGCCGCCGAGCGGCCGGCGACCCGGCGACCCAGCGACGAGGCCAGGGCCGAAGCCACCATCACGGCCAGCAGCACCCCGCCGGCGAGCCAGCTCTTTGCAAGGATCGCGGTCAGGGCCGCGATCGCCAGGCCGTTGACGAAGTCGACCCAACGGTCGGCGTAGCGAGCCAACCGGTCGGCGTCCATGGTGCGAGCGACCACCTCGCCCGGAGGAGTGCGGCCCAGCCGGCGCTGGTCGGTCTGCCCGGCCAGGACGGTCATGCGGACTCGCAGCATCACCGCGATCCACCAGCGCGGGTAGAGCCGGATCGCCTCGGCCAGCAGCAGCGGCGAAGCCACGAGTGACACCGCGAGGGCCATCGTGAGCGTGGTCGGGGTCTCGCCGCGCTGGAGGGCGACAACCACGTGGCCCCAGATCCAGCCGGTGACCGCGCCGAAGGCACCGCAGAGCGCCGATGCCAGGAAGATCAGGACGCTCAACGCCCCCCACTGGGGCTCGACAACGAGTGCCGACCACGTGGCGCGCGCAAGCCCCGGCACGGGCTCCATCACCGGCGCGGCCGGCGGCTCCCCGACCCGGCGGGCGGTGCCCACCTGACCGGACGAGGCCTCCACCGGCGCGGCCCGGTCGTCCTCGGCCGAGGCCTCGAGCAGTGACCGGAACGGGCCCGGCGTCGCCGCGAGCTGCTCCCGCGACCCGCGCTGGACCACCCGGCCGCCGTCAAGGACCGCGACCTGGTGGGCGCGCTCGGTGGTCGAGAGGCGGTGGGCGACCAGCAGCCCGGTGCGACCGGACAGCAGCCGGTCGGCGGCGCGGACGACGTTGGCCTCGGTGACCGGGTCCATCCGTGCAGTGGCCTCGTCGAGCACGACGACCCTGACGTCGCGCACCAGCAGCCGGGCGAACGCGACCAGCTGCTCCTCCCCCGCCGACAGTGTCGTACCGCCGGGGCCGAGCAAGGTGTCGAGGCCCTCCGAGAGCCCGGCGACCCAGTCGTCGAGGCCGAGCTCGACGACGGCGGCGGCCACCCGCTCGCGCGGGAGGTCCTCGAAGAGCGCGATGTTCTCGGCGAGCGTGCCGGCCAGGATCTCGGTGCGCTGGGTGACCACGCCGACCGCCGACCGCAGGGACTGGAGCTCGAGGTCGAGCACGTCCACGCCGCCGAGCAGCACCGAGCCGCGCTCGGGCTCGACCGCCCGGGAGAGCAGCGCTGCCAGCGTCGACTTGCCCGAGCCGGTGCGCCCGACCAGGGCGCAGGTCGTGCCGGCCGGGACCTCGAGGTCGACGTCGCGGAGGGCGAACCTCCCCTCGGTGTAGGCGAAGTGCAGGTCGGAGAAGTGGAGGTCGAGCCGCCCGTTCGGCACCGGCGCGCCGCCAGCCGGTTCGCGCTCCGCGCCGAGCAGGCCGCGCAGTCGGAGCACGGCGCCGAAACCGGCTTGGAGATCGGGGAGGTGCCGCGCCAGCTGGTCGACCTGGCCGACGAACATGGTCGTCACCAGGAACAGCGTGACCAGGGCCGCCGTGTCCAGGTGGCCGGCGGAGACCAGCGCGACGCCCAACACCGCGGTGGCGGCGAGCACGGCATGCAGCATCGTGCCGGTGCGGCGGGTGACCCTGGCCTCGAGCTGGAGCACCGCGTCGAAGAGCGCGTGCACCCGGGAGGCGAGCACGGTGCAGCGGCGCAGCACATGAGCCTGGCCGCCGCTGGCGCGCAGGTCGTCGCGCCCGGCGATGCCCTCCTCCAGCGCGGCCGCGTGGTCGGTCCACGCGGCCTCCTCGACAACCTTGCGGGCGGAGATCTCCGGCAGCAGGGGGCGTACGACGGCCAGCGCCGCCATCCCGGTGACCGGAAAGAGCAGAAAGGCCGGCCACCAGGTCACACCAGCGACGATCCACAGTGGCCCCGCGGCGAGCGTCGTCCGGATCGCCATCCAGGCGCTCTGCCGCAACAGGGTGCCGACCTCGTGGGTGTCGTCGTCGACACGGTCGAGCACCTCGCCGACCGCCTGCTCGGTCAGTGCCGCGAGCGGCTGGTGCATCGCTGCGTCGAGCAGGTCGGCGCGCAGCCGCCCCTCCGCCCGGTCGACCACGCCCGCCCAGAGGGTGCGCGCGATCGTGTCGAGCACCGCGGCGCCCACCACGCAGAGCGTCAGCACCCCGACGAGCCGACCTGAGGCGTTCTCTGCGAGTCGGCCGGCCACCAGGGAACCGAGCGACGTACCGATCGCCGCCACTGCGCAGGCCACCAACGCCCAGACCGCGACCGGGGTGCGCAGGCGCCGCCAGTCGACAGCGACGCCCGGCGTGGGCCGGCCGGCGGCCGGGGTCCTCGTGGGCCGATCGGCGCCGAGAGTCGTGGACATTGGGACGACGCTACGTGGCGGCACCGACAGCCGTCGCCCCAATAACGGAGACGGCGGTGCTCAGAGCTCCTTGATGCCCCACGGGCTGCCGTAGGCGGTCAGCAGGTCGAGGAACGGCACCGCGTCGAAGGCCTCCGGGCCGAGCACGCCGGTGCCGGACCAGGTGCCGTCGGCCAGCAGCTCGAGGGCCACCACCGGGTTGATCGCGGTCTGCCACACGACGCACTGGTGGCCGTACTCCTGCATCGACCACTCGTTGTCGACGACGTGGTAGAGATAGGTCGATCTGGGCTGGCCGTCCTTGCCGGTGCCGGTGACCCAGAGGCCGGCGCAGGTCTTGCCCGTCATCACCGGGCCGAGGTCGGCCGGGTTGGGCAGGCACGCGGCCACGACGTCGCGGGGGCTCACCTCGACGCCGCCCACCTTGACCTTGTCGGTGCGATCGAGGCCCACCTTGTGCAGCACTTTGAGCACCTCGATGAACTCGTCGCCCAGGCCGTACTTGAACGTCGCCCGCTTGCAGTCGACCCAGCGCGGCATGAGGAGGACTTCCTCGTGCTCGACGTTGACACACTCCACCGGGCCGATGCCCTCGGGGAAGTCGAAGATCTCCGGCTCCGAGAACGGCTCAGTCGTGAACCACGCCCCGTCCTGCCAGATGACCGGCGGGTTGAGGCACTCCTCGATCGTCGTCCAGATCGAGAAGCTCGGGGCAAAGTCGTAGCCCTCGACCGTCAGGTTGGACCCGTCCCTGGTGCCGAGCTCGTCGATCTCGGCAAAGAGATGGTCCGCGGCGTACCTCGCAAACACGTCGGAGAGGCCGGGCTCGACGCCGATCCCCACCAGGGCCAGGCGGCCGTCGCCGACCCACGCGTCCGAGGCGGCGAACTGCTCGTCGCCGAGCTTCACCCCGGTCTTCTCGTACGGCGAGTCCGGGTGCGGCCTGCTCAGCGACATCGCCATGTCGAGGTAGTCCGCGCCTGCGGCCCTGGCGCCCTCGAAGATCGGCATCACGAAGCGCGGGTCGACGGCGTTCATCACGTGGGTGATCGAGTGCTCGCGGGCGAGGGCGGCGACAGAGTCGGCGCTCGAGGCGTCGACCTGCGCGCTCGTGAAGCGGTCATCGACCGCGGCGGCCCTCCGAGCACTCGCCTCGTTGTAGTCGGCGATCACGATCGACTCGAAGAAGTCGCGTCGTTTCGCGATGGCGGCGAACGCCGCCCCCACTCCCCCTGCCCCGACCAGCAGGATCCGCATCGGATCACTCACCGATGTAGCTCATCACGTGCTTGATACGCGTGTAGTCCTCGAGGCTGTACGCCGACAGGTCCTTGCCGTAGCCCGAGTGCTTGAAGCCGCCGTGCGGCATCTCGGAGACGAACGGGATGTGGGTGTTGATCCACACGACGCCGAAGTCGAGCTTCTTCGACATCCGCATCGCGCGGCCGTGGTCCTTGGTCCAGACACTCGACGAGAGGCCGTACTTCACGCCGTTCGCCCAGCGCAGGGCCTCGGCCTCGTCGCTGAACTGCTGCACGGTGATGACCGGCCCGAAGATCTCCTCCTGGATCTGCTCGTCGTCCTGCCTCAGTCCGGAGACGACCGTGGGTTCGTAGAAGTAGCCGCGGTCGCCCTGCCGGTGGCCGCCGATCTCGAGCCTGGCGTGGTCGGGGAGCCGGTCGACCATCCCGGTGACACGGCCGAGCTGGTTCTCGTTGTTCAGCGCGCCGTAGAGGACGTCCTCGTCGTCGGGCAGCCCGGTCCTGATGCCGCGGGCCTGCTCGGTGAGCGCCGCCACGAAGTCTGCGTGGATGCCGGGCCCGGCGAGCACACGGGTGGCGGCCGTGCAGTCCTGGCCGGCATTGAAGTAGCCCGCCTCCGCGATCGCCGCGGCCGCCTTCTCGAGGTCCGCGTCGTCGAAGACGATGACCGGCGCCTTGCCGCCGAGCTCGAGGTGCACCTTCTTGAGGTCGTGAGCCGCGGCACCGGCCACCTCCATCCCGGCCCGGACCGAACCCGTGATCGAGACCATCTGGGGCGTCTTGTGGTCGACGAGCAGGCGGCCCGTGTCGCGGTCACCGCAGACGACGTTGAGCACACCGGGTGGCAGGAACTCCTGGCAGAGCTCGGCGAGCAGGGTCGAGGACGCGGGCGTGGTGTCGCTCGGCTTGAGCACCACGGTGTTGCCCGCCGCCAGCGCGGGGGCGATCTTCCAGATCATCATCATCAGCGGGTAGTTCCACGGCGTGACCTGGCCGACGACGCCGATCGGCTCCCGGCGGATGAACGACGTGTGGTCCGCCATGTACTCGCCGGCCGACTTGCCCTCGAGGATTCGGGCGGCTCCGGCGAAGAATCGGAAGTGGTCCGAGCTGGGCGGCAGCTCCTCGGACGCCGTCAAGCCGATCGGCTTCCCGGTGTCCCGGGACTCGACGCGCACGATCTCGTCGGCCCGGGCGTCGATGGCGTCGGCGATCTTGAGCAGGGCGTTCGAGCGTTCCTGTGGCGTGGTGTCGCCCCAGGTCTCGAAGGCCGTCGCGGCCGCGGCGTACGCACGATCGACGTCCTCCGGCCCGGACATCGGAGCCTTCGCGTAGACCTCGCCGGTGGTGGGGTCGATGACGTCATAGGTCGCGCCCGATGCCGATGCGGCGAGCTCTCCGTTGATGACGTTCTGGAACGTCGTGTCAGCCATGGGTCCGGTCCTCCGGGGTCGATGTGCGGTGTCGCGAGCCTAGTCATCGCACAACGGAATCTGTAGGGCTGCCGGCCCTCAAACACGGATTCCGTCGCGCGGGATGCGTCAGGCCTCGTAGACCGGCACTCCGTCGACCCACGTGGAGACGACCTGGGCCGCTCCGATCTGTGTGGGTGAGCCGGCGAACGGGTCGCGGTCGAGCACGACGAGGTCCGCCACCTGGCCGGGAGCGACGGTGCCCGCCTCGTCGCGGTGGTTCACCCATGCGGAGCCGCTGGTGTAGGCCGCGAACGCGGTCTCGAGGCCGATCGCCTGCTCGGGCAGGAAAGGTTCGCTGCCGGCCGGGCCGTCCTCGCCGTACGCCCAGCGGTTCACCGCGACGTGGATCGCCTCGAGCGGGTTGGGCGTGCTCACCGGCCAGTCGCTCCCGGCAACGAGTCGGGCGCCGGCGCGGTGCAGGTCGCCGAAGGGGTACTGCCACGCCGCCCGCCGGGAGCCGAGGAACGGCAGCGTCAGGTCGACCATCTGGTCGTCGAGGCACGCCCAGAGTGCCTGGATGTTGGCGGCCACGCCGAGGTCGGCGAAGCGCCGTACGTCATCGGGGTGCACCACCTGGAGGTGAGCGATGTGGTGTCGGCGGTCCGGGCTCGTCCCGGCGAACGCGTCGAGTGCCTCGCGGACGCCGCGGTCACCGATGCCGTGGACGTGGACCTGGAAGCCTTCGGCGTCGAGTCGCGCGACGTATGCCCGGAGCGCGTCGGGGTCGACGAACGAGTGGCCGGTGTTGGTGGTGGCGTGGCCGCAGCGGTCGAGGTACGGCGCGGTCATGGCTGCGGTGCCGTTCTCGGCGACCCCATCCTGCATGACCTTGACGCTGGTCGCCCGGAAGCGCCCGTGGGTGTACGTCGCGCGCCGCTCCATCAGCGAGGCCACCTGCTCCTCACCGAGATCGCGGTTCCACCAGAGGGCACCGACGACATGTGCGGTGAGGTCACCGGTCCGCGCAGCTTGGAGGTAGGTCGGTCCGGGGTCGTCCATGCCTGCGTAGTCCCCGACGATGGCGTCCTGCCAGCCGGTCACGCCCAGCGAGTGGAGGTAGGTCTGGCCGGCGAGGAGCCCTCGGTAGTAGTCCTCGGGGTCGGTGGCCGGAACGTGGCGGACCACCGCATGCATCGCACCCTCGTGCAGGGTGCCGGCCGGTCGTCCGTCCGCGTCCCGCTCGAAGCGACCGTGCGGTGGGTCCGGGGTCTCGGCGGAGATGCCGGCGATCTCCAGAGCTCGGCTGTTGACCAGGCACCGTGATGGTCGCGGTTGGGTAGGAACACCGGCCGGTCGCGAACGACCGTGTCGAGGTCCGCGGCGGTGGGCGTCCCGCCGGGGAAGGCCGACATGGCCCAGCCGCCGCCCAGAATCCAGGGGAGCCCCGGGTTGGCCGCCGCGTAGGCCGCGATCGTGGCCAGGTAGTCCTCGCGGGTGTGCACCCCGGACAGGTCGCAACGGATCCGCTCGAGGCCACCCTGTACGGCGTGCACGTGCGCGTCGACGAACCCCGGGGCGAGCAGCCCGCCGGCGAGGTCGACCACGTGCGCGTCGGACGCCGGGGCCTCAGGACTCGTGTCGACGCTGACGATCCGTCCTTCGGCGACGACGACGGTGCCGGGACCGACGTACCGATGACCGTCGAAGAGCGCGCCGTTGCGGAAGACCGTCGTCGACATTCGGCCATTGAATCAGTGAATCTGGACGAGCGCCCCCGCCATTCTGCCGCCGGACGACTGATTCCGCGAAATTCACCCCTGTGCGCCACGGATTCGCTTGCCTATTGGCGCTTCGGGCGCGCACCATGGGGGCATGGATGGCAAGCACCCCGACTACGACCACCTGCAGCGCGCCGCGAAGGACCACCTGTGGATGCACTTCACGCGGCACTCGACCTACGACACCTCGGACGTGCCGATCATCGTGCGCGGCGAGGGGCCCTACATCTGGGACGCCAACGGCAAGCGCTACCTCGATGCGCTGGCCGGGTTGTTCGTGAGCCAGCTGGGCCACGGCCGCACCGACCTGGCCGACGCGGCCGCCAAGCAGGCTCGCGAGCTGGCGTTCATGCCGCTGTGGTCCTACGCGCACCCCGGCGCGATCGAGCTTGCCGAGCGGGTTGCGGGCTACGCGCCCGGTGATCTCAACCGGGTGTTCTTCACCAGCGGTGGCGGCGAGGCCGTCGAGACCGCGTGGAAGCTCGCGAAGAACTACTTCAAGCTCGTCGGCAAGCCGATGAAGCACAAGGTGATCAGCCGGGCGATCGCCTATCACGGCACCACCGCGGGGGCCCTGTCGATCACCGGACTGCCGGGGTTGAAGGCGCAGTTCGAGCCCCTGGTGCCGTCGACGTTCCGGGTGCCCAACACCAACGCCTACCGAGCCCACGAGATCACCGGTGGCTTCCTCGACGGCCACAGCGACCCCGAGGCCTTTGGCCGCTGGGCTGCGGACCAGATCGCGGTGGCGATCGAGAACGAGGGCCCCGACACCGTCGCCGCGGTCTTCCTCGAGCCGGTGCAGAACGCCGGTGGCTGCTTCCCGCCGCCGCCCGGCTACTTCCAGCGGGTGCGCGAGATCTGCGACGAGTACGACGTGCTGCTGGTCTCCGACGAGGTCATCTGCGCGTTCGGCCGGCTCGGTCACTGGTTCGGCGCGGAGCGTTACGGCTACCAGCCGGACATGATCACCTGCGCCAAGGGGATCACCTCGGGCTACGCGCCGCTCGGCGCGATGATCGCCTCCGACCGGCTGATGGAGCCGTTCCTCAAGGG
>JAOPXM010000186.1 GCA_025965125.1 Nocardioides sp.
CCGCTGCCGACGTCGTCGAGTGGCAGGCCGCGGCCGAGATAGCGATGGTCGTCGCCGCTCATGGCCCCGCCGAGCAGGATGCGATCGAGACCCGAACGCCAGGTGTTGTGGGCGAAACGACCCATCGCGAAGTCGGCGCGCTGCTCGGCGTCGATCCCCCAGCGGACGCCTGCGTCGCCGACCCAGCCGGTGATCCGGGCAAGGTCGTCGTCACCGAAGTTGAAACGCGCCCGGACCACCTCTGACGTCGCGAGGTCGAGGACCTCACTGGCCGTGACCCGGCCACCCGCGAGCTCGACCAGCGCGGCCGCCGCGGCGAGCAGCGGGTTGGTGCTGGTGAGCGCGCGGTCGGCGAGGCGGACCCGCAGTCGATGCGCGGGGTGCCCCACGCCCGCGGCCTCGCCGCCGACCACGTCCGCGAGCCCGAAGCCCGCAGAGATCAGCGGCGCGAACGTCTCGATGTCGGGACACATCACGAGGATGTCGCGTGGCTCGAGGGTCGGGTCGTCCTGGAGCAGCGCGACGAGCACCTCGCGAAGGACGTCCACCTGGCGGGCGGGGCCGTGACAGGCATGCACCTGGAGGCTCCGGTCGCCCTCGGTGGGCGAGCGCGCCTGACGCTCGTCGGCGGTCGGCGCGGCGTTGGCGCGCAGGTCGGCCTGCAGCCAGCCGAGCAGGGTCGTCGCAGGCTCCGGGTCCGCCTCGACCTCGGAGGACGCCACCCCGTCGAGCGTGCGCCGCAGCTCGCGGGTGTCCCGACCGAGCGACGCGAGCAGCGGGTGTCCGACCCGCTCGGCCGAGGCGTCGAGCTCGCGCGGCACCGGTCCGCCCAGGCCGTCGAGATCGGCCCAGAGTGCCGCAGAGGGCTGCGGGAGCCAGAGGTGCACGTCGCGCAGCTCACCGAGGGCGGACAGGAGCGCGACCTCGGTCACCGGGAGCCGGGTGTGTCCGAACAGGGACAGTCGGGGTGGCAGGTCGAGGCCGTCGCCGCCGGAGCGCAGCTGCTCGATCGTGTTGGAGTGCCGGACGTCGGGCGCAGGCACGCCGACCCTGGTCAGCAGGCGTCGCCAGAGCTCGGCCTGCCAGGCCAGGTCCGGGTCGAGCTCGCCGCCCGCGCCGTCGGTGTCGCGACCGTCGCGCCAGTCGCTGACCACGGCGGGGCGCTGCACGGCGTACGAGGAGTAGAGGCGGGCGAGGCGGTGCGCCACGGAGTAGCGGCGGTTGCGCCGCAGCAACGCCTCGTCACCCTCGAGACCGTGCCCGAGGTGGGCGGCCAGGGTGGCGCACCAAGGCTCGTCGAGGCTCTCGTCGATGACCGACAACAGCGGCCAGACCAACCGGTCGGGGTCCCACGCGTCGTCGCGCTCGCGGTCGAGCAGCATCGAGATCAGCGAGCGGGGGCTCAGGAACCGGACGCCGGCGCAGACCCCGTCGCCACCTCGCTCTCCGGTGCCGAGGCGGTGGGAGAGCCGCTGGGTCAGCCAGCGCTCGATCCCCTTGGCCGGGACGACCACGACCTCCTCTGCGAACGGGTCCTCCAGCGGCACGGCCAGGAGCTCGCCGAGGGCGTCGGCGAGCACGTCAGTGCGCGGCGCGCGGTGGAGGTGGAGCGTCACGAGCCGCAGCATCGCACGACGGACCGACACCGATCAGGTCGAGTCGTGGGTGTCGGCCCGCCGTACGGGACCGGGGATGGATCAGGCGTCGCGGCGCCGTACGAGCACCCAGGCGAGGACGAGCAGCGCAGCGGTCTCGAGCCCGAACACCCCGAAGCCGGTCCATGGCCCGAGCACGTCCGGGTTGAACGAGACCGGCGTCGAGATGGCCGAGCCGGCGTTGCCGGGCATCAGCTTGACCAGCCAGTCGCCCAGGGTGCCAGGCACCAGGTTGACCATGTTGCCGAGGATCAGCATCAGCGCCAGGACGGCCGAGATCGTGCCGGCTGTGTGGCGCAGGATGAACCCGACGGCGACCGTGAACAGGCCGATGCCGGCGAGGAACGCGCCGCTGCCGAACATCGCCCGCAGCACGTCGCCCTCGAGTGGCATGCCGATGCCCGCGCGGTCGAGGAACCAGTTGCCTCCGGCGTAGCCGACGAGCGCGGTCACGGTCCCGACCACGAACAGCACCGAGCTGACGAGCAGGGCCTTCGCGGCCACCACGCGGCCCCGGGTCGGGACGGCCGCGAAGGTGCTGCGGATCATGCCCGTGGAGTACTCGCTGGTGACCACGAGCGCGCCCAGAACGACGGCGCAGATCTGGGCGATCATCATCCCCCAGGTGATGAACGACCCGGGTGACTCGTCGGCCTTGGGGCTGGCCAGCCAGTCGGCGTTCAGCCCGCACATCAAGATCGTGAGCCCGGCTCCCAGCACGAACGTGGCGAGCAACGTCCACCCGGTCGAGCGCACGGTGCGCAGCTTGACCCATTCGGCCTGGAGCGCCCGGCCGAACCCGGGCGTGGGTCCGTCGGTCAGGTCGCGGGCCGGGGGTTGTCCGGTCACGGCGGAGAGGGTCGTGGTGCTCATCGGCTTGCTCCTTCGAGAACGGGGGCGCCGGAGTGAGCGTGATACTCCACGCTGTCGGCGGTCAGGGTCATGAATGCGTCCTCGAGGGAGGCGCGGACCAGGGTCAGCTCGTGCAGGACGACGCCACTGGCGCCGAGCAGCTCCCCGACTCCGGCGGCGTCGAGGCCGCCGACCCGGAGCTCGGCGTCGACCTGGCTCACGTCGAGACCGCGACCGGAGAGCACCGTCTGCGCGTCTGCGAGGGCGGGCGCCTTGATCCGGACGTACGACGCCGCATGGTCGGCCATGAACTGCTGCATCGAGCAGTCCGCGAGGATCGAACCGCGACCGATCACCAGGAGGTGGTCCGCCATCAGGGCCATCTCGGACATCAGGTGGCTGGAGATGAAGACCGTACGACCCTCGTCGGCCAGCTCGCGGGCGAGCTTGCGGACCCAGCGGATGCCCTCGGGGTCGAGGCCGTTGACCGGCTCGTCGAGGACGATGACCGGCGGGTCGCCGAGCAGCGACGCGGCGATGCCGAGCCGTTGGCCCATGCCGAGCGAGAAACGGCCGGCCCGTTGACCGGCCACCGATTCGAGGCCGACCTGCTCGAGCACCTCGCCCACCCGGGTGGTCGGGATTCCGTTGCTGGCGGCGAGCCAGCGCAGGTGGTCACGAGCGGAGCGGCCGGGGTGGATCGCGTGGGCGTCGAGGAGGGCGCCGATCTCGCGGAGCGGGGCGGGCGACGCGGCGTACCTGTGTCCGTTGACGGTCACCGACCCGGACGTGGGCGCATCGAGGCCGAGGATCATCCGCATCGTGGTGGACTTTCCGGCGCCGTTCGGGCCGAGGAAACCGGTCACCCGGCCGGGCTCGACGACGAAGTCAATCCCGTCGACGGCGACCCGGTCGCCGTCGGGGCCGGGGAAGCGCTTGGTGAGGGCGTGGGCGCGGATCATCGGAACGTCCCTCCGGTGCAGGTCTGTGAGGTCATGTCACCAGCCTCCCGGTCCGACGTCCTCCGCACATCGGGGACGACCCCTGACCCGACCCGGAACCGGGACCCCGAGACCCTCCCCGCCGACCTGTCACTTGTGGCCCCTCCCGCCCTACCGAGCTGTCACTTTTGGCCCCTCCAGCCCCGCCGACCTGTCGCCTTTAGCCCCTCCAGCCCCCGCCCCTCGCTCCTCGCCTGCTCCTAACGGTCCGCTCGTATCGGCTCGGGCTTGCGGACTTCTCTCGACAGCTGGTGCGGTTGGGCCGTCTCCTGGGCGAGGTGTGCCGTCGTGGCGTCGAGGCGCTGACTCTCAAGCGGCAGCCCCCAAGGGGGCTACCCCTGACCCGCCGAGACGAACTCCAGCGACTTGACCATCGAGGTCAGCTCGTCGATCTCCGACGTGGTGGCCGTAGGCCCATATGCTGCGTTGACGACGAGGCGTTGTCCGTCGACGTCGAGGATCCACACGAGGTCGACCTGGTCGTCGCTGTAGATCCCGCGCGAGCCCGGGTCTCCCCAGAGTCCAGGGTGCTGGTCGCACTTGCTGATGTCGCGGGGGCTGGCCAGCTCGACGTACAGTCCCCGATATCCCGCCAGGGTCACGGGTTCGGGTGCGGAGGCGTCAGTCGACTTCTGGGCGACCAGCGCTTCGGCCAGGTTTTCGACGGACGGCCCGGGGGTCACGTAGTCATTCAGCGGTCGGAGGCAGGCGTCGCTCTGGACGTGCTCGATCGTCCACAGGCCCAGGAAGGCGTCGCCATCGTGCGACACGACGTAGAAACCCGGCACATCGCTCCCGTCGTTGAAGCCGCTCGGGACCTCGACGAGCGCGTCCGGTGCACCCGCGCCGGGGTTCGCCTTGACCGAGAACTGGTAGGTCCCCGGTGCGAGCGGAGTGGAGTCTCCGGCCAGGTGGGGCGCGGCTGAATCCGCATCGCCGGGGTCGCTTGGTGTCGACGCGGACGGACTGGTGCCGGCGGGCGCCCCGCCACCGTCTGAACTGCTGCCACATCCGCTCAACAGCAGCCCGAGTGAGACCAGAATGGCCGCAGCGAGGTCTGGCGGCGACGGGTGTCGGATCATGTTGGTTCTCCTCTGTGGATGTCTACGCCGTCGTCACGGTTTCCGAGGCCGCGACCCCGGCCGGCGACTCAGGGCATCTGGGTCCGGTTTCGCACGACCACGGCGTACTGGATGTTGCGGGGGTCGCCGCGCACCACCTCGACGACGACCTGGTGGACGGTGCCGGGTGACAGCTGGGCACCGAGCTCCATGAAGTGACCGGCGGCTTGGGGGTCTTTGTCGGGGCTGACCGTGCTGCCGTCCACGGCGAGTCGTAGGTCGACGCCACAGACCTTGTCGACAGCGGCTTCGTAGACGTTGTGGTCCGTCGACTCCCGGTTCGAAAGCTCATCCGAGTGCTGAGCAACGCAGTGCTCGAGGTGCGGGCCTTTGCCGGTGTACACGTCGACGAGGTAGTCGCTGTCCGAGGCCGGCAGCTCCAAGGCAAGACGGTCAGCGTCGGGGGCGGCGGTCACTGCCCGGTCGACGAGCCACCCGACTCCGTCGAGGGTGCCCAGCGCCTCCAGGTGGTACGGCTCACCGTTCCCCATGTCCTCGAGGAGCTCGAACGCCGGCACGGACTCGTGGTCGTAGACCCGGAACCCGAACTTTGCGTCGGGATCCACGACCGGCGGGATGTCGGACAGCGATCCGCAGTCACCGGAGTTGCCGTGCACGCAGTCGAGGAAGGCCGCCGACGGGCGCGCGACCCACATGCGCACGGTTCGTGTGCCCCCGCCGGGCTCCGCGAAGGTCAGCTCGCCGATGTCGATGCTGGGTGCGAGCGTGGTGTCGGCGTCCGGCGAGCAGCGGTCGAACCCGCCGCCGCCCTCCCCGACGTCGTAGAAGAACCAGAGGTCCGACCCGCCGCGGCAGTAGGTCGACACTGCCGCTGCAGACCCGGAGTCAGGGACCGTGGCCGACAGCACGGAGTCGTGCCGATGTTCGGGCTGGGTATTGGTCACCGTGGCGAGGACGTCGAACCCATGGACGTCAGCGGGACCGACGTCGGACGTGGTCGTTTGCTGACCAGCGGGGATCTCGAAGCGCTCCGTGGGGGACGGCGTCGGGGATGGGGCGACCGGTGGTGCGTCGGTTCTCAGGTTGCCGCCGGCGGCGACCAGCGAGACCACGGCCGCGATGCCGGCAACAGCCAGGGTGGACGCGGTCGCAAGGCGTGCCCGCCGGGTACGACGACGTCGGGTCTCGAGGAGCTCCTCGAACGCAGGGGGCCACACGACGTCTGCGACCTCGTGCAGTCGATCAAGGTCAGACATGGTCAGCCTCCTCTCGCTCAGACAGCAGCGGCGCGAGCAGTTCCCGACTGCGCGCGAGGCGCGTCTTGACCGTTCCTTCGGGGACGCCGAGCTCGCTGGATATGTCTCCGATTGAGCGGTCGGCGAGGTAGTGGAGCACCACAGCGGTGCGGTGGGGCAGATCGAGCTTCGCGAGCGCCTCGACGAGGGCAGCGTGCTCGGCGCCGACCTCGCCTTCTGGGGTTGGGCCGGGCACCTTTGTGCGAAGTCTGCGAGCCACCTCCGTGTGACGCCACCGGTTGCGCACGTGATTGATGGCCACTGTGCGCAACCAGGCCTCGGGGTTGTCTAGGTCGGCGAACGCGCGGCCCTTGCCCAACGCCGTGACAAACGCTTCCTGTACGGCGTCCTCGGCATCAGCGAGGTCACCGGTCAGCGCGAAGAGCTGGACGACCAGGCGTCGGTACGACGCGTCGTACACCCCCCGGACGTGGTCCTCGCGTGTCATCCGCATCACCTTCACGACGTCGCCTCATTGATGATCCATCAATACGACACCTCAGGGGACCGTCCGGTTCATCAGGCCTCAGACGAACATCGGCAACCTCGGCCAAGCTGCACGGAAGTGACGGGTCGACCAGTCACGGGGGGCCAAAACTGACGGGTCAGCGCCGTACGAGGGGCCAAAAGTGACAGGTCGGCGATTAGGCGGGCGGGTCAGCCGGCGGCGGCGAGGTTGGCCGACTCGACGACGGCGTCGATGGAGGGCCGGAAGTAGTCGGCCAGCATCGTGGCGCGGGTGGCACTGATGTGGTCGTCGTCGAAGAAGTTGACGATGCCGTCGGTCTCCGCGGGACAGATCTTGTCGCCGCACAGGGCGGTGTCCAGGTCGATGAACTTCGCACCGGCCGGGAGCTCCGGGAGCAGGTCGGTGAGCCACTGGCGGCTATGGGCCTGCGCGGCGTCGGTGTCGGTACGGGTCGCGTCGCACGAGAACGGCAGGAAACCGGCCTCGCAGAGCGGCGCGCTGCGGGGCACCTCGGCGGTCGGGGCCACGACGTCGGTGCCCACGCCCAAGGAGCCCAGCCTCTGGAACAGCAGCGGCACCTTGTCGAGCAACGCCGTGGACCGGTCCAGCATCGCGATGTGCACCGGGTCGTTGTCGCGGCGGTCCATCAGGCTGACCGACGGCCCGTCGCCGTAGTCGTCCCAGCTGGCCCCCAGGATCACCCGGATCGGGTTTCCCGCCTTGCTCTCCTGGGTCACGAACGCCAGCGCGCGGTCGTTGCTGCGCTGGCAGGTGCTGAACGTCGATCGCGCGGTGATCGGCGGCAGCTCCTCGAGGTGGGGCACGCAGCCACCCATCGTGTAGCTCACCAGGTTCACGTCGGCACCCTGACCGGCCTGCACCAGGGCGGGGATCAGCATCCAGGCGTGCGAGTCACCCCAGAGCACGACGGTCGGCCGGCCCTCCACGAAGGTGTTCAGGTTGCACGCCTTGGGCGTCGTCGGCAGCGTGCCGTGGGTGTCCTTGATGCACTCGTAGGGAAGCTGCGGGATGTCCGTCAGCTGCTTGGACACCTCCAGCCACTTCGGGCTCTGCGCCTCGTGCTTGGCGATGAGCAGGGCGCCGCCGGCCAGCGAGGCGACCAGCGCCATCGTCGAGGCGCCGGCCAGCAGTACGACGCGCGGCGGGCGCGGAGCCTTCCTGGTGGTGGCGCTCTTGTTGCGCTGGTAGAAGATGCCCTCGATGTAGGTGTAGCTCAGCCACGCAATGAGCAGGGCCACCATCACGAGCATGATCCGGACCCACAGCGGCGGCGGCGCGAGGTTGACCGACTCGCCCATGACCAGCAACGGCCAGTGCCAGAGGTACCAGCCGTAGGAGATCAGCCCGAGCCAGGCGAACAGCCGGAACGACAGGAAGTGCGTGATCGCGGTCTTGCCGTCGCAGCCGGCCCACACCATCGCCGCGGTGCCGAGGCACGGCAGCATCGCCCAGTAGCTGGGGTAGACGTCGACCGGCATCGGCTTGATCAGTACGGCGAGCAGCAGCAACCCGCCGGCGACACCGAGAGCCTGCGCGACCCAGCGCTTCAGCTTGAGCTTCGGGGCCACCAGGGCCAGGGCCACGCCGAGCAGGAACTCGAACGCCCGCGTCATCGGCAGGTAGTAGGCGAAGTCGTGGTTGTTGGTGGACAGCACGATCGCGGCCACCAGCGAGGCGACGAGCAGGGCGACGGTGAAGAACAGCAGCGTGCCGCGGACGGCGATCTTCGTGAGCCGGGAGAGCAGCAACGCGACCAGGATCACCAGCGGCACGGCGAGATAGAACTGCTCCTCCACCGACAGGGACCAGGTGTGCAGCAGCACGCCGGTGCCGGGCTCGTGACCGAAGTAGCTGGTGGTGCTGTCTCGCCAGAAGTAGAAGTTCGACACGAACATCGAGGCGGCCGCGGCGGACTTGGCCGTCGCCTGCTGACCACCCGTCGGGAGCATCGTGAAGTAGCTGAGGATCAGGATGCCCACGAGCATCGTGGCCTTGGCCGGGATCAGTCGTCGGACACGGCGGGCGTAGAACGCCGGCCAGCTGATCCGGCCGCTCTTGCTGAGCTCGTTGAACAGCAGGCCGGCGATGACGAACCCGGAGACGACGAAGAACAGGTCGAGGCCGATGTAGGCGCCCTCGAATCCGGGCACCTTGGCGTGGAAGCCCATCACCATGATCGCGGCGGTGCCGCGGATGCCGTCGATGTCCGTGCGGTAGTTCGTGCGCGCCGGCTTCGCCGGTTGGTCCGGCTCCGCTGCGGCCGCGCCCGGAATGGGCGCAGTCGTCTGAGTCACCACTACCCCCTGCTCCCCATGGCGCGACACGTTTCGCGGACATTCTGCAACGAATCGGCGTGGAAGACCTGATCTTCGCGAACCCTGGGTCAGGGCGTGTCTTGGCCTTCATCCGGCGCCAGGTCCGTCAGCACCCCTTGGGCGATCCGGAACGCGGTGTTGGCATCGGGTACGCCGCAGTAGATCGCGGTCTGCAGCAGCAGCTCCTTGATCTCCTCGTCGGTGACACCGTTGGTGCGGGCCGCACGGACGTGCAGCGCGAGCTCCTCGTGGTGCCCCCGGGCGACGAGCGCGGTCAACGTGATCAGCGACCGGCTGCGACGGTCGAGTCCGGGGCGCGCCCAGACGCCGCCCCAGGCGTACTGCGTGATGAAGTCCTGGAAGTCCACGGTCAGGTCCGTCGCGTTCGCGGTCGCGCGGTCGACGTAGGCGTCCCCCAGCACCTCGCGGCGGACGGCCATCCCGGCGTCGCGCACCTCACCAACGGTCCGGTCGTCGCCGGCATCCTCGCTGCGGCCGAGCAGGTGCTCACGGATCAGCCGTGCCACCGTCTCCGGCGCCTCGGCCGGGGCCAGGTGGCCGACCCCCGCCAGCTCGACCAGCCGGCCGCGCAGCACGCCCGCCGCGATCTGGCTCAGGTGGGCGGTCGTCGTCACGCCGTCCTCGGCGCCGGCCACGGCCAGGACCGGTACAGCGATCTCGCCGAGCCGGTCGCGCACGTCGAAGTCTGCGAGCGCGCCGCACACCTGGACGTAGCCGGCGTCGACGGTCTCCTCCAGCGCGTGCAGCAGCGCCGACCCGACGGCGGGCTCACGCTCGAGGAAGCCAGGCGCGAACCACCGCTCCGCCGACCCAGGCACCATCACCGGCGTTCCGGAGGCACGGACCTCCGCCATGCGATCCCGCCACACCGCGGCCTCGCTGATCTTCGCGCCGGTGCAGAGCAGGACGGCCGATGCGACGCGCGAAGGAGCGTCGAGCAGGAGCTGCAGGCCGACCGCGCCACCCAGAGAGACTCCCGCGTAGCCGAAGGCCCCGCGGGGTTGGTCGCGGTGCTCGAGCACGTCGTCGACGACGGCGAGCACCCCGGCCGCCAGCTCCGCCATGGTGAAGGGCTCGTCGGGGACTCCCCTGTTGTGCCCGTGCCCCGGCAGGTCCCAGGCCAGTACGTCGAAGTGGTCGGTGAGGCCGGCCGCGCAGGCGGTCCACAGCGCGCTGGCCGACGTGCCGAGGGACGGACCGAGGACGAGCAGCGGCTGCTCGGCGCGCCGCGCGCTGCCGCTCATCCGCACCGCCGTGATGTGCGGGATCATCGACTCTCCTGGAAGGTGGTCCGGGCCCGGTGCAGCGCCCGGGCGATCAGCGATCCCGCATCGCCGAAGTACGTCGGGGCCGGGCGGTGGCCCGCGAGGTCGGCCATGGTCCGCTGCTCGGCGAACAGGTCGTCCCCGGCCGCCGCGAGCGTTGCGGCCATCCGGTCGGCACGCACGGTCAGGCCGGAGAGGATGTCGACCGTCTCGGAAACCGCCACCAGGGTCCGGCGGACCAGGTCACGCAGCGTGGCCCACTCGGCGTGCCAGCCGCCGTCGGCCCGGTCGTCGACCTGGGACGCGGCCGCGAGGTGCAGGGTGGCGGCGAGCTGCGGCGTCGTCAGCGCCGCGCGGCGGACCAGCACCGAGAGCGTGGGGTTGGCCTTGTTCGGCATCGTCGACGAGCCGCCCCCGGCCTCCTCGGCCAGCTCGCCGATCTCGGGCCGCGACATGGTCAGGATGTCGTTGGCGATCCGTCCGCACGCGTCGGTGCACCCGACGAGCGCGTCGCCCAGACGGGTCACGGTCGCCCGGGCCGTGTGCCAGGGTGGCGCGTCGGTGACGGTGTCCGGATCCACCCCGAGCTCGACGAGAGCGGCGCGGGTGCCGGCCGCGCCCCCGAGCTGGACCGGCAGGCCGAGCCGCATGACGTCGTCGTACGCGTCGAGGACGCCGGTCAGCCACGTGGCCACCCGGAGACCGAACGTGGTGGGGACGGCGTGCTGGGTCAGGGTCCGGCCGACCATCGGGGTGCCGCGGTGCTCGGCGGCTAGGTCCATGAGGAGCCGCGAGGCCCGGTGCAGGTCGGCGCCGAGGGCGTCGACCGCGTCTCGGGCCAGCAGCACGAGCGCGGTGTCCAGGACGTCCTGACTCGTCAGACCTCGGTGCAGCCACCGTGCGGCGTCGGGGTTGGGCTCGTGGAGACGGTCCCGCAGCAGCGCGACCAGCGCGATCACCGGGTTTCCGCCCTGCTCCGCCGCCGCCTGGACCACCGCCAGGTCGTCGGGACCGATCAGGTCGGAAAGGTCGATCCGGGCCGAGGCCGGGGCCACGCCCGAACCGACGAGTCCGGTGAGCCAGTCCGCCTCGACGGAGACCATGGCGCGCAGGAAGGCCTGCGACGAGAAGTGGTCGCCGGCGCGGTCGTCACCGGGCCAGAAGAGATCCGCCATGTCCTCAGTCTCGCGGATAGGCGAGGAAGACGGTCTCGTCACGGCCCTGGAGACGTACGTCGAACCTGAGCCCGACCTCGTCCGGGTTCGCAATCAGGGTCGCGCGCCGTTCGGCAGGGATCGACGCGAGCAGCGGGTCGGACCCGAGGGCCTCACCCGGCAGGTAGGCACGGGTGAACAGCCGGTCGAGCAGGCCGCGGGCGAAGATCGTCAGCGCGAAGTACGGCGCTGCACCGGGAACCGCCGGTCCGGGGCGCACCGTCGTGAACGCAAAGCGGCCGCGGTCGTCGGTGCCGGCGCGGCCCCAGCCGGTGAACGTGCGGCCGTCGCGTCGCAGTGAGCCCGGCTCGCGCGACACGATCCCCGCGGCATCGGCCTGCCAGAGCTCGAGCAGTGCGTCGGGAACCGGCTCGCCGGCGCCGTCGAGGACGCGGCCGTGCAGGCGGATGGCGGCCGGGTTATCGGGCGACACCAGCTCGTGCCCACCGTCGTAGGGGAGGGCATGGCCGAAGAACGGGCCGACCGTCTGACCGGGTGTGGCCACGAGTCTCACGACGGGGTCTCGGCTTGCATCAGCGTGCGGTGGCTCCCGGTGAGCACGATGTCCCAGCGGTAGCCGGTGCACCACTCGGGCTGGGTGACGTCGTGGTCGTACGTCGCGACCAGGCGCTCGCGGGCGCGGGGGTCCACGATCGACTGGTAGATGGGGTCCAGCGCGAAGAGTGGGTCGCCCGGGAAGTACATCTGGGTGACCATCCGCTGGGTGAAGTCCGTGCCGAACAGCGAGAAGTGGATGTGCGCCGGGCGCCACGCGTTGCGGTGGTTCTTCCACGGGTAGGGCCCGGGCTTGATCGTGGTGAACGCGTAGGCGCCCTCGTCGTCGGTGAGGCAGCGGCCCACGCCGGTGAAGTTGGGGTCGAGCGCCGCGGGATGCTGGTCCCGCTCGTGGAGGTAGCGTCCGCCCGCGTTGGCCTGCCAGATCTCGACCAGCTGGCGGCGTACGGGCCGACCGTCGCCGTCGAGCACCCGGCCGGTCACGACCATCCGTTCCCCGATCGGCTCGCCGCCGTGCTGGACGGTCAGGTCGGCCTCGAGCGGGTCGATGTCGCGCTCGCCGAAGACCGGCGCCCACAGCTCGATGCCCTCCGGGTCGACACGGTGGGGGTCCTTCGTGGGGTGCCGCAGGATGCTCGAGCGGTACGGCGGGTAGTCGAGCCGGGCCTCGTTCTCGGTCGCTCCCGATCGCTGATGGGCCGCGGCGATCCGGCGGATCTCCTCGCTGACCTGGGCCTGCGTCGAGGACTCGTCGTCTGAGGACGAGCCGGGCACACGCTCGTCCAGGATGTCGGTCACGAGGAAGACGGTACGACGCGCAGCGTGGACAGGGTCCCGCCTGGCTTCCGCTGAGCGGAATGGACGCCTCGGCCGAAACCTGTGATGCAAACGTCCCCGCATCCGCGTGAGTCGTGCCGACGCAGAGGTCCCCACGAGTCCACCCGTGAGGGGACGAGGCTCAGACGTGCCAGACGACGTCGAGCTCGTCACGCGTGCCGAAGCGTTCGAGGTGCTCCTTGACGATCTGGGCGAACCGGGCGGCGTCGTCGCCGTCGGCCACGGAGATCTCGATGTCGAGGGCGCCGTCGACCGGGCGCAGCACCAGGACCTGACCGGTCTCCCAGCGCTGGACGACCGCGCCATCCTCGTCGGTGACGGGTCCGCGCTCGGACCAGTGGCTGGTCAGCTGCTTGGCGTAGCGCTCCGGACGGTCGGTGGCCATGGTGCCGTGAACGGTGGTCATGCCGCTGCTCCTCTCGGGCGGCGGAGCCTCCGCCGTCGTTGTCCACACTGGCACGGCCCTCCACGTGTCACTTTCCGGCGGGACCGCCCTGGAAGCGGACGGGTGGGCCGCCCGTCCCGGTGCTGAACGAGCCGAGCCCGCCTCCACCCGGGAACGTCGGCTGGTTCCCGCTCGGAACGGCTGCGGACAGGTCGGCGAGGACCACCAGGTCCCCGGCCTTCAGGCCGTCGACGATCTCGACGCGGGTCGCGCCGACGACGCCGGTCGTGACGTGGGTGGAGGTGGCGACACCGTTCTTCACGACCAGCACCGTGCCCTGGGTGA
>JAOPXM010000059.1 GCA_025965125.1 Nocardioides sp.
GGCGACAGCGACCCCGATCCAGGCAGCTCTTCTGTTCGACAGCCATCGGCGTGCTCGTGACCAGCGTGCGTTCTCGGGACCTGTTTGTTCGTAGTCGTTCATGTTCGGGCTCCTCTGGCTCAGGCAACTACGCCGAGCGTGCCCGCCCTTCATGTGAGGTCTCTGTCGGCCTCCTGTGAGTAGATGTCGCCGGTCCCTGCGATCGCCCGGAGCAACCGGTCCGCCCGCTCGGCGACCGGGTTCTCGTGCCGGCGGATGGCCAGCTCGACCAACGCCCACAGGTCCGCCGACCTGGCCAGGGCCAGCGCCGCGTCCGTCGACACCGTGCGGCGGGCGGCGTAGGTCTCGAGAACGGCCGCGGTGAACGCCTCGTCGCGCTCGAACCGGAGCAGGTTTCCCAGGTCGGTGAACGGGTGGCCGGCGTGTGCGTACTCCCAGTCGACCAAGCCGGTGACCTCGAGCGACTGCGGATCGACGAGGAGGTTCTTGGGGTTGAAGTCACTGTGCACGAGGCAGCGCCGGCCGACCGTGTCGAGCAACGCCTGGGCGTCGACCACGACCTCGCGGAGCCCATCGAGCTCCCGAGTGCTCAGGTGGGCGAGCGCGGGCTCTCGTGCCGCGAGAAGTGCCGGCAGCCCGTCGAGCTGCTCACCCGTCGGCTCCTCGAAGCTGCCGATCCCCAGCGTTCCGTCCACGAACGGGCCGGCCGACAGCATCGGCATGCCGCCGAGGTCCGCCAGCAGCCCACCCAGGTGGGTGCCCAGCACGGCACGGGCCGTCGGGTCGAGGCCCGGCAGCAGGTCGTCCCCGCGCACGCCGGGCAGGAACGACGTCACGAGCAACGCCGGCATCCCGGCGACCGGGTCGGCCCGACGTACCTCCAGGACCTCGGGCACCGGCACCAGACCCCGCACCAGCCGGAGCAGCGCGGCGTCGACCTCGTGGGCCTGCGATCCACGGTGCCCCGGACGCGCATAGATGCGGACGACCGTGCGCTCGCCGGCGGCCTGCGCCAGGAACGTCTCCCCCGACCAGCCACCGGTCAGCGGCGTCAGCCACCCGAGCTCGCCGAGCTCGATCGCGTCCGCGGTGTCATCCATGGAACACGATGCTGTCACGACCCCCCGCGGTCTACGGTCGTGGCGTGAACGACCTCGCGCCCGACTCGCGGACCCACACCCCACACAAGCCGGTCCGGGTCGAACGCCGCCGGGTCGACGAGGCGGAGTCCCGCAAGGCCAACGGACCGGACTGGGACCGTTACGCCGACGAGTACCAGGCCTCGCACGGCGAGTTCCTCGGCGACGCCGGCTTCGTCTGGGGACCGGAGGGCTTCACCGAGGCGGAGGCCGGGATCCTCGGTGACGTGACCGGTCGTGACGTGCTCGAGGTCGGCTCCGGAGCGGGTCAGTGCTCGCGCTGGGTGCGGACCCAGGGCGGTCGCGCCTACGGGCTCGACCTCTCCCGGCGCCAGCTCCAGCACTCGCGCCGCATCGACGAAGCGAGCGGGATCGTGGTGCCGTCGGTCCTCGGGACCGCGACGGACCTGCCGTTCGCCGACGACTCCTTCGACGTGGTGTTCTCCTCGTTCGGAGCCCTGCAGTTCGTCAGCGACATCGACGTGGCGGTGGCCGACACCGCCCGGGTGCTGCGCCCTGGGGGCCGCTTTGCGTTCTCGATCACCCATCCGACCCGCTGGATGTTTCCCGACGACCCGAGCGAGGCCGGACTGGTCGCCAGCCAGTCCTACTGGGACCGCACACCGTACGTCGAGGTCGACGACACCACGGGTGAGGTGTCATACGTGGAGCACCACCGCACGCTGGGCGACTGGGTCTCGCTGCTGGCCGGGACCGGCTTCGTGCTGACCGACCTGCTGGAACCGGAGTGGCCCGAGCACCACGACCGGATCTGGGGTGGCTGGTCGGGCGTCCGGGGCAGGTTCACCCCGGGCACGGCGATCTTTGGTGCCAACCTGCGCTGAGCGTCAGCCGCCGAGCGAGACCGACGCCTGACGGTCAGCGGTGGTCTCGTCCTCGGAACGGCGACGACCGGTGAGCAGCAGGGCCGCGCCGCCGAGGACTGCCAACCCGCCGCCGATGAAGCCGACGAGCGGGATGACGACGAGCATCAGGGTGAGCTGGCCCATGTTGGTGTGGGCGTCGTCCGCGAACGTCTGGACCTGCTCCGGGGTGAACTCCGCCTTCAGGTCCAGGACCTGGGTGCCGTCCTCGAGGTAGCGCTGCTGGTCCTGGGTCTGCTGCTGGATGGCGCCGGTCTTCGGCTCGACGTAGATCGTCGCGACGTTGTCGTAGGTGCCCTGGACGCCGTCGAGGATCTCGATCGGCGCGTCCTTGATCGTCACGACGTACTTGTAGGTCTGGACACCGGCGATGTCCTCGGTGCCCTGGTAGACCGCGTCGACGGCCTTACCGATCGTGCTGTCCCAGTAGGGATAGGTCGTCTTCGCCGAGTCGAAGGGGAACTTGTTGACCAGGCCGTCGTGCGGGACGGCGTCGGCGGGCAGCAGCCCGGCGTCGTTGACGGCCAGGCCGCTCACCCGGTCGGTGGCGAAGACATCCACTGTGGCACTGACCAGACGGGGGTCCGTCGCGTCGACGCAGTTGGGCGCGTTGCCGTCGTCGTTCAACACCACGCAGGCCGTCTGCACCCACACACCGGTGGTGTCCGTGGAAGCGTCGGTGTCGTTCTTCGTCTGGCTCAGGATCTTGATCGGGTGGCTCTCGAGCTCGCCGGTGTCCGCGTTGAGCTTCTGCACCGTCCCGCTGAGGTACGTCGTGGTGTCGACGTCGATGGGCGTCTTCTTGACAACGCCCGGTGCCCAGGCCGTGGCCAGCACCCCCGCGACGAGCAGGAAGCCCCCAAGGGCAAGCAGGATCCGACCGGAAATTTTTCGCACTTCATTCCCTCCCCAGGAAACATGTTCGCCACACCCTAGCCCGCTGCGACGTGCGCGCGCGGGAAACCGCGCAGACCCGCTGTGGAACACTCGGCCGGTGCCATCCCCGACGCCGCGCCGAGCGGAGCCGGCAGAACTGGTCCTCGTCGTCGCTGCCCTGATGGTGGTGGCCCAGCTGGCCTTCCGGGCCTGGGCGTTGTACCCCTCCTGGTTCTACGCCGACGACTACCGGCTCGTCGGACAGGCACGCGACAGCTCGCTGGGTGTCGACTACCTGACCCGCCCCTACGACAGCCAGTTCATGCCGGTCGGCCGGCTCCTGGCCTGGGTCGTGGGTCGCGCGGACCACCTCGACTGGCATCTCGCAGCGTCCATGAGCCTCGGCCTGCAGGCGCTGGCGAGCGTCGCGTGCCTCTGGATGCTGGTGGTGGTCTTCGGCCGCCGTTGGCAGATCCTGCTGCCGTTGGGTGTCTACCTGTCGAGCGCGATGACGATGCCGGCACTGATGTGGTGGGCGGCGGCCCTGAACCAGCTGCCGCTGCAGGCCGTGTTCTTCGCCGCGGTCGCGACGTGGACGGCCTACCTGCGCGGACGCCGCTTCCGCTGGATCGCGCTGACGATGCTGGTGCTCGGCGTCGGCCTCCTGTGCTACGTGAAGACCCTGCTGGTGTTCGTGGTGCTGGCCTACGTTGCCGTGGCCTACTTCAGCAGCGGAGGGGTCCTGCGTCGGCCCTGGACAGCGGTGCGACGCTACTGGCCCGCAGCCCTCGCTGGGCTCGGGGTCGGCGGTGCGTTTCTCGTGTACTACGTCACCCAGGTCCCACAGATCGTGGCCACCGGCGAGGCCCCCGTGGCCGGTGCGCTGGCCAGGTCCATGCTCGGGCGGGCGTTGGTCGTCGGCATGCTCGGCGGCCCCTGGCGGTGGGACGACTTCAATCCGCCGGTCGGCATTGCCGACCCACCCTCGGCGGCCGTTGCAGCTTCCTGGGTGTTCGTCGTGGTCGCGGCCATCCTGCTGGTGCTGCTGCGCCGCCGGACCGGACGGGCCTGGCTGCTCCTCCTTGCGTACGCCGGGGCGGCGTACGTGCTGCTCCTGACCACCCGAGCGCAGATCGTGGGCGGGACGCTCGGCCTGGAGTACCGCTACCTGACCGACACCGTCTGCGTCCTCGTGCTGTGCGTCGGCCTCGCCACCATGTCGGTTCCCGGTGCTGTGGAGTCGAGCGAGCCCCGCACCCGGACGCGCCCGCGCTGGTTGGCGACCCGTGCGTCCGGCCTCGTGCCGACGGTTGCGCTGATCGTCCTGCTCGTGGTTTCGGGTTCGATCAGCTCGGTTCGCTACGTGCTGATCTGGCACCACGACAACCCCGGGGCCGACTTCGTGACGACTGCCTCCCGCGGACTTGCCGGCCACGGGACCGTGGACCTGGCAGACGAGCCCCTGCCCGCCGAGGTGATGTCGGGTCTGACGGCGCCCTACGACCGCTCGGGGCTGTTCGTGCCGCTGTTCGCCGACAACGTGCGCTTTCCCGAGGTCAGCTCGCGGCTCGCGGTCCTCGACAAGGACGGCAGCCCCCACGATGCCGTCATCCGGCCGAACGTGGTGAGCGGCCCCGGGCCCGTGCCCGGGTGCGGCTGGCAGGTGGCGAACGGCTCGACCACGGTGCCGCTGGAAGGTGGTGCGGGGTTCGAGGACACCTGGCTGCGGATCGGCTACCTGGCGTCGGCAGCCGACTCGATGTCGGTGCGAGTCGGCGACCTGACGGTGGACGCGTCCGTGAGCCGCGGTCTCGGCAACATCTTCGTCCGGGCCCCGTTCGGGACCTCGAGCGTCACACTGGAGGCACCGCGCGACGGTGCCACGGTGTGCGTGGACACCATCGAGGTGGGACCACCCGAACCAGGAGACCCCTTGTGAGCGCGAGGACCGTGACGGACACGACCGTGAGCGGCGCCGCGCCCGGAGAACGGGTCGAGGTGGCGTTCCCGGTGCTCGACTCGCTGCGGGCCGTCGGTGCGGTGGCCGTGCTCACGACCCATGTTGCGTTCTGGGCCGGCGCCTACACGCGCCACGGACTCTGGGGCACCCTCCTGGCCCGTCTGGACGTGGGGGTGGCGATCTTCTTCGTGCTGTCCGGCTTCCTGCTCTCCCGCGAGTTCCTGGTGCGAGCGGCCCGTGGGCGACCGGCGCCGGGGCTCGGCCGCTACCTGTGGAAGCGGTTCCTGCGGATCGCCCCCGTCTACATCGTCACGGTCGTGCTGGCCCTGACGTTCATCGACTCGAACGCCGACCTCGGAATCTCGGACTGGCTGACCACCCTGCTGCTCGGCAACACGTTCGTCGACGGGCTCCCGCCTGCCGGCCTGACCCAGATGTGGAGCCTCGCAGCGGAGGTCACCTTCTACGTCGTGCTACCGCTGCTGATGCTCGTCGCGGTCGGTGGGCGGCGACTTCGCCCGTGGCGGGTGATGGCGGTCCTCGTTGCCATGGCGGCGGTATCGGTCTGGTGGCACCTCGACGGTGCCGCGCGGGCGGCCCACGGCACGGGTGGCAGCACCCTTCAGTGGCTGCCGTCGTACCTGTCGTGGTTTGCGGCGGGCATCGGGCTGGCACTTGTCCAGGTGCTGCACACCCAGGGCCGCTGGCAGCGGCTGACCGGCCTGGTGGTCACCCTGGCCCGGCAGCCCGGCAGCTGCTGGGCCCTCGCCGCCGGACTGCTCCTGGTCAGCGCCACTCCCCTCGCCGGACCAACCATGCTCGCGAGCCCGACGGCCTCGGAGTCGCTGACGAAGAGCGTGCTGTACGGCGCCATCGGCACGTTGATCGTCGCGACCGGTGTCTTCACCGTTGCTGACGGCGCCTACTCCCGGGTCTTCGGACACGGTGGAGCCAGGCACCTGGGCTGGATCTCGTACGGACTCTTCTGCCTGCACCTTCCGGGACTCCACCTGGTGATGTGGGCGACCGGGTGGACCGAGTTCCAGGGCCACGGGCTCCAGCTCTGGGTGCTGACGATGGCCGTCGGCCTGGTCGCGGCCGAGCTTGCCTACCGTCTGATCGAGCGTCCCGCCCTGCGTCTCAAGGGACTGGGCCGGCGCTCGGTCCCCGAGCCCGCCGTCGTCACCGCGGCCACGAGCGGCACCAGCACGAGGTAGTGAGGCCAGCTCGCGTTGCCCGCCCAGCCGGAGGCACTGCCCCAGGGGGTTGCGACGTACGCGAGCGACGCCACGAGGCACAGGGCTCCCAGCACCCAGGGCGCCTCGGCCGGAGCCCGACGGGCGAGCACGAACGCTGCCACGGCGGCGGCCAGCCCAATGCTCACGCCGGTCCAGCCGGCGACCAGTCCGGCCATCCCAAGAGCGACCGGGAGCAGAGTCCGGACCGACAACCCTCGAGTGGTGAGTGGGGCAGGGATTGGCCCTCCCCACCGGCGAGACATGACCACGAGCAGGCCGACCAGCAGGACCGCCAGAGCGAGTCCGACGCCGAGGCCGAGCCGATAGGCGCCGTCCGGGCCGAAGTCGGCGTGCACCGGGTCCTGGTCGTTGCGAAGAAGCCAGCCCTGCTGCCACCCGTCGACGACGACGGGCGCCAGGACGTGACCGTCCTGGGTGGCGCTCCAGCCGGCGTTGGCGTTCTCCCTCATCGACACGAGGGTGTCTCCGGGGGCCGGGGTGATCGTCCTGGTCTCCGGGCCGGTCCGCTCCAGGCCCGCCGAGTCCTCGACGACGGGCGTCGGGGCTCCGACCGTGTCGTCGCGTTGGACGAGGACCACCGAGGCCACCGTGAACGCGTCCCCCGCGTCGGTCGCGATCTCGTTCTCACCTGCGGCCAACGCCACCGGAACCGCGGAGCCGGGCGACGCCGGGCGGCCGCTGGTCGCCGCGGAGCCGCAGAGCGACGCGTCCGCCAGCAGGCCCCGGGCGAGGTCCAGTGGCGACCCGGTCACCGACGTCTCGTAGGTGCGGCCGTCCACGGTCACCTCCGGCCCGGTCCCACACGGATAGGTGACGTCGTCGGCCGAGAGCCCCAGCGGGAGGTAGGGAACCCCGGAGAGCCGCAGCTCCGTCACGCCGACGGCCACGGGCGACGACTGCGAGGCGAAGTCGAGGCTCGAGACGGGTTCGGCCTCCAAGACGTCGATGCGCAGCTGGTCGGTGCGGATCGGCGCGAACGTCGCGCTCCCGTCCTGGAGCGTGACCTCGCGTCGTCCTCCCGGCCACTCGAGCACCACGTCGGTGGGAGCCCGTGCCGCGGTGTTGCGGTTGACCCGCAGCTGGAGGCCCGTGACGGTTCGCTTGCCGAGCCAGCGCACGTCGAGGCTGGGCTGGGTCTCGTCGGCTGCGGCGAGCCACGTGGTCCCGGGGTCACCGTCGATGGCGGCCACGGCAGAGGCGCGCGGATCGGGCACCCCGGTGGACGAGGCACTGATGGACACCGGCTGCTCTCGCAGCAGGAGCTGGTCGAGCAGCGGCCCGGCGCGTGGGGCCACGCGGATCTCGGGGAGGTAGGAGGCAGGCGCCGACATCGGCACCACCCGACGCATCCCGAGCGGCTCCTCGCTCGGGACCTCGTAGCTCTGCTGGCACCGCACCCGCAGCAGCACCGAGGCACAGCCGGTGCGGGCGTCGCGGTCTGCACGCAGCACGATCTGGTCCGGTGTCCCCCACGACTCGGGGAGGGTGGGCAGGACGAGTGCACGCCGAGCGGACACCCCCTCGACGGACACCTCAGCCAGCGCGAGCCGGCCACCGGCGTCCAGCGAGCCGTCCTCGACCCGGAGCCAGTCCGTCGGGTCCCCGGCCGGCAGCGCCACGACGCGGCGGTCCCCCGGAGCCAGCTCGACCGGATCGGAGACCCCGTTGGCGGTGCGCACCCGGACCAGCTGGTCCTCGGCCGCTGCCGACCCGGCCGTCAGCACGACGTGGTCGACGACCGTCGGCGTGTCGAGATCGACCTGCCACCAGGCCCGACCGCTCTTGCCCGCCCCCGAGACCCATGCCGTCTCCGGCGAGCCGTCCAGCGCGGCGTACGGCAGCTCGCCGCGTCGGGCTCCGCCGAGCGAGTCGGCATCCGAGGCGGATGACGACGCCGAGATGGCCGCGACACCATCGAGGCGGACGGTCGTCGACCAGCGGGCCGCATCGTCGATCAGGTAGTCGCTGGCGGGGTTGGTCGTACGGCGGACGTCGCCGGGGGTCGTGGCGGCGGAGTACCCGTCGTGGATGCGCGGGAACGACCGCTCGCGTTGCCGGAGCCCGTCGGTGAGGACGAGCTGACCGCCTGGGCCGCCGGCACCGACCAGACCGGACGTTGCATCGGCGGCGAGCACCGCCGGACCGTCGCCGATGACGCCGAGGTCGAGCAGGTCGAGCAGGTCCTCGGGCCCGCCGGCCACCACCGGGGGCGATGCGCTCGACGTACCCGAGTCCGGGTCCACCTCGAACACCTCGACGGCGGCGTACGACGCCTGCCACCCGGCGTTGACGAGGAGCCGCCCGCCCTCGGTGTCCAGATGAGCCTTCCCGCCGACGGTCGGGCCGAAGGAGGCCGCAAGGCTGAGCCCCGGGGACTCGGCGATCGCCTCGTGCACGACGAAGGGGACCGGCACGTCGTCGCCGGGGGCCAGGTCGTTGCGGACGACGAGGTAGCGGACCCCGGCCCGGCGAAGGTAGGCGGTCAGCCCGGCGGAGCCCTCACCCTGGGCGAGTCGTGACTCGATCGCGTCGAGCATCCGGATGTTGCCCGGCGGCGTCAGCGGGATGACGTTGCGGGTGGCCCAGGGCGAGCGCGCGAACGCCTGCATGGGCTCGTCCCGCGGCGTACCCCAGACGTAGTCACCGAACGCCGCACCCGGCACCAGCAGCGCCGTCCCCTCCGGCTGGTCCCCCAGCCATGTGGCGGTCTGCTGCCAGTATCCGGGGACCCCCAGCGTGGCACCGGCGGGCTCGATCCGGCCCTCGATCGCCGGCAGCGCCGCCCCCGCGACCGGCAGCACGATCATGGCGAGCACGGCCAGCCTGTTGACCGTGCCCAGCCGGGTGCTCCCCGCCCGGCTCCGCCGCAGATCGACGACCCGCTCGAGGGCGAACGCGAGGCCGAGCACGAGCGGCAGCCGGATGATCGGGTCGAACTTGTGCACGTTCCGCATCGGCGACAGCGCGCCGTCGAGCAGGTCGCGGGAAGAGCCGCCGAACCAGCCCTGCACCGCCCCGACGTGCCCGAACGTCACCATCAGGACCCCCACCAGCAGGGAGAGCGACAGGAAGAGCCGGTGGGGGTTGCGCCGGTCGAGCAGGCCGGCGAAGCCGGCCAGCAGCACCACACCGCTGTTCAGCACGAGGTAGGGCGTCGAGATCAGGTCGCGTCCGGCGCGCGCACCGGAGTCGACGTACGCGACCCAGTCCGACGTGCCGCGCAGGGCATCGAACAACGTCGTCGGGAACGTCGTGACGGCACCGGTCTCGATGTAGTCGAGGAAGGGTGGGCTGTAGGAACCCATCACGAACAGCGGGACCAGCCACCACAGCGTGCCGAGAGCCGTGAAGACGGGCCACCAGAGCATGAGGGAGCGCCGACGCGGACCGGACGTGCGGGTCAGCAGCCAGATGGCCCCCATCGGCAGCACCGCAAACGTCGCGGCCGCGTTCACGCCCCCGACCATGGCCACCGCCAGTCCCGAGAGGGCCGCTGCGCGTCGTGGCGAGCCGGCCGTCGCGCCGCGCACCAACGGGAGGAGGACCCACGGTGCAACCGCCCCCGGCCAGGCCTCGATGGAGATCGAGCCGAGCGTCGAGAGCATGCGGGGTGAGAGGGCGAAGGCGAAGCCGGCCACGAGGCACGCCAGGTCGGACCGAACACCGAGAGCGCGGGAGAGGCGCGCGGTGCCAGCGAACGCGACCGACATCACCAGGCCCTGCCAGAGCCGTTGCACCACCCAGCCGGGCACCTGGGCCACCCAGCCGAGGAGGAAGAACGACCCCATCGGCCACAGGTAGCCGTAGGCCTGGTTCTGCAGCTCGCCGAGCGCCGCTCGCCCGTCCCACAAGTGCAGGGCGCGGCCCAGGAAGTCGGCCGGCCCGAGAGCCAGGTCGAGCTTCGTGTCCGAGACCAGCAGGCCAGGATCCTGGACCACCGCAAGGCCGACGAGGAGCACGCAGCCCGCCAGCAGTCGGAGCGCGAAGCTGGGAGACCTGGTCACCGCTTGCGCAAGACGATGACGAGGTTCCAGGTGACCAGCTCACGGACCACGGGGACGTGGACGAGCCAGCGCGCCCAGCCCGGGTTGTAGCGCGGGGCCACGTCGACGACGTCGGCGAGGGTCTGGTGGTCCGCCCAGGCCAGGCCCGCGCGCACCGTCACCCGGAACAGCGACTCGCCGTACTTGTTCTTGGGCTCGTGACCGTGCTTGCGCGTGTAGCGGCGGCGCGCGCGGAGCCCGCCGAGGTAGTGCCAGGGCGCGGTCTCGTGGCCCCCCCAGGGGCCGAACCACACGGTGTAGCTGATGAAGACCACGCCACCCGGGCGGGTGACACGGACCATCTCCTCCGCCATCAGCCAGGGGTCCGGCACGTGCTCCAGGACGTTCGACGAGTAGCAGACGTCCAGCGAGTCGTCGCGGAACGGGAGCCGCATCCCGCTGCCGATGACGGTGCCGGACGCGATCCCACCGAGTCCCGCGAGCTCTCCGACATCGGAGTCGAGCGCGTAGTACCTCGCGCCGGCAGCCATGAACGCGTCGCGGAAGTAGCCGGGTCCCCCACCGACGTCCAGCATCACCCCGCCGTCGAGATCGGCGTACGTCGACAGCTGGCCGACGGAGTCCTCGGCGATGGCGGTGTAGAAACGGGCCGGGTCGGGCTGTTCGTGGCGGAACTCCCGCAGCAGGCGCACCGATCGGCCGAGGGTCGCTCGCCATCGGGCCCGAGGTTCGACAGCGGTGGACTGACTCGGCACGCGGGCGACCCTACCCAGCGGCGGAGCTGGCACGCGGCAGAACGCGAGGGGCGACGGGGTCCTGACTGTCCACGAGCGTCCCGTTGAGAGCTGCGAGCACCACCTGCGCGAACGACTCCTCGGCGTGCTGCCACGTGAAGGCCTGGCTCAGCTCCAGGGCCCCGCTGCCGAGCCGGCGGCGTTCGGCGCCGTCCTGGAGCAGCCGGCCGATCGTTGCGGTGAGCTGCTCCGCGTCGTCGACCAGCACGCCGGACTGTCCGTCCTCGATGGACTCCCGGGTTCCGCCCGCAGACCGGTAGGCGATTGCCGGGGTCCGGTGCATCCCGGCCTCGCCGATGACCAGGCCCCAGCCCTCCTTGAGGGACGGCAGGACCAGCAGCCACGAACGCTCGTAGAGCTCGTGCTTGCGAGACTCGTCGACCTGACCCTCGAAGACGACCGTGTCTCCAGCTCCGACACGGTCGGCGTAGTCGTGCAGCTCGCTCTCCCACCACCCGCTGCCGACGACCGCGAGCCGAAGGTCAGGCAGCTGCTCGCGCAGGGCGACGGCCGCGTCGATCGCGTGCTCGACCTGCTTGTGCGGCACCAGGCGGCCCACGACGGCGATCGTCGGGTTGGCGGCCTTGCCCGCCTCGACGGGAACCACGGGCTCGGTGCCGTTGTGCACCACGGCGATGCGCGGCCCCCTGACGCCGAGGTCGCGCAGCTCGCTGCGCGTGGCCCCCGAGACCGCGACGTACTGGCACCTGCGGTAGAGCCAGGGTGCGAGCCGGTGCTCGATCCACCAGCCGACCCTCGCGGTGAGCCCCGCGTAGACGACCGACCACTGCTCTCGGTGCACGTGATGGACCAGGACGATGACGGGCTTGCGGGTGACGAGCCGGCTGAAGAACGGGAGCCCGTTCTGCACGTCGACCACCACGTCCGGGTCCCCCAGGTCCCCACGTCGCAGTGCCCGCATGGCCTGGAGGTAGACGGAGAGCTTGGTGCCGCGGCGCACGAACCGCACTCCGTCAACGACCTCCTCCGAAGGCGCCGACGAGTGGGCAGCGCAGAAGATCGTCACCGTGCAGGCGCGCCCGACCAGCCCAGCGGCCATCTTCTCGAGAAACCGCTCGGCGCCGCCGCCTTCGGGGTTGCGGACGTCGCGCCAGCTGAGGAACACCACGTGCTTCCCCGCCAGCTGGGAAATGCTCAGTTCGTCGAGCCGTACTCAATCATCTGGCTGATGGGCTGATTGACGTTGGCCGGCGAGTCTCCGCTCGGGCTCGTCTGCGACGTGACAATGCCGACGATGGTTGCCGAGGCGACGATGCCGCCGATGGCCAACGCACCAAAAGTGCTCAGGATCGATCCCATTTGAATACCCCTCCCAAGGTCCCGTCGGGATCGTAACAGCGCATTAAGAGCCGCGTTGAATTAGACCGACTTTGCCGTCGCCCCGGCGTGGCGGCGCCGGCAGAACAGGCTGCGGGCAAGGCTGCTGGCACCGACAAGAACGGCCGCGGCATACAGCAACCAGGCGAGCGTCATGCCACCGATCCAGCCGCCGGGCACGGTCCGGACCCGTGGGTCGTCGATCCGGGTCACGCTGACCTGTGTGGTGTCGAGGAGCACCTTGCCCGCCAGGCCGGGCGCCTCGCCGGGCGTGTCGTGCTCCACCACGACCACCCCGATCCCGAGGTCGGCCAGGCCCCGGGACCGGGCCTCCGGAGTCACGGCCGCAAGTGCGTTGCTCACCTCGATGACTCGGGGGTCCTCCCCCGCCAGCTCCTCGCCCGCGACCACGAGCCGGTCGCTGGCGACGTAGTCCGGCGTGAGGAACCGCCCCATCGGGTCAAGGACCTTGTGGTCGTGGTTCCACTGCGGCTGCCGGTAGCTCGACAGCGGTAGCACCAGCAGGTCGCCGGCACTCTCACCGTCGCGACGCTGCTGGTCGGAGACCACTACCCGAGCCTGATCGTAGGCCCCGGGGAACGTCGCGGGCTGGAGCCGGCCGGAAAGCCCCAGGGCGGCGTCGGGCATCAGCGTGATCGGGAGCACGACGAGCGCGGCCCCCAGCGACGTACGCGCCACCACCCCGTGGGGCAGGCGCTCCCAGGTCTCGGCCGCCCCCTGGGCAACCAGGGTCACCAGCAGCGGCGCACACAGCGCCAGCGCCCGGGCGCCGTCGCGGAACAACCCGGCACCGGGCACGTGCCCCACCAGCCAGGTCGTGAGGTCAGGGGCCACCCACGTCACCACGGCCAGCGCGTAGCCGATCACCCAGCAGGCGACGAACGCCGCAACATCGCGGCGACCGGTCCGCCGGAGCCAGGCCCGGGCTCCGAGGCCCGCAAGGACGAGCACGAACACCAACGACAACCAAGCCAGCACACCGTCTCTCGAGGGCAGGACCACTTCGGTGTTCCAGATGCCGCCGAGCCCGAGCGCCGCCACCGGGCCCGGCAGCGCGCCGTCTCGGTTCAGGGCGAACGCCCCCGCTCCGGCGGGGTCGGTTGTCGCGGCCGACGCGTGCAACAACCCGGACACCAGCCACGGCGCGTTCGCCGCGATCACCAGCGCGATGACCGTGACGTTCGCCCGCGTGCGGTGCCGGGCCAGCGCGAACGCCAGGAGCGCCGCGGCCGTGGCCACGCCGGAGTTGGCACTCAGGCTGCCCAGGGGGACCAGCATCCACAGGACTGTCGGCATCGATGCCTCGGTACGCCACCGCCGGGCCCCGACCACCACCCAGGGCAGTACGGCGTACCCGACGAGGACCGGCCAGTGACCGATCAGCAGGCGCTCGGCCACGAACGGGTTCCACTCGTAGACCGACACGGCCACCAGCTGACCGACGAGGGAGCTCTCCGGCGCGAGCCGCGCGGCCCCGATCCCTCCGGCAACCAGGCAGCCGAGCAGGACGACCTTCTGCAGCACCATGCCGGGCACGAGCTCGTCGAGGACGGCGACCACCGCGTCGGACGGAACTGCCCGAGGCAGTCCCGAGGCAAGCCCCAGGAAGTCACTCCTGAGTGCCAGGTCCGGGACCCAGACCATGTCGAAGCTCAGGACGTAGCCGGCGCCGAGCGCCGGCCCGAGGAGGATCAGGGCCAGCGCGAGAGCCCAGACGCGTGGCAGCCAGCACCGCCAGCCGGGCGCTGCGGAAGTCCCGGTTCCCCTCAAGGCCACTCCCCTCCCCCTCCCCGGCACGCGCCCGATCCAACCACCTCGGACCGCCGGAGACGCGGCACGTAGGCTTCCGCCCCGTGAGCAACACCGCGACCGCTACGTCACGACGCCTCCGCGGCGGCGCGGCCATCGCGGTGGCCATGGGCCTGATGAACATCGCCACCTACGGCTACACGGTCGTGGCCGCCCACGCCGTCGGGACCGAACAGTTCGGTGAGTTCTCGGCCCTGATGGGCGTGCTGCTTGTCGTCAACGTGCTCTCGCTGGGCCTGCAGGCCACGGGGGCCCGGCGCATCTCGGCGCACCCCGACCAGGTCGTCTCGATCGAGCGGGTGGTCCTCGGCGTGGGGCTGCGCAGCGCCGTGGCCCTGGGGGTCCTCTGCCTGGTGCTCTCGCCGTTGTTCTGGGGGGTCCTGCGCCTGAGCAGCCCGCTGACGGCGGTGTTGATCGCGCTGGCCGCCGCACCCCTGACGATCATGGGCGCGCAGGCCGGAGTGCTGCAGGGCGAGCAGCGTTGGGAACCGCTGGCCCTCATCTACCTCTGCCAGGGTCTGGGCCGCGTGGTCTTCGGCGTGCTGCTGATGGTCATCTGGCCGAACGCCTTCGCCGCCATGCTGGGCGTCGCGATCGGCGCCTGGCTTCCCGTCATCGTCGGCTACATCGCGCTGCGTCGGCCGCGCATCGACCCGCCGCCGAGCGAGGGCCACCCGGGCATCGACCTGCTCCGCGAGGTGGGTCGCAGCAGCCAGGCCCTGCTGGCCTTCTTCGCGCTCTCCAACGCCGACATCCTGCTGGCGCGGGCGGCGCTGCCCCACGACCAGGCCGGGCTGTACGCCGGGGGGCTGATCCTGGCGAAGGCGATCCTGTTCCTGCCTCAGTTCGTCGTGGTGATCGTGTTCCCGTCCATGTCCCGGGGAGCCTCGCGCCGGATCCTGCTGATGGCGCTGGGCACCGCGGCCACCCTGGGCGCGTGCGGGTTGCTCGGCATCCTGGTCCTGCCGGACCTCGCCCTGGTCTTCGTGGGCGGCTCGGACTTCGGCGCCATCTCCGGCCAGCTGTGGAAGTTCGCCATCATCGGGACCTTGCTGTCGATGATCCAGCTGCTGGTCTACTCCGCGCTCGCCCGCCGCCAGGGACGCGCTGCGGTGCTGATCTGGACGACCCTGGTGGTGCTGGTCGTCGGAGCGTTCTGGACCAAGCACGTGACCTCGTTGGTCACCCTCGTGGTCACCCTCGACAGCGTGCTGTTCGTGGCCCTGCTGGTCTCGGCGCTCATGGCCCGGCCGACACCGGTGCCCGATCCCATCGACCCGGCGCTCCTGCAACGCGAGGGCTGATGGCCCGGTCGCTCGTCTAGTGGGCGGCTTCGTGCCAGCTCCGGCCGGTGCCGACCGACACGTCGAGGGGTACGGCGAGGGCGGCGGCGGCCCCCATCTGCTCGCGGACCAGCACGTCGAGCGCCTCCTGCTCACCCTCGGCCACCTCGAACACGAGCTCGTCGTGGACCTGCAGGAGCATGCGTGAGCGCATCCCGGCGGCCGTGATCGCCCGGTCCACATCCAGCATGGCAATCTTGATCAGGTCGGCGGCGGAGCCCTGGATCGGGGCGTTCAGGGCCATCCGCTCCGCCATCTCGCGACGCTGGCGGTTGTCGCTGGTGAGATCGGGCAGGTAGCGGCGCCGACCCATGATCGTCTCGGTGTAGCCCGACTTGCGGGCCTCCTCGACGATGCCGCCGAGGTAGTCGCGGATCCCGCCGAACGTCTCGAAGTACTCGTCCATCAGCCCCCGAGCCTCGGCCGGCTCGATCCCGAGCTGCTGGCTGAGCCCGAAGGCGGACAGACCGTAGGCAAGGCCGTAGTTCATCGCCTTGATCTTTGCTCGCATCTCCGCAGAGACGTCCTCGGCGGGCACGTCGAAGACGCGGGCGGCTGTGATCGAGTGGAAGTCGCGTCCCGACCTGAACGCCTCGATCAGCAGGTCGTCCTCGGAGAGGTGCGCCATGATCCGCATCTCGATCTGGCTGTAGTCGGCGGTGAGCAGGCAGTCGTAGCCCTGGCCCACGACGAAGCCCTCCCGGATGCGGCGACCCTCCTCGGTGCGGACCGGGATGTTCTGCAGGTTGGGGTCGGTGCTCGAGAGGCGACCCGTCGCCGCGATCAGCTGGTTGAACGTCGTGTGGATGCGGCCGTCGGACGCCACCGTCTTGAGCAGGCCCTCGATGGTCTGCCGCAACCGGGAGACGTCACGGTGGCGCAGCAGGTGCAGCAGGAACGGGTGCTCGGTCTTGACGTAGAGGGCCTGCAGCGCGTCCGCGTCCGTGGTGTAGCCCGTCTTGGTCCGCTTGGTCTTGGGCATGTCGAGCTCGTCGAACAGCACGACCTGCAGCTGCTTGGGCGACCCGAGGTTGATCTCCTTGCCGATGACGGCGAAGGCCTCCTCGGCCGCGGACTTCACCTCGGCCGCGAAGTGGCTCTCGAGCACCTCCAGGTGGTCGATGTCGACCGCGATGCCGGTGCGTTCCATGGTCGCCAGCAGGTCGACCAGGGGCAGCTCGATCTCCGCGAGCAGCCGAGCACCCCCGTGCTCCTCGATCGACTCGTCGAGCGCCTCGGCGAGGTCCAGCACCGCCCGCGCATGCAGCATCGCGGTCTCGGCGGCGCCGTCGTCGACACCCTCGAGGCTGTCGAAGCTGAGCTGGCCCTGCCCGGAATCCTGGTCAGCGGCCGCCTCCTGCTTCAGCTCGCGCTTGAGGTAGCGCAGGGTGAGATCCGCCAGGTCGTAGGAGCGCTGGTCGGGGCGCACCAGATAGGCCGCGAGCGCGGTGTCGCTGACCAGTCCGGCGAGCGGCCAGCCCCGGGCGGCCAGGGCCAGCATCGGGCCCTTGGCGTCGTGCATGACCTTGGCCGCCGTCGAGTCGGCGAACCAGGTCATCAGCGCGGCGTCGTCCTCGGGAGTCACTTCGGCGGCGTCGAACCAGGCGGCGGTGCCGTCCTGGGCGGCCAGCGCGACGGACCTCACCTCGCCGGAACCAGCCCGCCACCCGCCCTGCACCACCACGCCGGTGCGGGTGTCCGCGGACGCGGACGCGTGGCTGCCGAGCCAGCCGGCGACCTCGCCGCTGCCGAGCCTGGCTCCGGTCATCTCGAAGCCCGAGTCGTCGATGACCTCCTCGGACTGGAGCGTCTCGAAGAGTCGGTCGCGGAGCACGCGGAACTCCAGCCCGTCGAAGAGCGTGTGCACCTCCTGCCGGTCCCACGGCCGAATCGCCATGTCCTCGGGCGCGAGGTCGAGCTCGAGGTCGCGGACCAGCGCGTTGAGGTGGCGGTTGCGGATCACGTCGCCGAGGTGCGCCCGGAGGTTCTCGCCGGCCTTGCCCGGGATCTCGTCGGCGTGGGTGATCACGTTGTCCAGCCCGTCGTACTGGTTGATCCACTTGGCCGCCGTCTTCGGCCCGACCCCGGGAATGCCCGGCAGGTTGTCGGAGTCCTCGCCCACGAGGGCGGCGATCTCCGGGTAGCGGTAGGGCGGCACGCCGTACTTGGTCTCGACGGCGTCGGGGGTCATCCGCGCCATGTCGGAGACACCGCGCATCGGGTAGAGCACGGTCGACGTCTCGGTGACCAGCTGAAGGGAGTCGCGGTCGCCGGTGAGGATCAGCACCTCTATGTCGGCGGCGAGCGCCTGGGTGACGAGCGTGGCGATGATGTCGTCGGCTTCGTAGCCGTCCTTCTTCAGGAACGGGATCCGCAGTGCGTCGAGGACCTCCTCGATCAGCGGGAGCTGGCTGCTGAACTCGATCGGCGTCTTGTTGCGCTTTGCCTTGTACTCGGAGTACTCGGCAAGGCGGAACGTCTTGCGAGACACGTCGAAGGCGACCGCGAGGTGGGTCGGCTGCTCGTCGCGGAGCACGTTGATGAGCATCGAGGTGAAGCCGTAGACGGCGTTGGTGTGCTGACCGGTGGTGGTCGAGAAGTTCTCCACCGGGAGCGCGAAGAACGCTCGGTAGGCCAGCGAATGACCGTCGAGGAGCAGTAGGCGCGGCCGGTCGGATGTCTCGGGCTTCACGTCGGGCACGTCGCGACTCTAGTCGGCGCCGGGGACAGCCCGGCGGTCGGGAAGAATGGTTGCCATGACCACCGACACCCCACCCGATCAGCCCGTCCCGTCCATCGAGGAGTTCCTCGCCGCGCTGCCCCGCGGCATGGGTGACCTGAACAAGAAGATGGGCATCGAGCTGGTCGAGATCTCGCCCGACCGCGTCGTCGCCACGATGCCGGTCGAGGGCAACACCCAGCCCTACGGGCTGCTGCACGGTGGCGCCTCGGTGGTGCTCGCCGAGACGCTCGGTTCACTGGGGGCCGGCCTGCACGCCCGGCCCGACCGGGTCCCGGTGGGGGTCGACATCAACGCCACCCACCACCGTGCGGCCACGTCCGGCACCGTGACCGGCACTGCGACCGCGATCCATCTCGGCCGCACCATGGCGGCCTACGAGGTCGTCATCTCCGACGAGCAGGGCAGGCGGATCTGCACCTCGCGGATCACCTGCGCGCTGGTGGCGAAGGAGCGAGTCGGGCTCTAGGTCGGGTCAGGGAGCCGTCGGCGTCCGGGATCGCCGCTGGGAGCGGCGGGCCGCCAGCACCTGCGTGAGATGACGTCCGCCGCTGTAGCGGTCGAAGGCGGGCCGCTGGGCGGTGAGCTTCGCGCGTACGGCGTGCGTGGTCGCGACCCGGAACACCGCTTGCGGCCCGAGGGCGAGGCGCGCCATGAAGCGGTTGCCGTCTCGCGAGCTGGATGCGGCGGCGGTCGACACGTGGGCGATCCCGAGCTCCTCGGCGAACGCGACGGCGCACTCCATGAGGGTGCGGCCGACGCCGTGCCGGCGGTACTGAGGGAAGACGTGGGGCGAGATCGCCTGGACGCACGCGTCGAGGTTGATGGGGCTGAGCGTGGTGACCCGCAAGAACACCGCGCCCGCGAAGTTGCTGTCGTACTCGGCCACCACGAGCTTCTGCTCGGGCGACTCCGCGGCAGTCTTGATGATCAGGTCCAGGTCGGCGAGCAGGTCGCGGTGATCGGCCTTGCGCAGCGCGGTCGCCCACAGCTCGGCCAGCGGGTTGGCGTCCCCGGGCCCAGCACATCTCAACGTCACCAGCGAACGGCTCATCGTCAACCAGCCTTCCTGGGCCCGCGCAGAGGTCCAGCCTGTCCGTCGAGTGCGCCGCTTGGTCCCCGTGAGCGCGACTCCCGAGGCGAGACTACGCTGCGCTTGCCCCGTTGTCAGACCAGAGGTCCGGCGCTCCCTCGGAGCCAGACCTGAGGAGTCTCGTGATCCCCGGAATTGGCACGCTGGTCAACGTCTCGACCGTCCTGATCGGCGCACTGATCGGCGTGCTTCTCGGCAACCGACTACCCGTGCGCACCCGGGACGTCGTGACGGACGCACTCGGGCTCACGACCCTGCTGATCGCCGGAACCTCGGCGGTGGCCGTGCTCGACCCGGAGCTGTCGGACGCGGTCGGCGACAGCGCACCCATGCTGATCGTGCTGGGCTCGTTGCTGATCGGCGGGATCGCCGGCTCGCTCCTGCGGCTCGAGGAGCGGATCGAGTCCTTCGGTGGCTGGTTGCAACGTCGGCTCTCGGGAGACACCGGGACCGCGGAGCGGCACCGCTTCATCGAGGGTTTCGTGGCGTCGTCACTGCTGTTCTGCACCGGCCCGCTCACGATCCTGGGCTCGCTCAACGACGGGCTCGGCAACGGCGCGGACCAGCTCTTCCTCAAGGCGACCCTCGACGGCTTCGCGGCCATCGCGTTCGCGGCATCGTTCGGTTGGGGCGTCGCTGCCAGCGCCGTGACCATCGTCGTGATCCAGGGCGGCCTCACGCTCGTTGGGGTCGCCATCGGTGACGTCCTGCCCGACGCCCATCTCGCCGCGATCACCGCCACGGGCGGGCTGCTGCTCGTCGGCGTGGCGTTCCGCCTGTTGCGCGTGCGTGAAATCCCTGTTGCGGATCTGCTTCCCGCACTCCTGGTGGCGCCGCTTCTGGTCCAGTTAGCCAGCACTCTTCGTTGACGTAACGGTTCGCTAACGAGAGGGTGCCGTTCAGTACGACTCCGCGCGACCGGTCCTACGGTGGGCGAGGCCCTGCCCAACCTCCCGAGGTACGGCGCTGCGGTGAAGTGCACCACTCGCGACAGAAAGGTTCACCAAGTGAATCGATCAAGAACTTCCACCTGGGTGAAACTGGCGGCGAGCACCGCCGTCCTCACCCTTTCGTTGGCTGCATGTGGCGGCAACGACGATCCCGGTACGTCCGCCAGCGACACCAGCACGCCGACCACCTCGGCATCTGAGTCCTCCTCGGCCCCGGTCGACGAGACATTCACCAACGCCAAGTGCGCGAACGGTGCGACCAGCGCCGACAACTTCAAGGTCGGCGGCATCCTGCCGCTCACCGGCAGCCTCGCCTACCTCGGCCCGCCGGAGATCTCCGGTGTCGGTCTGGCCGCCTCGGACATCAACGCCGCCGGCGGCGTGAACGGCGTCGACGCCTGCACCGATGTCCTCGACTCCGGCGACTCCGCCGACCTGTCGATCTCCACGGCATCGGCCCAGACCCTGATCGCCGGCAAGCCGTCGGTCGTGATCGGTGCCGCGTCGTCCAGCGTCACGCTGAACGTCGTCGACTCCTTCGCGGACGCGAAGATCACCGAAGTCTCCCCCGCCAACACCGCGGTCGACCTCAGCGGCTACTCGCCGTACTACTTCCGCACCGCACCCCCGGACGGCGTCCAGGGCAACGCGCTGGGCACCCTGATCTCCACCGACGGCTTCGCAAAGGTCGGCTTCCTGGTGTTCAACGACACCTACGGCACCGGTCTCCGCAACGCGGTCGAGGACACCATCACGGCTGCCGGTGGCACCTGCACCTACGGCTGCAAGGGCGGGGGCCAGGAGTTCACCCCCGGTCAGACCACGTTCTCGTCCGAGGTCAGCGGCGTGCTCGCCACGCACCCCGACGTCATCGTCATCCTGGCGTTCGACGAGACCAAGTCGATCATCCCCGAGCTCAAGGCTCAGGGCTGGGACATGTCGAAGATCTACCTCTCCGACGGCAACACGGCCGACTTCAGCAAGGTCTTCGCGAAGGGCACCATGGAAGGCGCCCAGGGCACCATCCCGGGGGCCGACCCCGACCAGGCCTTCAAGGACCGCCTGGTTGGCTGGCACCAGTCGGCCGAGGGTAGCGGTCTGGACGACTTCGCCTACGGCGCCGAGGCGTACGACGCCACCATCCTGGCCGCGCTTGCCGCGGTCAAGGGCGGCGCGAACGACTCAACGACCGTGAAGGACAACTTCGCGGCCGTCTCGGGTGCCACCCAGGGCACGGAGTGCACCAACTTCGCCGACTGTGTCGCGCTGATCGACAGCGGCAGCGAGATCCACTACAAGGGTCCGTCCGGTATCGGTCCGATCGACAACGAGAACGACCCGTCCTCGGCGTTCGTCGGCATCTTCAAGTACAACGCCGACAACAAGAACGAGCTCACGGGCACGGTCGAGGGCTCCAAGTAGCACCAAGCTCCACGAACAAGGCCCCGGACCAAACTGGTCCGGGGCCTTGTTGCTGGTGCTGGTGAGGGATGGCCCCCGGTCAGTGGCCGCCGTCGCGCTCGGCGTCGACGTCCTCGGCCAGGGTGCCGAGGTAGAGCTCGATGACCTTGGGGTCCTTGGCGAGCTCGCGTCCGGTGCCGCTGTAGGCGTCGCGGCCCTGGTCGAGCACATAGCCGCGATCGCAGATCTGCAGACAACGTCGGGCATTCTGCTCAACCATCACGACACAGACGCCCGTCTTGTTGATCCGTCGGGTGCGCAGGAACGTCTCGTCCTGGCGGACCGGCGACAGTCCCGCCGACGGCTCGTCGAGCAGCAGCACCGAGGGCTCCATCATCAGGGCCCGTGCCATCGCCAGCGACTGCCGCTCGCCGCCGGAGAGCGCTCCCGCGCTCTGGTTGCGGCGGTCGTGGAGCACCGGGAACAGGTCCCACATCGCGGCGAGGCGCTCCTGGGCCTTCTTAGGCCGCAGGAACAACCCCATCCGCAGGTTCTCCTCGATGCTGAGCGAGGGGAACACGTTGTTGTTCTGCGGCACGAACCCCACCCCCATCTCCACCAGGGTGTTGGCGCGCAGGTTGGTGATGTCTCGGTCGCCGAGCATCACGGTGCCGGAGTGGATCTTGACGAGGCCGAACATCGCCTTGAGCAGCGTCGACTTGCCGGCCCCGTTGGGCCCGATGATGCCGATCATCTCGCCGGGATAGGCCACGAGGCTGCAGCCGTTGAGGATGTTCACCCCGGGCAGGTAGCCGGCGACGATGTCCTTGGCCTCGACGACGGCCTGCTGGGTGGCCACCTCGGTGCTTGCGGTCTGGGTCACGATTTCTCTCCCTCGGCCTCGCGCTCGGCTTCCTCGGCGGCCACTTCCTCGGCGATCTCCTGCAGCTTGTCGTCACTGAGCAGCTCGTCGTCGCCGAGGTCGGTGTCGTGGTGGGCACCAAGATAGGCGTCGATCACCGCAGGGTTCGACATCACGGTGTCCGCGGTGCCTTCGGCGACCAGGCGGCCTTCGGCCATCACCACGACCCAGTCCGAGATGTGGCGCACGACGTGCATGTCGTGCTCCACGAAGAGCACGGTCATGCCGTCGTCGCGCAGGCTCTGGATGTGACCGAGGAGCGACTGGGTCAGGGCGGGGTTCACGCCGGCCATCGGCTCGTCGAGCATGATCATCTTCGGGTCGCTCATCAGCGCGCGGGCCATCTCGAGGAGCTTGCGCTGGCCGCCGGACAGGCTGCCGGCGTAGTCGTCCTTCTTCTCGAGAAGGCTGAACCGATCGAGGAGGTCCTTGGCCTTGACCTCGATCTCCCTCTCCTGCGCCCGCCACACGGGGCTGAAGAGGGCCTTCATGAGGTTCTCGCCGGCCTGGTGCTGGGCGCCGAGCATCATGTTGTCCATCACTGTCATTCGGCTCAGCGCCTTGGTGAGCTGGAACGTGCGCACCATCCCTGCTCGCGCGACGCTGGACGCCGAAGTCTTGTCGAGCTTGACCCCGTCGAAGGACCAGTGCGCACCGGAGCGGGCCGATGTCGGCCGGTCGAAGCCGGTGACCAGGTTGAAGAACGTGGTCTTTCCCGCGCCGTTGGGTCCGATCAGGGCGGTGATGAGACCGCGCTGGACCTCGAGATGGCCGACGTCGACCGCGGTCATGCCGCCGAACTGGCGCACGATCGTGTCGACCACGAGGATCGGGTCGGGCTTGGCTGTCCCCGGCTCGGCGGTGAACCCGGACGTCAGCTCGCGGCGCGCGGCGGGGTCGGCCATCCCGGCCGGGGTGACGGTGGACTCAGACATTGAACCGCAGCTCCCTCTTGTCACCGAGTATTCCTTGTGGTCGGAAGATCACCAGGAGCATCAGCGCCACACCGATCACGACGAAGGCGAACTGGGCGGTCTTGTCGGTGCTCAGCACCGAGTCGGGCACGTAGGCGTTCGAGGCCGAGATGATGAACGCGCGGCCCACGAAGAACAGCAGCGATCCCAGCACCGGCCCGAAGATGCTGGCCGCGCCGCCGAGCAGCAGCGCGGTGTAGCAGAAGAACGTCAGCGAGCGCCCCATCGAGTCGGGCTGCACGGTGGCGGGCAGGACGAACATGATCCCACCCAGCGCGCCGAACAGGCCGCCGATGATCAGCGCCTGCATCTTGATCGCGAACACGTTCTTGCCCAGGCTGCGGATCGCGTCCTCGTCCTCGCGGATGCCCTTGAGCAACCGGCCCCAGGGACTCTTGACGAGGAGCAGGACGACGACCGTGCTGATGCCCACGAGCACCCAGGTCACCACCGTGAACCACCAGCCGCGGACACCGGTGTTCTGGCCGGTGACGGGCGCCAGGAACAAGACGAGGAGGAGCGTCAGGATGCTGAGCGCGATGATCGCGGCTGGCCGAATCCGACCACTCAGACGGCGGCTCGCCAGCACCATGGCCGCGATCAGCCCCGCAACCAGCAGCAGACCGAGAATCGTCACCCAGGCAGCACCTCCGGCCACGTCGTGGTAGCTGAAGGACAAGATCGTGGTGTTGCCGTCGCCGAAGGGTGACAGGTCGGTGAACGGGCCGCGGTACTGGCTTCCCGGGATGCCCTGGGCACCGTGGGTGAGCTTCAGCAGCCAGTCGTAGCCGACCGACCTGCCGACGTACCTGATGATCTCGGCCGCGGAGATCGTCACGATCGCGAGGTAGTCACCGCGCAGCTTCAGCGTGGGCATGCCGAGCACGAGGGCGAACACGAATGCCGCTGCGAGACCGATCAGCACGGCCACCACCAGCGGCAGCCCGTGGGTGATCGAGATCGCGAACCCGTAGGCCCCGAGCAGCATGAAGGCCGACTGACCGATGTTGAGCAGGCCGGTGAAGCCGAAGTGGATGTTGAGGCCGATGACGGCGATCGCCACCGCGGCCGTCTGGGGTGAGACGGCCTCGCGGACCATCGCGTTGAGGATCGACTGAATGGTGTCCATGATGTTCTCCCTTAGCCGACTCGCTGGGCCTTGCCGAGGAGGCCCTGGGGCCGCACCAGCAGGAGCAGGATGAGCATGAGCAGCGCGGTGGCGTACTTGAAGTCACCGGGCACGCCGAGCACCGGCGATATCTCCACCACCAGCCCGATGACCAGCGAGCCGATCAGGGCGCCGAACGCGGTGCCGAGGCCACCGAGCGTGACCGCGGCGAACAGCAGCAGCAGGATCTGCAGTCCCGAGTCCCACTTGATGCCGTTGGTGACCAGGGCGTAGAGCAGACCGGACAGACCGGCCAGAGCGGCCGCGACCGTCCAGACGAGGCGGATCACCTTGTCGACGTCGATGCCCGAGGCGGCGGCGAGCGCTGGGTTGTCGGACACGGCGCGCGTCGCCCGGCCGATCCGGGTGCGGAGCAGGGCGTAGCCGACGGCTGCCAGCACGACGATGGAGATCCCCATCGCGACGTACGACTGGTTGGTCAGCGTGACGGGCCCGATCTTGCGCACCGACGGGTTGGCGACGAGGACCCGTACCGTGCGGGCGCCGACGAAGATCTGGAAGCAGTACTGCATGGCGAGGGAGAGCCCGATCGTGACGATCATCAGCTGGGTGAGGCCGAGCCCTCGATGCCTGAGCGGTTGCCACATGACCCGGTCCTGGAGCCAGCCCGTCGCGCCGCAGATGATCACGACCAGTAGCCCGCCCAGGTAGAGATTGATGCTCCAGACGTTGATCAGGCCGTAGCCGACCATGCCCCCGAGCGTGACCTGCTCGGCGTGGGCGAAGTTCGACAACCCGGTGGTGCCGTAGATCAGAGACAGCCCGATGGACGCGAGCGCGAGCAGGAGCCCGAGCCGGATCCCGCTGGCGCTGCTCTGGATCAGCTCGTCGAGCTTGCTCGTCGATGCGTCGTAGTTGCCGGTGCGGGTGTCGATCAGCGCACCGACCGTCTGCCCGAACTTGGCCACGACCGTGACGTCGCCGGCAGTGACCAGGCCCTTGGGCAGGGTCGACTCGTCGATCGTGATCGTGTACTTGCCCTCCTGCTCGACCTTGAAGCTCCAGTAGCCGGTGTCGCTCGTGGTCGTGCTCTGCGTGTCGCCCGCCTCGTTGGTGAGCGTCAGAGTGACGCCGGCGAGGATGCCGGCCTCGGTGCGCAGGGTGCTGGCGATGCAGGCGCTCTTGTCGGGCTCGGCGGTGCAGCGAACATCGACCGCGCCGGCGGGGGACGCGGACAGGAGCAGCGCGAGCGGCGCCAGCAGCATGGTCGCGACCAGACCCACAAGGCCGATCACCCAGCTTCGCGTCGGCGGGCTGCCCGCAGTCCGATCGCGGGCTGGGCCGCCGCGGCCCCGGAGTGAGAGGCCACTCCCCTGGATTCGAGACTTCAAGTCGGTCCTCCTCGCAGCCGCACCCGGGTGGATGCTGCCCGGCAGTCTAGGGGGACCGAAGCCGGTTGGCGCCACATCAACGCCCCTCCCGCGGGCGGAAACATGGGCTTTACCAAGACGTGACGGGACCGGAACTCCCGGATCCGTTGCTGTGCCCGCGCTGTCAGGTAGTGGCGATGCCGGGGCCGTGCTCGACGACCCCGTCGGCAACCTGCCGCATCGACAGACGCAGGTCCATGGCGGTCTTCTGGATCCACCGGAACGCCTCGGGCTCGGTCAGGCTGAGCTGCTCCTGGAGCACGCCTTTGGCCCGGTCGACGGCCTTGCGCGTCTCCAGCCGCTCGGTGAGGTCGGAGACCTCGGACTCCAGCTGGGACAGCTCGGCGAACCGGCTGACGGCCATCTCGATCGCCGGGACCAGGTCGGTCTTGGAGAACGGCTTGACGAGGTAGGCCATCGCTCCGGCGTCGCGGGCCCGCTCGACCAGGTCCCGCTGGGAGAAGGCGGTCAGGATCACCACGGGCGCGATCCGCTTGCTGGCGATGCTCTCGGCGGCGGCGATGCCGTCGAGCACCGGCATCTTGACGTCGACGATGACGAGGTCGGGGCGCAACCTCTCGGCCAGCTCGATCGCGGCGGCTCCGTCCCCGGCCTGCCCGACGACGTCGTACCCCTCTTCGGTGAGCATCTCGGCGAGATCCATCCGGATCAGGACCTCGTCCTCGGCGATCACCACGCTGCGCGTGGGAAAGGCGGCTGGCTCGGTCACGGGCGACAGGCTATCGGGCCGTCTCCCCCGCCCCCCGTGTTGGGGCCAGCGCTACGCGGGGTGCTGCGCGGCCCCGGGCGCCGCCGCCCGGGCGAGGGCCCGCTGCGTGAGATAGCGGTCCACCTCGGCGCGCTCGAGTCGTCTGCGGCTGCAGTCGACGGCGGCGGCGCGGGCGTTGGCAACCGCCCGCTCGTTGCTGATCCGGGTCCACCGCCAGGTCTTGAACATGCCTTGCCTCCACTGCCGTCCGAGATGTGTTGCGTCGGGGTAACAGTGAAACTGTAGTTGCTTGATAGACATTAGCCAAGTGGCGGCTCTGGTCGGTCGGTCGGTACGGTTGGCGACCGTTCCGCCCCGGTACTCCAACGGCAGAGAGAGTGGTCTCAAACACCATCCAGTGTGGGTTCGAATCCCACCCGGGGCACTGCTCAGCTGCGGCGGTAGGCCGGCGCGACCTCGTTGATCGCGTCGCCCATCCGGTGGATGCGGAGCGCGTTCGTGGAGCCGGGGATGCCGGGTGGGGCGCCGGCGATGATCACGACGAGCTCGCCCTCGGCGACGCGCCCGATCTCGAGCAGCTGCTCGTCTACCTGGCGCACCATCTCATCGGTGTGCTCGACCATGTTGGTCTTGAACGTCTCGACGCCCCAGGAAAGGGCCAGCTGGGAGCGCACCGAGGCCTCGGGGGTGAACGCGAGCAGGGGGACGGGTCCGCGCAAGCGGGACATCCGGCGGGCGGAGTCCCCGCTCTGGGTGAAGGCCACGACGTACTTCGCGCCCACCCGCTCGGCCACCTCCTCGGCAGCCTTGGCGATCACGCCGGACCTGGTGTGCGGATCCCACTCGATCGTGGCGAACACACCGGCGCCGGACGACTCGATCGCGTGCGTCTCGGTCGAGGTGATGATGCGTGCCATCGTCTCGACGGTATGGACGGGATACTCCCCCACGCTGGTCTCGCCGGACAGCATCACCGCGTCAGCGCCGTCGAGCACCGCGTTGGCGACGTCCGACGCCTCGGCTCGCGTCGGAGCAGGGCTGGAGATCATCGACTCCAGCATCTGGGTGGCGACGATGACCGGCTTGGCGTTCAGACGGGCCTTGCGGACCACCTGCTTCTGCAGGAACGGCACGTCCTCGAGCGGGCACTCCACCGCGAGGTCGCCACGGGCCACCATGAACCCGTCGAACGCTGCAATGACCTCGTCGAGGTTCTCGATCGCCTGCGGCTTCTCGATCTTGGCGATGATCGGGAGCATCACTCCCTCTTCGCGCATGATCGCGCGCACGTCCTCGGCGTCCTTGGCGTCGCGCACGAAGCTGAGCGCGATGAAGTCGACCGTGAGGTGGAGCGCGAAGCGGAGGTCCTCGATGTCCTTCTCCGAGAGCGCCGGCACCGACACCGCGACACCGGGCAGGTTGATGCCCTTGTTGTTGCTCACCTTGCCCCCGACGAGCACCTCGGTGTGCACGTCCGGCCCGTCCACGGCGGTCACCCGCAACCGCACCTTGCCGTCGTCGATCAGGATCGGGTCCCCCACCGACACGTCACCGGGCAGTCCCTTGTAGGTCGTGCCGGCCTCGACGATGTCGCCGGGCACGTCGCGGGTGGTGATCGTCCAGGCCTGGCCCCGGCGAAGCTGGACGGGCCCGTCCGCGAAGGTCTCGAGCCGGATCTTGGGGCCCTGGAGGTCCGCGAGGATGCCGACCCCGTGGCCGCTGGCGTCGGAGGCCTCACGCACCAGGCGATAGGCCTCGGCATGGTCCGCGTGGGTGCCGTGGCTCATGTTCAGCCGGGCCACATCCATCCCGGCGTACACGAGCTCCCGGATCCGCCTCGAGGACGCGGTCGCAGGGCCCAGGGTGCAGACGATCTTGGCTCTTCGCACGGTGCGAGCCTAGCGCTGTTTTGATCGTTCCAACAACGCGCGGTTCAGACGACCAGCGGGCGCTCCGTCGGCGGGATCGGTGACGGGAGCGTGGTGGACCCGGTGAGGTACTGGTCGACGGCGGACGCAGCCGCGCGGCCCTCCGCGATCGCCCAGACGATCAGGGACTGCCCCCGACCGGCGTCACCGGCGGCGAACACCCCCGAGACCGACGTCATGTACGCCGAGTCGCGCGCGACGTTGCCGCGCTCGTCGAGGTCCACGCCGAGCTGCTCGACCAGGCCGGCCCGCTCGGGACCGACGAAACCCATGGCAAGAAGCACCAGCTCGGCCGGAATCTCGCGCTCGGTGCCCTCGATCTCGCTCAGCCTGCCGTCCTCGAACTCCACGTCGACGAGCAGCAGCGAGCGGACGTTGCCGGCCTCGTCGGCGCGGAACTCCTTGGTCGACACCGCATAGACGCGCTCCCCGGCCTCCTCGTGCGCCGAGGAGACCCGAAACGTCATCGGGTAGGTGGGCCACGGCTGGCCGGCCGGCCGGTCCGTCGGGGGCTCCGGCAGGATCTCGAGCTGGGTGATGCTCGCAGCGCCCTGACGGGTCGACGTGCCGAGGCAGTCCGCGCCGGTGTCGCCACCGCCGATGATGATGACGTTCTTGCCGGTCGCAACGATCTGGTCCTCGACGGCCTCGCCGAGGGCGACCCGGTTGGCCTGAGGGAGGAACTCCATCGCCTGGTGGATGCCACCGAGCTCGCGCCCCGGCACCGGCAGGTCCCGCGCGACGGTCGAGCCCATCGCGAGCACGACCGCGTCGTAGCGGTCCCGCAACTTGTCCGCGGTCAGCTCGTCGCCGACGTCGACACCCGCACGGAAGACGGTGCCCTCCCGGCGCATCTGCTCGATGCGGCGGTCGAGGTGCTTCTTCTCCATCTTGAACTCGGGGATGCCGTAGCGCAGCAGCCCGCCGAGCTTGTCGGCGCGTTCGTAGACCGCGACGGTGTGCCCGGCTCGGGTCAGCTGCTGGGCCGCGGCGAGTCCGGCCGGGCCCGAGCCGATCACGGCGACGGTGCGGCCAGAGAGCCACTCCGGCGGCTGGGGCCGGACGTAGCCGGACTCCCACGCCTTGTCGATGATCGTGACCTCGACGTTCTTGATCGTCACCGGGTCCTGGTTGATGCCCAGGACGCAGGCGGTCTCGCAGGGGGCCGGGCACAGGCGACCGGTGAACTCCGGGAAGTTGTTGGTCGCGTGCAGCCGATCCATCGCGCCGTCCCAGTCGTCGCGCCAGACCAGGTCGTTCCACTCCGGGATGATGTTGCCCAGGGGGCAGCCCTGGTGGCAGAACGGGATGCCGCAGTCCATGCACCGGCCGGCCTGCTCGGTGATGATCGGCAGCAGGGCGCGGCCCATGCCGCCGGGGTAGACCTCGTTCCAGTCGTGGATGCGTTCCTCGACCGGGCGCCGCTCGGCAACCTCACGGCCGTGCTTCAGGAAGCCCTTCGGGTCAGCCATGCAACGCCTCCATCATCGCGTTTGCGGTCTCCGTCTCGTCCAGACCGTCGGCCTCCGCCTTGGCCTTGGCCTCGAGGGACCTGCGGTAGTCGGACGGCATGACCTCGGTGAACCGGGTCAGCGCGGTCGCCCAGTCGGCCAGCAGCGCCTCGGCGACCGTGGAACCGGTCTCCTCGAAGTGCCCACGGACCATCTTCTCCAGCTCGTCCGCGGCCGCGCCGCCGACGGGTCCGAGCTCGACGAGCTCCTTGTTGACCCGACCCTCCTTGAGGTCGAGCACCCAAGCCACGCCGCCGGACATGCCCGCTGCGAAGTTGCGGCCGGTCTTGCCCAGGACAGCCACCCGGCCGCCGGTCATGTACTCGCACGCATGGTCTCCCACGCCCTCGACCACGGCCCAGGCGCCGGAGTTGCGCACGCAGAACCGCTCGCCGACGCCGCCGCGGATGAAGATCTCGCCCCTGGTCGCGCCATAGGCGATCACGTTGCCGGCGATGATCTGCTCGTTGGCCTCGAACGTCGCCGACCGGTCGGGGCGTACGACGATGCGGCCGCCGGACAGGCCCTTGCCGACGTAGTCGTTCGCGTCGCCCTCCAGGCGCAGGGTCATGCCGCGGGGCACGAACGCGCCGAACGACTGGCCAGCAGACCCGATGAACGTGAGGTCGATCGTGCCCTCGGGCAGACCCTCGCCGCCGTACTTCTTGGTGACCTCGTGGCCGAGGATCGTGCCGACGGTGCGGTTGACGTTGCGGATGGACACCTGCGCTCGGACCGGCTCACCGCGCTCCAGGGCGGGCTGCGCCAGCGGCACGAGCTCGGTGACGTCGAGCGCCTTGTCGAGACCATGGTCCTGACCGGTGGTGTTGCGCAGCGCCGCTCCCTCGGGAAGCTCGGGCATGTGCAGGATCGGCGTCAGGTCGAGCCCCGCCGCCTTCCAGTGGTTGACCGCATCGGCCACGTCCAGCGCGTCGACCCGGCCGATCATCTCGTCCATGGTCCTGAAGCCCAGCTCGGCAAGGAGCTCGCGGACCTCCTCGGCGATGTACTGGAAGAAGTTGACGACGTACTCGGCCTTGCCGGAGTAGCGCTCGCGCAGGACCGGGTTCTGGGTGGCCACACCGACCGGGCAGGTGTCGAGGTGACAGACCCGCATCATGATGCAGCCCGACACGACCAATGGCGCGGTGGCGAAGCCGAACTCCTCGGCTCCCAGCAGCGCGGCGATGACGACGTCGCGTCCGGTCTTGAGCTGGCCGTCCGTCTGGACGACGATGCGGTCGCGCAGGCCGTTGAGAAGCAGGGTCTGCTGCGTCTCGGCCAGGCCGAGCTCCCAGGGGCCACCGGCGTGCTTGAGGGACGTCAGCGGGGACGCGCCCGTGCCACCGTCGTTGCCGGAGATCAGGACGACGTCCGCGTGCGCCTTGGACACGCCCGTCGCGACCGTGCCCACGCCGACCTCGGAGACCAGCTTCACGTGCACCCGGGCCCGGGGGTTCGCGTTCTTCAGATCGTGGATCAGCTGGGCGAGGTCCTCGATCGAGTAGATGTCGTGGTGCGGCGGCGGGCTGATCAGGCCGACGCCCGGGGTGGAGTAGCGGGTCTTGGCGACCCACGGGTAGACCTTGTTGCCGGGCAGCTGTCCGCCCTCGCCGGGCTTGGCGCCCTGCGCCATCTTGATCTGGATGTCGTCGGCGTTGGTGAGGTACTCGGCGGTGACGCCGAAGCGGCCCGACGCGACCTGCTTGATCGAGCTGCGGCGCTCGGGGTCGTAGAGACGGTCGGCGTCCTCGCCGCCCTCACCGGTGTTGGACTTGGCGCCCAGCCGGTTCATGGCGATCGCGAGGGTCTCGTGCGCCTCCTTGCTGATCGAGCCGTAGGACATCGCCCCGGTCGAGAAGCGCTTCACGATCTCGGAGACCGGCTCGACCTCGTCGATCGGGATCGAGTCACGGCCCGTCACGTGGGCACCCTTGAACCGGAGCAGCCCGCGCAGCGTCATCAACCGCACCGACTGGTCGTCGACGCGCGAGGTGTACTGCTTGAAGATGTCGTAGCGGCCGGACCGGGTCGCGTGCTGGAGCCGGAACACGGTCTCGGGGTCGAACAGGTGAGGTTCACCCTCGCGGCGCCATTGGTACTCGCCACCGATCTCGAGCTCTCGGTGCGCGGGCGCAATCCCGCCACGGGGGTACGCCGTGGCGTGCCGCCGGGCGACCTCCTCGGCGATCGTGTCGAGCTCGACGCCGCCGAGCTTGGATGTGGTGCCGGTGAAGTACTTGTCGACGATGGCCTGCGACAGACCGATCGCCTCGAAGATCTGGGCTCCGGTGTAGGAGGCAACCGTGGACACGCCCATCTTGGACATGACCTTCAGGACGCCCTTGCCGAGCGCCTTGACCAGGTGGGCGACGGCCACCTCCGGTGCGGCCTTCACGAAGTAGCCCTCGCGGGCGAGGTCCTCGACGGACTCCATGGCGAGGTAGGGGACGACCGCGGCCGCGCCGTAACCCACCAGGAGCGCGACGTGGTGCACCTCGCGCACGTCGCCGGCCTCCACCAGAAGACCCACCTGGGTGCGCGTCTTCTCACGAACCAGGTGATGGTGAACGGCTCCGGTCAGCAGCAGCGACGGGATCGGCGCGAGCTCCGCCGTCGAGTGCCGGTCGGACAGCACGATGATGCGGGCACCGTCGGCGATCGCGCGGCTGACCTCCTGGCAGATCTCCTCGATTCGGGCGGCCAGCGACTCGCCGCCACCCTCGACCTCGTAGAGCCCGCGGGCCACGTGGGTGCTGAAGCCCGGCATGTCGCCGTCGCGGTTGATGTGCCGGATCTTCGCGAGGTCGTCGTTGGTGATCACCGGGAAAGGCAGCACGACCTGGCGGCAGGATGCGGGCTGGGGTTCCAGCAGGTTGGCCTCGGGTCCGATGGTGCCGTTGAGCGAGGTAACGAGCTCCTCGCGGATCGCGTCGAGAGGTGGGTTCGTGACCTGTGCGAAGAGCTGGTTGAAGTAGTCGAACAGCAGCCGGGGCTTGTCGCTCAGCGCCGCGATCGGTGTGTCGGTGCCCATCGACCCGAGCGGCTCTCCACCGGTGTTGGCCATCGGCGTGAGCAGGATGCGCAGCTCCTCCTCGGTGTAGCCGAAGATCTGCTGGCGGCGGGTGACCGAGGCATGGGTGTGCACGATGTGCTCGCGCTCGGGAATGTCGTTGAGGTGGATCAGGCCGGCGTGGAGCCACTCGCCGTACGGGTTCTCGCGTGCCAGCTCGGTCTTGATCTCCTCGTCCTCGATGATCCGGTGCTCGCTGGTGTCGACCAGGAACATCCGGCCCGGCTGCAGCCGGCCCTTGCGCACGATCGAGGCGGGGTCGAGGTCGAGGACACCGACCTCCGAGGCGAGGACGACGAGGCCGTCGTCGGTCACCCAGTAGCGCGAGGGGCGCAGGCCGTTGCGGTCCAGGACTGCCCCGATCTGGTCGCCGTCGGTGAAGACCACGCACGCGGGGCCGTCCCACGGCTCCATGAGCGCGGAGTGGAACGAGTAGAAGTCGCGGCGCTCCGCGCCCATCTCGGTGTGGTTCTCCCACGCCTCGGGAATCATCATCAGCACCGCGTGGGGCAGCGAGCGGCCACCCATGTGCAGCAGCTCGAGGACCTCGTCGAACGAGGCGGAGTCGGACGCGCCGGGCGTGCAGATCGGGTAGAGGCGGTCGAGGTCGCCAGGGATCAGATCCGAGGCGAGCAGGGCCTCACGGGCCCGCATCCAGTTGCGGTTGCCCATGACGGTGTTGATCTCGCCGTTGTGGGCGATGAACCGGAACGGGTGCGAAAGCGGCCAGCTGGGGAACGTGTTCGTCGAGAACCGCGAGTGCACGACGGCCAACGCTGACGCGACGCGCTCGTCGACGAGGTCGGGGTAGAAGTGGTCGAGCTGGTCCGTCGTGAGCATCCCCTTGTAGGCAAGGGTGCGCGACGACAGGGACGGGAAGTAGACGTCGGTCTCCCGCTCGGCGCGCTTGCGCAGGCAGAATGCGAGGCGCTCCAGCGCCATGCCGGTCAGGCGGGAGCTGGCGCCGGCGAGGAACACCTGGCTGAACGACGGCATCACGCCGAGTGCGGTGGCACCCAGGATGTCGGGGTTGACCGGCACCTCGCGCCAGCCGAGGACGGTCAGGCCCTCTTCCGTGGCGATCTGCTCGATCCGGCCACGGGTCTTGGCATTCTCCTCGTCGTCACCCGGCAGGAACGCCGTGCCCACGGCGTACGAATGAGCCGGCGGCAGTTCGAAGCCGCAGTCCTGGGCGACGGCGCGCAGGAAGGCGTCGGGCACCTGCATCAGGATGCCGGCACCGTCACCCGAGTTGGGCTCGGCTCCAGCAGCACCGCGGTGCTCGAGGTTGCGCAGGGCAGTGAGTGCCTTGGCCACGATGTCGTGACTGGCCACGCCGGTCAGGGTCGCCACGAAGGCCACACCACACGCGTCATGCTCGTGGCTGGGGTCGTAGAGCCCTTGGGGCGGCGGGAACGCGTGCGGATACGGCACTGGTTCTCCCGTCGTCGTCTGTGCCGGTCGCCCCCGCCGCGAACCCGGGGCGCGCGCCGACAGATCGGCAATGCTGATGGCAAATTTGCAGGGGACGACATTGGCCCGCGCGGAGGGATCAGATTACCACCCGGTCACCCCTGGGACCGTCTCGTTGTTCAGGCGCGGACGCCGGTCTCACTGGGCCCGCGACCCTCCTGGTAGACCGCCTCCTCGCGACCCGGGCGCAGGCGGGTGCTGACCACGAAGTAGATCGACGCGGCGATGAACAGCACGATCGAGGTCCAGACGTTGAAGCGGAGCCCGCCGACGTTCTTCAGCTCGACGTCGTCGATGCGCAGCATCTCGATCCAGCCCCGACCGAGCGTGTAGACCATGACGTAGAGAGCCATCACCCTGCCGCGCCCGAGGCGGAACCTCCGGTCGGCCCAGATCACGAGCCCGAAGGCGCCGAGGTCCCAGATGCACTCGTAGAGGAACGTGGGATGGAACGTCGTACCGGGGTCGTAGCCGGCGTTGATCGCGGTGTCGTCACTGACCTGAAGTCCCCACGGGAGGTCGGTGGGCTTGCCGAAGAGCTCCTGGTTGAACCAGTTGCCCCACCGACCGATTGCCTGGGCCACCAGGACGCCCGGTGCCATCGCGTCGATGACCGGGAGGAGCTTGATGCCCTTGCGCTTCGCGCCGATGACGACGCCGAGAGCGCCCATCGCGATCGCGCCCCAGATCCCCAGACCGCCGTTCCACACGTAGAGCGCCCCCCACCCGCTCTTCCCGTCGCCGAAGTAGAGGGCGTGGTCGGTGGCCACGTGGTAGATCCGGCCGCCCACGAGCCCGAACGGGACCGCCCACACGGCGAGGTCCTGGACCTCACCGGGGCGACCACCGCGAGCGACCCAACGGCGTTCGCCGATCCAGATCGCGACGATGATGCCGAGGATGATCGCAAGGGCGTAGCCACGGACCGGGACCGGTCCGAGGTGCCAGACACCGCTTGACGGGCTGGGGATGGACAACGCGGTCATGGGTCAGCTTCCCTTGGCGAGCAGCGAGTGGATGTCGGCAGCGAACTCCGCGGAGGAGGTGTCCTCGTTCCAGTAGACCGGCGCCTCGTCGTCACCGTCGACACCCGTGATGGTGGTGCCATGGGTCACGTCGTAGCCACCCGACGCGAGCCGTTCCCCCTGGGTGATGCCAACGCCCAGCGGCCTGCCGGTGGCGACGATGTCCTTCAGGTCACCGGTCAGGCCGATGAACGCCGGGTCCAGGTGGTCGAGATAGTTGCGCAGCACCTTCTCGGTGTCGCGGGCCGGATCGGTGGTCACGTAGACGACGTCGACCTGGTCGCGATCGTCGGCGGACAACCGCGTCATCGCCGACGTCAGCGACTGCATCACGACCCCGCAGATGTCGGGGCAGTGGGTGTAGCCGAAGAAGACCAGCGTGAGCCGCCGGTCGGTGTCGGCGGTCAACGAGAAGTCATGGCCCGACGTGTCGGTCAGGGGCGCGGTCGGCACCGCGAACGGCGGGTCGACCACGTGGCCGGTGAACTCGCCCGGGTCACCGCCGCCGCACGCGGACAGGGCGAACCCGCACAGGGTTGCGACGAGCGCACCCGTGGCGCGTCTACCCACGGCGTACCCCGTCGGCCAGGTCCGCGGTCAGCGCCGAGAGCGCCCGCAGCCCGGCCGCACGGTCGTCGGGGTGGTCGAGCAGGGCTCGCACGAACGCCGAGCCCACGATCACGCCATCGGCGTACGACGCCACCTCGGCCGCCTGGTCGCCGTTGCCGACGCCGAGGCCGACACCGACGGGCAGGTCCGTGGTCTTGCGGGTGCGAGCCACCAGCGGCTCGGCAAGGTCGCTGGTGGTCGAGCGGGCGCCCGTGACGCCCATGACCGCGGTCGCGTAGACGAAACCCCGGCAGGCGGCGGTCGTCATCGCGATCCGCTCGTCCGTGGAGGACGGCGCCACCAGGAAGATCTTGTCGAGGTCGTGCCGGTCGGCCGCGGCGATCCACTCCGGTGCGCTGTCCGGGGTCAGGTCAGGCGTGATCAGGCCGGCTCCCCCGGCACCTGCCAGGTCGGCCGCGAACCGCTCCACGCCGCTCTGCCCACCTCTACGGCCTCCGCCATAGCGCTCGACGGGGTTCCAGTAGGTCATGATCACCGTCGGCGTTCCCGTGGCGGCCACGGCCTCGACGGTCCGCAGCACATCGGCGGTGCGGATGCCGCGGTCCAGCGCCTGCTGCGCGGCCGCCTGGATGGTGGGACCGTCCATCACCGGGTCGCTGTAGGGCAGGCCGACCTCGATCACGTCGCAGCCGGCGTCGACCATGGCTCGCAGCGCGTCGATGCCTCCCGCGACGTCGGGGAAGCCGGCAGGCAGGTAGCCCACGAGCGCGGCGCGACCGTCGGCCCGGGCCTTCTCGAAGGCGGTGGCGACGCTCATTCGACGTCTCCCACGGGCTCCTCGGTCACGTCGTCCGGGTCGCCGAGGTGGAAGTACTCGATGGCGGTGCCCATGTCCTTGTCGCCGCGACCACTGAGGTTGATCAGCATCGTGGCCTCGGGTCCCTTGTCGGCGCCCAGCTGCCGGGCCACCACGAGCGCACCGGCGATCGCATGGGCGGACTCGATGGCCGGGATGATCCCCTCGGTCCGGCTGAGCAGCGCCATCGCCTCCATCGCCTCGGCGTCGGTGACCGGCAGGTACGTTGCCCGCCCGGTCGTGGCCAGGTGAGCGTGCTGCGGGCCGACGCCGGGGTAGTCGAGGCCGGCGGAGATCGAGTGCGACTCGAGCGTCTGGCCGTCCTCGTCCTGCAGCACGAACGTGCGCGCGCCGTGCAGCACGCCCCGGTCGCCCGCGTGGATCGTCGCGGCGTGGCGCGGGGTGTCGACGCCCTCTCCACCGGGTTCGAAGCCGTAGATCGCGACCTCCGGGTCGTCGAGGAACGCCGTGAACAGCCCGATCGCGTTGGACCCGCCACCGACGCAGGCGGCAATGGCGTCCGGCAGCACGTCGTACCGGTCGAGGCACTGCTGGCGGGCCTCGTCGCCGATGCCGCGGGTGAAGTCGCGGACCATGCTCGGGAACGGGTGCGGGCCGGCGGCGGTGCCGAAGAGGTACGCCGTGTGGTCGACGCTGGCGACCCAGTCGCGGAGCGCCTCGTTGATCGCGTCCTTGAGCGTGGCGCTCCCGGAGTCCACCGGCACCACCTTGGCGCCGAGCAGGTGCATCCGGGCCACGTTGAGCGCCTGACGCCGGGTGTCGACCGTGCCCATGTAGACGGTGCAGTCGAGGCCGAAGTAGGCAGCGGCGGTCGCGCTGGCCACACCGTGCTGGCCGGCGCCGGTCTCGGCGATGACCCGGGTCTTGCCCATCCGCCGGGTCAGCAGCGCCTGCCCGAGCACATTGCGGATCTTGTGAGCGCCGGTGTGGTTGAGGTCCTCCCGCTTGAGCAGGATTCGCGCACCGACCAGCTGCGAGAGCCGCTCCGCGTGGTAGAGCGGGCTGGGCAGTCCGGCGTACTCGCGCAGGATCGCGTCGAACTCGGCGACGAAGGACGGGTCCGCCATGGCCTCGTGCCAGGCGACGGTCAGCTCGTCGAGAGCCGCGACGAGCGCCTCGGGCATGAAGCGGCCACCCCAGCCGGTCTGGGGGCCACCGAACCACCCGTGCTCGTCGGCGTCATAGCTCGTCGTCGCGTCGACCCGCGTCGTCATCGAGGGCCCACTCCCGTCATGCTGCGCACCGCACCCTGCGGGTCGCCGTCCTTCACGAGCGCCTCACCGACCAGCACCGCACGGGCGCCTTCGGCAACGAATCGTCGAACGTCCTCGGGGCCGGTGATCCCGGACTCGGCGACCTTGACCCGGTCGTCCGGGATCAACGGGGCCAGCCGGGCGAACGTCGTGTCGTCGACGGCGAGCGTCTTGAGGTTGCGGGCGTTGACACCGATCAGCTCGGCGCCGAGGGCCACGGCGCGTGCGGTCTCTGCCTCGTCGTGCACCTCGACCAGGACCGTCAACCCGAGCTCGCCGGCGTCGTCGTACAGGCGCACGAGCAGGTCGTCGTCGAGGGCGGCCACGATCAGCAACGCCAGGTCGGCGCCCGCCGCTCGGGCCTCGACGAGCTGGTAGGGCTCGACGATGAAGTCCTTGCGCAGCACCGGGGTGTCGACCGCCGCACGGACGGCCCGGAGGTCGTCGAGGCTGCCACCGAAGCGACGCTGCTCGGTGAGGACGCTGATCGCGGCAGCGCCGCCCGCTGCGTAGTCACGGGCCAGAGCTGCCGGGTCCGTGATCATGGCCAGGTTGCCCTTGCTGGGGCTGCGGCGCTTCACCTCCGCGATGACGCTGCTGCCGGGGCCACGCAGGTGGGGCATCGGGTCGCGCGGGGGGTCGACGTCTGCGAGCGCAGCGCGTAGGTCGGCCAGGCTCCGGGCCGACTGCCGCTGGGCGAGGTCGATCCGGACGCCGTCGACGATGTCGTCGAGCACGGACATTGGATCCTCCAGCGAGCGGGTGAGAGTGCGCCAAGAGTCTGTCACGGGCGACCCACCGCGCCGACGGCCCCTCCGTGCTTCGGACTCGTTCGAGAACCGGCTGGTCTAGGGAGCGAGCCAGGCACCGGCCGGCAGGTTGCGCAGCACCGTGAAGACGGCGAGCGCGGTCAGGGCGCCCACCGTGAACGCCTTCACGACTCGCGGCGAGACGTCGAGCCTGGTGCCCCGCCATCGGTTGACGACCCAGACCGTGAGGCCGAGCAGGATGAACGGCAGCGCGACCACGAACGCGAGGTTGCTCGAGGCCGCGTCCAGCGGGTGCCCGTGGCTGAGGTCGTTGACGGCGCGGAGGCCACCGCAACCCGGACACCACACGCCCATGGCCGCGCTGGGACAGATCCCCCAGCTCCCGTGCTCGTGGGGGTCACGAAGGCGCAGCGCCAGCGTCGCCACGGCGAGTCCGCCGATCGTCCACGCGGGCGCGACCAGACGTTGCCGACGGGTGGGTGTCGGCGCAGGTGTCGCAAGCACCTGGCTCATGGCGTCCGCACGCTCCGGCTCAGTGCCCGGAGCTGTGCAGCCCCATCTTGTCCATCACGACGAAGAGGACGCCTGCGGCCACGAGGATCGCGACGCCGACCCAGAACACCGGCATGCTGTGCGGGTCGAGCATCAGACCCACGCCACCGACCACGAACCCGACCAACGCCAGCGTCACAGCGCTCCACGCGGCGGGCGTGTTGCCGTGGTTGTGGTCAGTCATGCGGGCTCCTCGGATGGCACGTCGGGATCGAGCGCGCACAGTCTATTCACGCTGGTCACTCGGTGGGGTCGCGACCCTCGTCCATGGCCTTCCACAGATCGAGGCTGCTCTGCTCCTGCGGTTCGGCGACTGCCTGCACCGCGGTCGCCTGGGCGGCCGGGGCGTCGTACCGGCTGCCCATCTCGGGCCACGCAGAGACCCACCGCACCGCGAGAGCTGCGGCCATCGACGTGAGGAGTGCCCCCACGAGCCCCGCCCAGTACCACGCGGTGTGGTGCACGGAGGCGCCCTCGACGCCGAGCCCGGTCAGCGCGCTCCGCAGGGCTCGCGGAGCCGCGACGAACCCGACGACCGTGGTCGCCAGGGCGCCGAGCGCCGCGAGCACGCAGACAAAGGAGATCACGCGTCGAAACCGGCCCCGGGTGACCAGCAGGACCCCCCACGCGGCGAGCACCACGAGGGCAAGCGCGGTCGCCAGGGGCATCCGGGCGGCATCCTCCGCGCTCGTGCCGGACGCCACGCCGAGGATCGCTCCGGTGCCGGTCTGCCGGGTGCTGTCAGGCACCGCCCACACGTTGTTGCCGCTCACTGCGGCCAGCACGCCGGAGGCCAGTCCGACCAGGACCACCGGACCGAATGTTCGCCGGGCCTCAACCATCGGCCGAGAGACCCGGTCCCTCGAGCAGCACGTCGGCGTCGAAGCAGGTGCGGTCCCCGGTGTGGCAGGCTGCGCCGACCTGGTCCACCTTGACCAGCAGCGTGTCCCCGTCGCAGTCGAGGCGGACCTCCTTGACCCACTGCACGTGGCCGGAGGTCTCACCCTTCAGCCAGTACTCCTGGCGCGACCTGCTCCAGTACGTCGCCCGCCCGCTGGCGAGGGTGCGCGAGAGAGCCTCGTCGTCCATCCAGCCGAGCATCAGCACCTCGCCGGTGTCGTGCTGCTGCACGATCGCCGGGACGAGCCCGTCGCTGGTGCGCTTGAGCCGGCCGGCTATGTCGGCGTCGAGGGAGGTCACCGGACGATTATCCCCGGCCGTGGTCTACCCGGGCGCGGCGGCCACGGACCCGCGGCACTGAGCTCGCTCAGCCGACCTTGAACGACGTCGTCTTCGAGCCGTCCGCGACATCGTCGCCTCCGGAGAGGCTGACCTTGAGGGTGTGCCTGCCCGTGGACAGTCCGCGGAGGGTGAAGGCGACACGGCCGTTGCTCAGTGCGCGCTGCCCCAGCTTGTGGCCCTTCTCGGTGAGCAGGATGGTCCCGGACACCCTCGACACGGCGGGCGCCGTCACGACGACCGTGAGCTTGACCGGGCCCGAGCCCTGCGAGTGCTGAATCCTGAACTGGGGGGTCGACTTGACCGGACTCGTGGGCGGCGAGGTGCGCACCGCGGAGGCCAGGCCGGCGCGGGCGTAGGTGGCCCGGACGGTGATCGTCTTGCCGAGGTCCGACATCGTGAGCGCGAACTTCGACGCAGTAGCACCGGCGATGGGCGAGCCCGCTCGCAGCCACTGGTAGGTGACAGTCGCGTCGGAGGGCGTGAATGTGCCGGCGCGAGCCAGCAGGATCTTCCCGATGCGCGGCTGTCCGACCAGCGTCGGGCCGTTGGTCACGGTGATGCCGGGCACCGCCGCCTCGACGGGAGCGGTGCTGGCCGACTCGGCCTGGCCCTGGGCGTAGCCGGATCGGGTGGCGGTCACCCTCACCGACAACCGCTTGCCGACCTGGGCATCGGTGGGTGTGAACGACGACGTCGTGGCTCCGCTGATCGCCGCCCCGTCCGCCAACCACTGGTAGGCGTACGACGTCCCGGTGACCGACCAGGTGCCGGGATCGGCGCTGAGGACGTCCCCGACCTTCGGTGCTCCCGAGACCGCGATCGACGGCACCGAGACGTTGTTGATCGAGTCCCCCGTCACCGCGGCCGTGGCCAGGGACGTGCCGGTGGCCGTGGCCCCTGAGGCGCTTGCGGTGACCGTGATCGTGATCGCCTTGCCGAGCTCCGCCGCAGTCGGCACGAAAGTCTGTTGCGTGGCACCGGCGATGGCAGCTCCCCCGGCGGACCACTGATAGGCAAATCCGGTCGCCGGCGTGCTCCAGTGCCCGTTGCTCGCGGTGAGCGTCGCGCCCACCACCGGGGAGCCCACGATGAGGGGGCGTCCACGGTTCTCGTAGGTGGGCGCCGAGAGCAGGCCGCCAGCGGGGCCCGTGGCGAGCGAGGCGAGCGTGGTCGACGTGAGTCCCGGCGCGGAGGCCGTGACCTGGACGGAGAAGCGGCCGCCGGCGGACAGCACCGGAATCGAGTACTCGGAGTTCGTCGCGCCGCCGATCGGGTTGCCGCTCTCCAGCCATTGGTAGGTGTAGGTGACGCCGCTCGCAGGTGACCAGGTGCCCGGGTGGGCGGTCAACGTCGCCGTGGCCTTGGCTCCGCCGCCGACCCAGGGGGGATCGACGTTGACGACCGCGGTCGCGGCGGTGGCCCCGCTCGCGAGAACGGTCGCACCCAGCCCCCCGAACAACAGCGTGAGGAGGAACAAGGGGACGGCCAGGAGAGAGACTCCGCGGGACGACGTTCTGAGCGGCACGAGCCACCTTCCTGGATCACGGGTGCCCCCAAGCTCCTGGGGGCTTCCTCTCCAACGCGCGAGGGGCCTCCGCGTTACAGGTGAGACGGACCGCACCCGGCGATCCTCAGGTTGATCGAGTCCGCGTGGACCACGAGGGGCGAGTCCGAGCCCGATCCACGCCACTGGACTGGACCGGTCAGCGACCTTGTTGGGCAACCCACGAGGAGTGCAGCCCGGCGTAGACGCTGCCCGCCTGGGCGACCAGTGCCGAATGATGACCGCGCTGGACGATCCGGCCCTTGTCGACGACGACGACCTCGTCGGCACTCTCAGCGGTGGAGAGGCGGTGCGCGATCGTCACCGACGTGCGCCCCGACATCAACCGTTCGAGCGCCCGACCGATCCGCATCTCGAGGGCCGGGTCGACGGCGCTCGTGGCCTCGTCGAGGACGAGCAGGTCGGGATCGGCGAGGTGGGCGCGCAGCAGCGCCACCAGCTGCCGCTCGCCGGCCGACAGGGAGTCACCCCGCTGGCCGACGCGGGTGGAGAGCCCGCGGGGCAGTCCGGCGACCCAGTCGCCGAGACCCAGCTCGTCGGCACTGGCGAGGATGTCGGCCTCGGTGGCATCGAGTCGGCCGTAGCGGACATTGGCGGTGACGGTGTCGTCGAAGAGGAAGCCCTCCTGCGGCACCAGCACGACGCTGCGACGTAGTGACGCCTGGGAGATGTGTCGTACGTCGACGCCGTCGAGGAGCACGGCGCCTGCGGACGGGTCCATCAACCGCGTGAGCAGCTTGGCGAAGGTCGACTTGCCCGAACCCGTCTCCCCCACGATCGCGATCCGGCTGCCAGCGGCGATGTCCATCGTCACGTCTCGCAGCACCCGGGGGCCTGCTGGGTAGGAGAAGCTCACCGCGTCGAAATGGACGTCGATGGGTCCCCTCGGGAGCGAGCGGCCGTCGGGACCCGGGTCGACGAGATCCGCCGGGGTCTCGAGGATGCCGATCACCCGACGCCAACCCGCGATCGCGTTCTGGGCGTCGGTCAGGATCTGGGTGCCCATCTGCACCGGCCCCACGAACAGCGAGACCAGGAACGCGAACGCCAGCACCTTGCCTGCGGTGATGTCACCGGCGAAGCCGAGCCAGATGCCGACGATCAGGACCCCGGCGTTCGCGAGACCTGCGGAGACGCCGCCAAGGGAGAACGAGAAGGCGGTGAATCCCTGGGCCCGGGTGCTGGCTGCCTGGAACGCAGAGATCGCGGTGTCGATGCGTTCCTGGGTGCGAGCCTCCACGGCGTAGGACCGGACGACCGCCGCTCCGACGACGGGCTCGGAGATGGCCGAGAGCATGAACCCGACCTGGCGGCGGACCGTGCCGTAGGCGTCGGAGAGCTTGCGCTGGAAGAAGCGCAGGGAGAGGAACAGCGGCGCGAAGCAGACCCAGACGACGACCGCGAGCTGCCAGCTGTAGATCACCATGACGACCGTGGCGACGAGCACCTGGCCGATGCTGACCACGAAGAGCAGCCCCCCGAAGACCAGGAACTGGCTGACCTGGTCGACGTCGCTGGTGACCCTGGCGACCAGGGCGCCGCGGCGCTCGGTGTTCTGGGTGAGCAGGGGCAGGTCGTGGACGTGGCGGAACGCCTTGATCCGCAGGGTTGCCAACCCGCGCTCGGAGGTGGTGAACAACCGGCTCGTCATGGCGTACGACGCCCAGCTCGCGAGGGCGATCGCAGCCGCGGCTGCGACACCCATCAGCACCGTGAACGACACGTCCGGACCGCCCGGCCCGTTGATGCCCCGGTCGAGGGTCTGCTGGACGGCGACCGGCACGACCACCTGGCCGACCGACGCGAGCACCGCGAACGCGAGGGTGCCCCAGATGCCTTCCCTGAGCTCGGGCGAGAAGTGCACACCGCGCCGGATGGTGTCGAGCGCCAGGATGTCGTCGCCGGTGTCCATCACCGTGCTGTTGACGTCGTCGGTCGGGTCGAGGACGGGGTCGGCGGTGGTCACGAGGGCACGTCACCCGCCAGCTCGGTCTGCTGCTCGTAGGCGTTGACCAGGTGGGCATAGGAAGGGCTGCGCTCGAGCAGCTCCTGGTGGGTCCCCCGGTCGGCGATCCGGCCGTCCTGGAGGTGCACGACCTCGTCGGCGAGCCCGATCGTCGCCTTGCGGTAGGCCACCACGACCAGCGTGGCACCACGTGTGGCACCGCCGGACCCGCTGCTGAGGGCGGCAAGAATGCGGCCCTCGACCTCGGGATCGACGGCGGAGGTGGCATCGTCGAGGATCAGCAGCCGCGGCCGGCGGACCAGCGCCCGAGCGAGCGAGATCCGCTGACGCTGCCCGCCGGAGAGGGACGTGCCGCGCTCGCCGAGACGGGTGTCGAGACCGTGGGAGAGGGCCGCCACGAACCCGTCTGCCTGGGCGTCGCGCAGCGCCGCCCAGATCTGCTCGTCGCTGACCTCGGCGCCGAGGGCAACATTGCCACGAACGGTGTCATCGAACAGGAACGCCGACTGCGGTACGACCGACACCGACCGGGCCAGCTCACCCGGGCCGAGGTCACGAAGGTCGGTGCCGTCGAGAAGGATGCGGCCGTCGTCGGGATCGACGAGCCGGGTGATCAGGTTGGTCAGCGTGCTCTTGCCCGACGCGGTGGCGCCGACCAGTGCGACCGTGCGCCCGGGCTCCACGACGAACGCCACGTCGTCGAGCAGCGGCTGGTCGGGCTCGTAGGCGTAGGCGAGATGCTCGACGACCAGGCGGGCCCCGTCGCCCTCCGTGTTGACGCGGCGATCGCCGTACTGCATGTCACCGCGGGCCGCGAGGACCTCGCTGACCCGCCGGAAGCCGACGACGCTGCGGGGGAACTCCCCCAGGAGCCAACCGATCGATCGGATCGGGAAGGACACGATCGTCAGCAGGTAGGCAACGGTCACCACGTCGCCCGCGTCGGTCGCACCGCTGAGCACCCGCGAGACGCCCACGGAGAGGACCACCAGGACCCCGATGTTGGGCAACGCGGCCAGGGTCGGGTCGAACGCCGCACGGATGCGACCGGCGCGGATGTTGACGTCCCGCAGCTCCTCGGCCTTGGCCGCGAAGCGAGCCATCTCCTCGGCTTCGCGCCCGAGCGTCTTGACGACCATCGCCCCGTCGAACGACTCGTGGGCGATCTCGCTCACCTCGGCGCGGAGCTGCTGGGCGCGGGTCATCAGCGGCGACGCCAGGCGCTGGTAGGCGAGGTTGGCAAGCACGACGGCCGGGAACACCAACAGGCCCACGACGGCCATGACCAGGTCGGCGACCAGCATCTGGATGATCGCGATCACCATCATGGCGACGGTGCCGACTGCCATCGGGAGCGGCGCGATGGGACCCCACGCCGCCTCGACATCCGAGTTGGCGTTGGACAGCAGCTGGCCGGTGGGGTGGCGCTGGTGCCACTCCATGGGGAGGGAGAGGTACTGGCGGGTGACCGCGCGGCGGGTGTGCGCCTGCATGCGGTACTGCATGACACCAGCCCCGAGCCGCCGCGCCACGATGCCGACAGCACGCAGGATCGCGACACCGAGGAACAGCGCCAGGATCGCGAGGAGCAGTCCGTGGTCGATGTCGCCCTTGTCGAAGGCCGGGAGCACGACGTGGTCGGTCGACCAGCCCAGCACCCACGCGTCGGCCACCGTGAGCGCTCCGAACAACACGCTCCCGACGGTGGAGACGCCGAAGATCCAGGGTTCGCGCTTGATCGCCACGAGGAGCACGGCGAAGCCGTCGCGCGTGGTCGAACCCCGCGCCGCCCCCTGCTGATCCGTCACCTGTTCCGTTCCCCGTCCGTGTCCCGCGTCAACCCGACCTCACGGGAGGCTATTCCCCGCCTCCGACAGCGACCGAATCGTTGTCTCCCCCCGCTACTGTCCCGGACATGGCCCGTCCCTCCCTTGCCCGGCGCGAGCGCCACGACCTCTGCGACCTCGCGCTGGTGCTCGGCGAGGACGCCCCCACCCTGTGCGGGGACTGGGACGCGAAGGACCTGGTCGCGCACCTGCTCGTCCGCGAGAACCGGCCGGTCGCCGGCCTGGGAATTGCCGTCCCTGCACTGTCCGGCCTGGCGGACCGCGAGATGGCGAAGGTCGGGCGTCGGGACTTCGCCGTGCTCGTCGAGAAGCTGCGCGACCCGGGGCTCACGCTGTACGCGATCAAGCCGCTGGAGAAGCTGCTCAACACCCTGGAGTTCTTCGTGCACCACGAGGACCTGCGCCGTGCGCAGGACCGCTGGGAACCGCGAACGCTTGACCCGGCAGACGAGCAACGGTTGTGGAGCGCCATCAAGGGCGGCGGCAGGCTGGCGGTCCGCAAGGCCGGCGTCCCCGTCCGGATCAGGCGCAACGACGTCGCGGACGGGTCGGTGACGCTGCGTCGCGGCGCCGACCCGGTCATGGTCACGGGGCTGCCGTCGGAGCTCGCGCTGTTCCTCTTCGGGCGTGACCGCACCCGGGGACTCGAGTTCGAGGGGCCGCCGGAGTCCGTGGGGAAGCTGCGCTCGGCGGACCTGGGGTTCTGATGAGGCGATGGCTAGCGCACGGGCAGACCGGCGCCGGCGAGCGCCGACTTCACGTCCGCGATCCGCAGCGTGCCGAAGTGGAAGACGGTCGCCGCCAGGACAGCGTCGGCGCCGGCGCCGACGGCAGGCGCGAAGTGCTCCGCGCGGCCGGCGCCGCCGGAGGCGATGACGGGGATCGTGACCTCGCGGCGTACCGCCCGGATCAGGTCGAGGTCAAAGCCGTCCTGGGTGCCGTCGGCGTCCATCGCGTTGAGCAGGATCTCGCCGGCTCCGAGCTCCGCGGCACGCACCGCCCACTCGATCGCGTCGAGGCCCGACGACTTGCGGCCGCCGTGCGTGGTCACCTCGAAACCCGAAGCGGTCCCGGGCGCCCGGCGGGCGTCGACGGACAGGACGAGGACCTGGTTGCCGAAGCGGTCCGCGATCTCGGCGACCAGCTCGGGCCGGTTGATCGCGGCGGTGTTCACCGCGACCTTGTCGGCACCGGCCCGCAGCAGCCGGTTGACGTCGTCGACCGTGCCCACTCCCCCGCCCACCGTCAGCGGGATGAAGACCTCCTCGGCCGTTCGCGACACGATCTCCATCGTGGTCGCGCGGCCCTCGAACGAGGCCGAGATGTCCAGGAACGTCAGCTCGTCGGCGCCTTCGGCGTCGTAGGTGCGGGCCAGCTCAACCGGGTCGCCGGCGTCGCGCAGCTCCTTGAAGTTGATGCCCTTGACCACGCGGCCGGCGTCGACGTCGAGGCACGGGATCACGCGGACGGCGAGCGTCATGGCTGCGGCCTCGTCAGCGCGAGGCCGTCCTCGAGCGTGAAGCGACCTTCGTAGAGCGCGGTCCCGATGATCGCGCCCTCGACCCCGAGAGCCACCAATCCCATCAGCGCCTCGAGGTCGGTGAGCTCGGTGATGCCCCCCGACGCCACGACGGGGCGGTCGGTGGCCGCGCACACGTCCTGCAGCAGCTGCAGGTTGGGACCCTGGAGCATGCCGTCCTTGTTTACGTCGGTGACGACGTAGCGGGCGCAGCCCTCGGCGTCGAGGCGAGCGAGGACGTCGTAGAGGTCGCCACCTTCCCGGGTCCAGCCGCGGGCGGCGAGGGTTCGGCCGCGTACGTCGAGGCCCACCGCGACCCGGTCGCCGTACTCGGCGATGGCCCGGGCGCACCACTCGGGCTCCTCGAGAGCGGCCGTTCCGATGTTGACCCGCCGGCAGCCGGTCGCCATGGCCGCGGCCAACGACTCGTCGTCGCGGATCCCACCGCTCATCTCGACGCGGATGTCGAGGGTGCCGACGATCTTCGCCTGGAGCTCGCGGTTGTGGCCCCGGCCGAACGCCGCGTCGAGATCCACGAGGTGGATCCACTCCGCGCCGGCCCGCTGCCAGCGCAGCGCAGCCTCGATCGGGTCGCCGAACCTCTTCTCGGATCCCGCGATGCCCTGCACCAGCTGGACGGCCTGGCCGTCCGCGATGTCGACGGCTGGCAGCAGCTCGAGGTAGTCACTCATCACAATCCTTCATGGGCTTTCAGGGCTTGAACAGCATCAGGTGGAGCACCGGCGCGACCAGCAGGCTGACGACCAGCGCCCCCGCACGGGCCGCCCAGTCACCGAAGAAGATCCAGACCAGCACGTTGACAGCGATGAGCAGGGCGATCGTGACGCCGGTCTGCTTGCGGCGCCGGTCCGCAAGGATGCCCGTGGGACGACCCGCCTTCGAGGGGAGCCGCGAGGTGAGGACGCGCTTGCGGGCCTCGCGCCGCTCGCGGCGCGCCTGCTCCTCCGCCCGGGCCGCGGCGCGCAGGGCCGCCTCGCGCTCGCGCTGCTCGCGTCGCCTTGCGCGCTCCTTGCTCACGGGACCCTCACAGCGAGGTCACCCAGTTGCGCAGCAGGGCGGCCCCGGCATCGCCGGACTTCTCGGGGTGGAACTGGGTCGCAGTGAGCGGACCGTTCTCCACCGCGGCGACGAACCGGTCCCCGCCGTGCTCGGCCCACGTGACCAGAGGGGCGCGGGTGCGGTCGTTGGTCTCCAACGTCCACTCGCGCACACCGTAGGAGTGCACGAAGTAGAAGCGCTCATGCTCGATCCCCGCGAAGAGCCCGGTCCCTTCCGGAGCCGACACGGTGTTCCAGCCCATGTGGGGTACGACGGGTGCCTGCAGTCGCTCGACGACACCCGGCCATTCATCGCAGCCCTCGGTCTCCACGCCGTGCTCGACCCCCCGCTCGAACAGCACCTGCATGCCGACGCAGATGCCGAGCACGGGACGCCCGCCCGCAAGCCGGCGCGCGATGATCCGGGGTCCGTGGATCTCGCGCAGGCCGCGCATGCACGCGGCGTACGCCCCGACGCCGGGCACCACCAGGCCGTCGGCCGCCATGGCCGTGCTCAGGTCGCCGGTGAGCGTGACTTCCGCTCCGGCGCGCTCGACAGCGCGCACGGCGGAGCGGAGGTTCCCGGAGCCGTAGTCGAGGACGACGACCCGGGGACTCCCACCGGCGGTCGGGCTCAGAGCGAACCCTTCGTGGACGGCACCCCGGTCTCGCGGGGGTCGACCGCCACCGCGTCGCGGAAAGCCCGGGCGAACGCCTTGAACTGGGTCTCCACGATGTGGTGCGGCTCGCGGCCTGCCAGCACCCGCACGTGCAGCGCGATGTGCGCGTGGAACGCCAGGGTCTCGAAGACGTGGCGAGTCAGCGAGCCGAGGTAGCTCGGGCCGCTACCGGCACCGAGGACGACGTACTGCTGGCCTTCGGGCTCGCCGGTGTGAACGCAGTAGGGGCGCCCGGAGACATCGACCACGGCCTGCACGAGCGCCTCGTCGAGCGGGACCGTCGCGTCGCCGAAGCGGCGGATGCCGACCTTGTCGCCCAGCGCCTCGCGCAGGGCCTGGCCGAGCACGATCGCGGTGTCCTCGACGGTGTGGTGGGCGTCGATGTGTGTGTCACCCTCGGTCTGCACGGTCAGGTCGACCAGCGCGTGCCGGGCGAACGACGAGAGCATGTGGTCGTAGAAGCCGACGCCCGTGGAGATGTCGGAGCGACCAGTGCCGTCGAGGTCGACCTCGACCAGCACCTTCGACTCCTTGGTCTGCCGCTCGATCCGTGCAGTCCTACTCATCTGACTTTCCTTCTTCCATGACCTGCATCAGTGCCTGCTTGAACGCTGCCATCTCCTCGGCGGTGCCGATCGAGACCCTGAGCCACCCGTCGGGACCGACCTCACGGATCAGCACCCCACGGTCGAGCAACCCCTGCCAGACAGCATGACGGTCCTCGAACGTGCCGAACAATGCAAAATTGGCATCGCTGTCAGCGACCAGCAGGGCCTGCTCGCGCAGCCATCCGACCGTCTTGTCTCGTTCGGCGCGCAGGACGTCGACCTGACCCAGCAGCTCGGGGGCGTGCCGAAGGGCCGCGAGCGCGACGGCCTGGGTGACGGCACTCAGGTGGTACGGAAGGCGGACGACGCGGATCGCATCACAGATCTCGGGCGCGGCAGCGAGGTAGCCGACCCGGGCTCCGGCCAGCGCGAACGCCTTGCTCATGGTGCGGGTGACGACCAGGTTGCGGTGGCGTGGCAGCAGCTCCAGGGCGCTGGGCGTACCGCTGCGCCGGAACTCGCCGTACGCCTCGTCGACGACCACCAACCCGCCCGGCTGATAGCTCGCCGCCGCCTCGCACAGCATCGTCACCGCCTCGGGTGGCAGGGCCGTCCCGGTCGGGTTGTTCGGCGACGGCAGCAGCACGACGCTCGGCTTCCTGTCGAGCACGAGATCCCGGGCCGCGTCGAGGTCGAGCGAGAAGTCGCTCTCCCGGTGCCCGACCACCCACTCGGTGTTGGTGTCGCGGGCGTACTCGGGATACATGGAGTACGTCGGCGCAAAGCTCAGCGCCACTCGCCCCGGACCGCCGAAGGCCTGCAGGATCTGCAGCATCACCTCGTTGGACCCGTTGGCGGCCCACACCTGCGCGGACACCAGGCCGTGGCCGAGGTAGGCGGCCAGCGCCTCGCGGAGCTCGACGAACTCGCGGTCGGGGTAACGGTTCAGGCTCCCTGTCGCCTCCGCGACAGCGGTGGCGACGTCGGCGACGACCGCGTGGGAGGGACCGTACGGGTTCTCGTTCACGTTGAGCTGGACAGCCACGTCGAGCTGGGGGGCCCCGTACGGCTGCAGGCCGCGGAGCTCCTCGCGCATGGGAGGCCAGGCTGATGGCTCGCTCGCGAGCCGGTTCGCTGTCATGGTGGTCAGTCCCGGAACCGGACGCGGACGGCCGCGCCGTGGCCGGGCAGGTCCTCGGCCTCGGCCAGGGTGACCACGTGGTCAGCCACCTCGGCCAGGGCCTCGCGTGAGTAGTCGACGACGTGGACGGCCTTGAGGAACGCACGCACCGACAGGCCGGATGAGTGGCACGCGCATCCAGCCGTCGGCAGCACGTGGTTGGAGCCGGCGCAGTAGTCGCCGAGCGAGACCGGCGAGAACGAGCCGACGAAGACCGCTCCCGCGTTGCGCACCCGGGCGGCCACGGCCGTTGCGTCCTCGGTGTGGATCTCCAGGTGCTCGGCTGCGTAGGCGTTGACGACGTCGAGGCCCTGATCGAGGTCGTCGACCAGCACGATGCCCGACTGCCTGGCCGAGAGCGACGTGCGGATGCGCTCGACGTGGCGGGTCACGGACACCTGCTTGTCCAGCTCGGCCTCGACCTCGTCGGCAAGGCGTTCGGACGGCGTGACCAGCACGCTGGCTGCCATCGGGTCGTGCTCTGCCTGGCTGATCAGGTCGGCGGCCACGAACCCCGCGTCCGCGGTGTCGTCTGCGAGCACCGCGATCTCGGTCGGGCCGGCCTCGGAGTCGATGCCGATCACGCCCTTGAGCAACCGCTTGGCTGCCACGGTGTAGATCGAGCCAGGCCCGGTGACGAGGTCGACGCGGCGACAGGGCCCGGCGCCGTACGCGAACATCGCGATCGCCTGCGCGCCACCCACGGCGTACACCTCGTCGATGCCGAGCAGAGCGCACGCCGCGAGGATCGTCGGGTGCGGCAGACCGCCCCCGAACTGCTTGAAGGGAGCTTTCTGGGGCGACGACGTGAGCGCGATCGAGTCGACGCCGGCGACCTGGGCCGGCACGACGTTCATGAGGACACTCGAGACCAGCGGCGCGATGCCCCCGGGGACGTAGAGCCCCACGCGCTGCACCGGCACCATCCGGTGGGTGACGCGTGCCCCGGGACCGAGATCGGTGGTCACGTCGTGCTCGAGCTCGGCCTCGCAGGTGAGCCGGAGCCGACGGATCGACTCCTCCAGGCCCGCCCGGATGGCGGGGTCGAGGTCGGCCAGGGCGACCTGCATGGCTTCGGCGGGCACGGTGATGCCGTCCTGCTCGACGCCGTCGAACAACGCGCCGAACTCGAGGATCGCCTCCACTCCGCGGTCGTGGACTGCGTCGCAGATCGGCCGGACGACATGGATCGCGGCCTCGACGTCGAACTCGGCGCGCGGGAGTACGGCGCGATAGTCGACAGGAGCAGCGGCTCCACGCAGGTCGATCCGGCGAATCATGGTGCCGATTCTACGAACCCGGCGGTTCGGGTCGCGCATCGCCGACACGTGGTGGGACGTGCCCCACGAGCGGGCTAGGTTGGCTGCGTGACCGACACGTTGCCGATGTTCCCGCTGAACTCGGTGCTGTTCCCGGGCGTGAGCGTCCCCCTGGTGGTCTTCGAGGATCGATACCGCGCTCTGGTGCACCACCTGCTGCGAGTTCCCGATCCCGTGGAACGCGTGTTCGGCTCGGTCGGAATCCGCGAAGGCTACGAGGTGGGTGACCACGGAGCCCAGTCGCTGTTCAAGGTGGGGTGCAGGGTCCAGCTGACGGAGGTGGAGCCACACCCCGACGGCACGTTCAGCATCGTCGCAGTCGGGCTCGAGCGGATCGAGCTCGAGCGGCTCGACGTGACCGGCACGTTCCCGGTGGGGCACGTGGTCGACCGCCCGGAGCCACCCGGGCACGTGCCCGAGGAGATCCTCGAACGGGCCCGCGCCACGTTCACTGCGTACCGGGCCGCCCTGGTCGGGCTGCGGGCCGACCCCTACCTGGGCGACCTGCCCAAGGACCCGACCTACCTCTCGTGGACGCTGGCGGCCTGCGCACCCCTTCCCCTGCAGGACCGGCAGTCGCTGCTGGAGGCCGAGGACGCCGAGCTGCGGCTGACGATGGTCACCGACCTGCTGCGTTCCGAGCTGCGCGCGATGAACGTCATCCCCTCCCTGCCCGCCACCGAGGTCGCGCGGACCCGCTGGTCCCCGAACTGACCGGGTCGGTCGTGGAGCAGGTAGGGCGCTGAGACTCCTCAGTTGGTCGTGATCCGCAGGACGGTGTGTGAGGCGGTGTCGTCGGTCCAGCTGGAGATCCCCGCGCCGGAGAGCGGCTCGAGGTTCTGCGCGAGCCTGTCGTCGCCGTTGGCGAGGTTCAGCAGCCAGTCCCCCGTGTCGAAGTTGACGAAACCGATCGCATCGGCCCGGTCGGCCTCGCGCACCACGTCCTTGAACACGGCCGAGTCACCGAGATCGCCGTGCGCCAGCACCTGGTCCCGGTAGGGGGCTTGGGGCCCGATGACGACCAGGTCCCCGTCAGTGTCGGCGTCGAGGAAGGTCCCGGCCCACGGGCCCAGGGTGGGCTGGACCTTCGCCAGCACCGCCTGGATGGCATCGGCGTCCCCCTTCACCGCGAGGGCGATCGGCAGGTCGGACCAGTCGCCGGAGTTGATGACCTCGACGTCGAAGTCGCTGCCGAAGGACAGGGCGGCCGAGTCGCCGGCGAGTGTCTCGGCATCCGCAGGCAGGTCGAGACCGGTGTCGGACTCCATCTGGGCAATCAGCTCGGCAGCGCTGGTGGAGCCATCAGACTGGCTGGCGACCGCGTCGACGAGGTCGCCGAACCAGCCGTCGGCGAAACCGACGCCCACGGCCGCAGCGGTGTCGTCGGGGAGCCTCGCAAGCACGTCGGACGCGTTGCCACCGGCGAACATCGAGGTCTGAGCGAGCCCGGGATCGCTGGCGAGCTCCACCTCGAGCGAGCCGTCGTCGAAGCGGATCGTGGCCGCCGCGCCGTCGAACCCCTCGATGGAGGTGCGAATGTCGTCGGGCAGGATCGGCTGAACGGGCTCGTACCCCAGCCCCATCGACCCGCTCAGGCTGTCGACTGCCTCGACGAGATACCGTCCCGCGGCCGGAGCGGCGTACATCGTGACGATGCCCTGGTCGCCCGCCGCTGTGGTCCACTTCTGGTAGTCGTCGTCGTCCGCGAGCGAGGCCGCCTCGGCGCTGTCGGACACGGTCTTGGCGATGTCGTCGGTCTCGGCAACCACTGCCCAGTCGCCGTTGATCGCCCAGCCGCCGGCCCCGACGCTGGAACAGTCCCGGATCTTGGAGAGACCTGCGTCGGCATCGTCTGCATCCTGGACCTGGAGCACGAAGACAGCAGCGGGGTCGGTCTCACCGATGTCGACCGCGGCCAGCGCGGCCCTGTCGCCCAGCCAGGGTGAGATGTCGTCGCCGTAGTCCAGACCCGGGCAGTCGAGGTCGGCCCGGAACTCCTCGAAGAGCCGCTGCCGGATGTCGTCGTCGGTGTTGAAGTCCAGCTGGTCCGCGAGGGCCGGGAACTTCTTGAGCGTGCGCAGTGCCTCGATCTTCTGGGCGCCGCTCGGATCGAGGTCGATGCTGACGTAGGCGATCGTGGTGTCCGGGAGTGCCTCGGCCGGCTGCGGCCCCGAGGAGAGATACCAGTAGGCGCCGAAGGCCCCGCCGACGACCACTGCAAGGCCCAGCATCGAACCACCGGCGATCAGGGCGCGTTTGCGAGTGATACCCGGTCCTCGTGGCGGACCGCTCGGCACCCGGCCGCCAGGGCCCTGTTCGAGGTACTCGGCTCCGGGCGGGGGTCCGGCAGGCGGCGGGCTGTTGGGCGGGACGTTGTCGGACACGCGCGGGAGCCTACCGGCGGTGCCGCTTGGCGAGTCCCAGGAACACGACGATCAGGGCGGAGAGTGCGCCCACCGGGAACGCCACGAACGGGGCCTTGCCGGTGACGTGGAGGTCGCCCACGAGCTTGGTGCCGTCCTTGGCCGTCGTCGCAGCCTCATGGGGGTCGACGGGGTTGGAGTGCACGCCGACCTGCCACATCAGCCACGCCGCGAGAACGGCACCGACCACCACGGCCAACAGGGTTGCCAGCTCGGCCCGGTCGAAGAGGAAGGCGGTCACCGCCCCGATCAGGAGTCCGGCGGGCACGGCGATCAGCACGTAGAGAGCGGTGCCGGAGAAGTCGCTGCGCAGCCCCTTCTCGTCGGTGTACCAGGTGTGGTTGGCCACGACGCCCTTCGGTGGCGTCCAGAGGTGCTGCCAGAGCCACCCGCAGAAGGCGCCGGCGATCGCGAACAGGACGACGATCACCACGACCTGGACGGCGACCGGCAGCCAGGGATGTTGGCGCAGTGACGTGTGTCGGCCGGACTCGGTGGCGGTCAGCTCAGACATCCGGGCCCCAGGAGGTGCTTGAGATCGGCGAACAAGGCGGGACTGGGGGTGACCCGCAGTCTGTCGTCAAGACGCATCACCCGGGTGGCCTCCCGGGTGAGCAGCCGCAGCCGCACCTCGGTCATGCCGGGGTGCGTCGCGAGGACGTCCTTGAGCTGCTCGACCACCGGAGCCGTGCAACGCGTCGACGGCAGGCTGATGACCACCGGGCCGGCGGGACCGTCGGAGATGTCTGGAACCGTGACCTCCTGGCCGTGCAGCTCGGGCTGGTCCTTGCCGCGAGAGAGCCGACCCTTGACGGTCAGGATGGCGTCCTCGGTGAGGTAGGTGCTGGCGAGCTGGTAGGCGCTCGGGAACAACAGCACGTCGATCGCACCATCGAGGTCCTCGAGCGTGATCATCGCCCAGGCATCACCGCGCTTGGTGATCTTGCGCTGCACCGAGGTGACCAGGCCACTGACCGTGACCGTCGAGTTGTCGGCTCGTTCCTCGTCCAGCATCAGCTGCCCGATCGTGCAGTCGGTGCCGTTCGACAGCACGTGCTCGAGGCCGAGCAGCGGGTGGTCGGAGACGTAGAGGCCGAGCATGTCGCGCTCGTGGCCGAGCAGGGTCATCTTGTCCCACTCGTCGATCTCGGGGACCGTCACCGCCATGTTGAAGGCGGCCTCCGAGGTTGGCTCGAGGTCGTCGAACAAGGAGTCCTGACCGCCCCCGGAGTCCTTCTTCATCGTGGAGTAGCGGTCGGCGGCATCCTCGTGGACGGCCACCAGGGCACGCCGCTTGTGCTTCATCTCGTCGAAGGCGCCGGCCTTGATCAACGACTCGAGCATGCGCTTGTTGCACACCAGCGCGTCGACCTTCTCCATGAAGTCGTTGAAATGCTCGAAGCGACCCTTCTCGACGCGGGCCGAGATGATCCGGTCGACGACGTTGGTGCCGACGTTGCGGATCGCGGTGAGTCCGAAGCGGATGTCGTTGCCGACCGGGGTGAAGTCGGACGCCGACTCGTTGACGTCGGGCGGCAGGACCTGGATCTTCATCCGGCGGCACTCGTTGAGGTACATCGCCATCTTGTCCTTGTCGTCCTTCATGGACGTGAGGAGGGCGGCCATGTACTCGGCGGCGTAGTGGGTCTTGAGGTAGGCGGTCCAGTAGGAGATCAGGCCGTACGACGCGGTGTGGGCCTTGTTGAACGCGTAGTCCGAGAACGGCACCAGCACTTCCCAGAGCGCCTTGACCGCACCCTCGGAGTAGCCGTTGGCCCGCATGCCCGCGGAGAAGGGGACGTACTCGGCCTCCAGGATCTCCTTCTTCTTCTTGCCCATGGCCTTGCGCAGCAGGTCAGCCTGGCCCAGCGTGTAGCCGGCCAGCCGCTGTGCGACGGCGAGGATCTGCTCCTGGTAGACGATCAGCCCGTAGGTCTGGCCGATGATCTCCGAGAGCGGCTCCTCCAGCTCCGGGTGGATCGGCTTGATCTCCTGCTTGCCGTTCTTGCGCAGCGCGTAGTTGGTGTGCGAGTCGACGCCCATCGGGCCGGGCCGGTAGAGCGCCAGGACCGCGGAGATGTCCTCGAAGCTGTCGGGACGCATCAGCCGCAGGAGCGAACGCATCGGGCCGCCGTCGAGCTGGAAGATGCCGAGCGTGTTGCCGGTGCTGAGCAGCTCGTAGGATGCGGCGTCGTCGAGCGCGAGGTCCTCGAGGACCAGCCGTTCACCGCGGTTGGTCTCGATGTTCTTCAACGCGTCGTCGAGAACCGTGAGGTTGCGCAGCCCCAGGAAGTCCATCTTGATCAGGCCGAGGGCCTCGCACGTGGGGTAGTCGAACTGGGTGATCATGGCGCCGTCGGCGGGTCGCCGGAGCAGCGGAATCACGTCACCCAGGGGTTCGCTCGACATGATCACGCCGGCGGCGTGCACGCCCCACTGTCGCTTGAGCCCCTCGATCCCCATCGCGGTGTCGACGACTCGCTTGACGTCGGCGTCCCCGTCGTAGAGTGCACGGAACTCGCCGCCCTCACCGAAGCGCCGGTGGGCCGGGTCGAAGATGTCCGGCAGCGGGACGTCCTTGCCCATCACCGCGGCCGGCATGGCCTTGGTGATGCGGTCACCCATCGCGAACGGGTAGCCCAGGATCCGCGAGGAGTCCTTGACCGCCTGCTTGGCCTTGATGGTGCCGTAGGTGACGATCATCGCGACCCGGTCGTCGCCGTACTTGTCGGAGACGTAGCGGATCACCTCGCCCCGGCGACGCTCGTCGAAGTCGATGTCGAAGTCAGGCATCGAGATGCGTTCGGGGTTGAGAAAGCGTTCGAAGAGCAGTCCGTGGACCAGTGGGTCGAGATCGGTGATCCGCAGCGCGTAAGCCACGATCGAGCCGGCTCCCGAGCCGCGACCGGGGCCGACCCGGATGCCCTGCTGCTTGGCCCAGTTGATGAAGTCGGCCACCACGAGGAAGTAGCCCGGGAACCCCATCTCGAGGATGACGCCCATCTCGAAGTCGGTGCGCTCGCGCACCGCCGCGGTGACGCCGTTGGGGTAGCGCCGGGCGAGCCCGCGCTCCACCTCCTCGAGGAGCCAGGTGTGCTCGGAGTATCCGTCCGGACAAGGGAATCGCGGCATGTAGGTGCCGTTGCCCTCGGCGAAGGAGACGTTGCAGCGCTCGGCGATCAGCAGGGTGTTGTCACAGGCCTCGCGCAGGTCGTGCTTGTCAACCCAGAGCGCGCGCATCTCCTGCGCGGACTTGATGTAGTAGTCGTCGCCGTTGAACGCGAACCGCTGGCCGGGACCGTCGCCGGCGGGGATGTCCATGGTGCTGCCTGAGTTGATGCACAGCAGGTGTTCCTGCGACGGCGCGTCGGCCTGGTTGACGTAGTGGGAGTCGTTGGTGGCCAGCAGCGGGATGCGCAGGTCCTTGGCCAGCCGCAGCAGGCCGTCGCGGACACGTCGCTCGATGTCGAGTCCGTGGTCCATCAGCTCGAGGAAGTAGTTGTCCCGGCCGAGGATCTCCTGGAAGTCTGCGGCCGACTTGCGCGCCGCGTCGTAGTTGCCGTGGCGCAGGTGGACCTGCACCTCGCCGGAGGGACAACCGGTCGTGCCGATGATGCCCTTGGCGTACTGAGCGAGGAGCTCACGGTCGGCGCGGGGGTGTTTGAAGAAGCCGTCTCGCCAGGCACCGGTCGAGATGCGGAACAGGTTGTGCATGCCCTCGGTGGTCTCCGAGAGCAGCGTCATGTGCGTGTAGGCCCCGCGGGCCGAGACGTCGTCGGGACCGCCGCCGTAGAAGTTGACGCCCTTCTTCTCGAACCGGGAGATGTTCGGGGCGACGTAGGCCTCGATGCCGATGATCGGCTTGACGCCCGCGGCCAAGGTCTTCTTGTAGAACTCGTAGGCGCCGAACACGTTGCCGTGGTCGGTCATCGCGATCGCGGGCATGCCCAGCTCCGCCACCCGCTCGGCCATCGCACCCAGCCGCGCGGCGCCGTCGAGCATGGAGTACTCGGTGTGGACGTGGAGGTGGACGAAGGAGTCGTTCCCGGTGCTCGCCATGGGGTCCGGTTGCTCCTCGCGGGTCTGAATCGGGCGTGCGACAGCGGCCTCGGCCAGCGCCCTGGGGAGACGCCGACCGTCCAGCTGGGGAAGGACGCCAGCCTACGGGAACGGCGAAGGTCATGCTGGCAGGGCTCACCGACAACCTCAGCGCGCGGGGTCCCCCCCGGCAGCGTCCAGGCTCTCGGTGATGATCGCGTCGACGATCCGGAACAGGCGGCCGGCCCCCAGCTCGGGCGCCCTGAGAGCCATCGCTTCCGCGATCCGGCGTTCCCTGCCCCGATCACGTCCGGGGTCCCGCTTGTGCGCCTGGACGACCCGGGTGAGAGCCGCACGCCGGGCCAGCAGGTCGCCGAGCTGTGCGTCGGCGTCGTCGATGAGCCCGCGGAAGAAGGCCAGCGGATCGGTGCCGGGCCAGGCCATCCGGACGTCCGGCGCCTTCTCCTCGTTGCCGGATCCGTCGGTGCCTTCGAGGTCCACGAGTCCGTGGCGACGGTAGAACCTGCGTGCGCCCGCGTTCGTCTCGAAGACCCAGAGGCAGAAGCCATCGGGTCGCAGCGACTTGACCAGGTCGAGCAGGGCCGTGCCCACGCCTTGCCCCGTGACGTCCGGACGGATGAACAGGTGGTCGAGCCACCCGTGGTCGATGAGCGCGTAGCCCAGGAGGTCGTCGCCCCGCTCGGCCACCCAGGTCTCGTGCTCGGACGAGGCCAGCTTGGTGGCGAACCAGGCCCGGTCCTCTTCGTTGGTGTGCAGGGCCGCGGGCATCATGGGCACGGCGGCGACCCGAGCCCGTGAGTAGAGGTCGGCGAGCGCACTCGCCTCTCGGGTCTCGGCACGCCTCAGCGAGAGGTCGACCTCATCAGTCGGCATCGCGGATGATCTCCAGCGCCCGCGCCAGGTCGTCGGGATAGGCGGCTTCGTACTCGACGTGCTCACCGGAGTCGGGGTGCTCGAACCCGAGGCGTACGGCGTGCAGCCATTGGCGGTCCAGCCCCACCCGCTTGGCCAGTGCGGGATCGGCGCCGTACGTCAGGTCGCCCACGCACGGATGCTTGAGCGCCGACATGTGCACCCGGATCTGGTGGGTGCGGCCGGTCTCCAGGTGCACCTCGAGGAGGCTGGCGTAGCGATGCGCCTCGAGGGTGTTGTAGTGCGTGACGCTTGCTCTCCCGTCACCCATGACGGCGAACTTGTAGTCCGCCTTGGGGTGCCGACCGATGGGGGCGTCGATGGTCCCCTCGTGCGGGTCCGGGTGCCCCTGGACAAGAGCATGGTAGGTCTTCTCGACGGTGCGCTGCCGGAAGGCGTTCTTGAGCAGCGAGTAAGCGTGCTCGGACTTGGTGATCACCATGACGCCGGACGTGCCGACGTCGAGGCGTTGCACGATGCCCTGGCGCTCGGAGGCACCTCCGGTGGCGATCCGGAAGCCGGCTCCGGCGAGATGACCGACGACCGTCGGCCCCGACCAACCGGGCGAGGGATGGACGGCAACGCCGACCGGCTTGTCGATCACCACGATGGACGCGTCGTCGTGGATGATCTTGATCCCTTCGACGATCTCGGGGACGACCACGAGCGGGTCGGTCAGGGTCGGGATGGTGACGTCGAGCATGGCGCCCGGGGAGACCCGGTCGCTCTTGCCCACGCCCACCCCGTCGACGTGCACGAGACCCTGCGCGATCAGGTCGGCGGCCCGGGTGCGGGACAGGCCGAACATCCGCGCCATGGCGGCGTCCACCCGTTCCCCGGCCAGGCCGTCGGGGACGAAAAGGGAACGGTGCTCGGCCGCCTGCGTCATGCCGGCTCCTCCGGGTCCCCGGGTGCCGCGGGTGCGGGGCGGGCGCCGCGCGTGCCGTCGAGTCGGACGCCGCGGAAGGCCTGCAGCAGGATCAGGCCGGCGGCCACGTTGATGCACATGTCGGCGATGTTGAACACCGGCCAGTTGGGCAGCATCAGGAAGTCGATCACATGGCCCCGCAGTGGCCCGGGGCTGCGGAACAGCCGGTCCGTCAGGTTGCCCGACACCCCGGCGATCAGCAGTCCGAAGGCCACCGCCCACAGCAGGCTGCCCGCTCGACGGCTCACCCACAGCACCGCCAGGACCGCGAGCGCGGCGACGCAGCTCAGGAGCACGGTGTACTCGGTCCCCGTGCTGAAGGCCGCTCCGGCGTTGCGCGTCAGGTGCAGGACGAGGAGATTCCCGACGACGTGTACGTCGGGGTGGTCCGACAGCCGAGAAACGGCGAGCAGCTTCGTGCCCAGGTCAAGGAGGTAGCAGCTGACCGCGACGAGGGCGAAGACCGTGCGGACCCGCCTCCGGGAAGCAGCCAACGGGGTCGGCCCGACGCTGTCGTCGCCGGGACCCGTGGACTGTCCTATCGACGTTCCTCGCGCTGCTTGCATGTCATGCACAGTGTGGCACGCGGAAATGCCATCAACCGCATCTTGCCGATGGGGTTGCCACACGACTCGCACACGCCGTACGTCCCGTCATCGATGCGGGCCAGGGCCCTGTCGATCTGCGCCAGCTTGTCGCGCTCGCTGTTGAGCACCGTCAGCTCGTAGTCGCGCTCGAAGCTCGTCGCGCCCAGATCGGCCTGGTCCTGGCCGGCGCCGTCGCCGGCGTCGCGCATCAAGCCGGACAGCTCGGTCTCCTGGGAGGCGATGATCGCCTCGCTCTTGTCGCGCTGCTCGTGCAGGTCGGCCAGGACCTCCTTGAGCTCCGCCTTGGTCCAGGCAGTCTCGCCGTCCTTGACCACCAGGGCGCTCATCGGCGCCTTCTTGGTCGCGGTGGCGGGCGAGGCCTTCGTCTGGGACACCTTCTTCACCGGGGAAGCTTTCTTGGTCGCGGTCTTCTTGGCTGGTGCGGTCTTCTTGGCTGGTGCGGTCTTCTTGGCTGGTGCGGTCTTCTTGGCTGGTGCGGTCTTCTTGGCTGGTGCGGTCTTCTTGGCTGGTGCGGTCTTCTTGGCCGGTGCGGTCTTCTT
>JAOPXM010000232.1 GCA_025965125.1 Nocardioides sp.
AGATGTTGAACCGCCCAGAAGTTGCACCGAAGTTGCACCGAGGAGTGTCGTGTCCCTGCCCGCCCTGGTCGAGCCAGCCGCTGAACTGAGCATCGACGAAGTACGCCGTTACAGCCGCCACCTGATCATTCCCGATGTGGGCATGACCGGGCAGAAGCGGCTCAAGAACGCCAAGGTGCTCGTGATCGGCGCGGGCGGTCTGGGCAGCCCGGCGCTGCTGTACCTGGCCGCTGCCGGGGTCGGCACCCTGGGCATCGCGGAGTTCGACACCGTCGATGAGTCCAACCTGCAGCGCCAGGTCATCCACGGAGTCAGCGACATCGACAAGCCCAAGGGCCTCTCGGCCAAGGAGTCGATCGCCGAGATCAACCCCTACGTCACGGTGAACCTGCACACCGAGCGCCTCGACAACGACAACGTCTTCGACGTCTTCCGCGGCTACGACCTGATCGTCGACGGCACCGACAACTTCGCGACGCGGTACATGGTCAACGACGCGGCGTACTTCCTGAAGATTCCCTACGTGTGGGGCTCCATCTACCGCTTCGACGGCCAGGCGTCGGTCTTCTGGCCGCACGCCGAGCTCGAGGACGGCACCAGCGCCGAGGCCCCCTGCTACCGCTGCCTCTACCCCGAGCCCCCGCCGCCGGGCATGGTCCCGTCGTGCGCCGAGGGCGGCGTGCTCGGCGTGCTCTGCGCGAGCATCGGCTCCATCCAGGTCAACGAGGCCATCAAGCTGCTCACCGGCATCGGCGACCCGCTGGTCGGCAAGCTGATGATCTACGACGCCCTGGAGATGGAGTACCGCAAGCTGCGCGTCCGCAAGGACCCCAACTGCGCGCTGTGCGGCGACAATCCCACCGTCACCGGTCTCATCGACTACGACGCGTTCTGCGGCGCCATCTCCGACGAGGCGGCCGACGCTGCCGTCGGCTCCACGATCTCGGTGGTCCAGCTCGAGCACATGCTCAAGGAGCGCTCCGAGGGTGCCCGCGACTTCGTGCTGGTGGACGTCCGGGAGCCCAACGAGTACGAGATCAACAAGATCCCTGGCTCGGTCCTCATCCCCAAGGGTGACTTCCTCAACGGGAGTGCGCTGGAGCAGCTGCCGGCGGACAAACAGATCGTGATGCACTGCAAGACCGGTGTCCGGTCCGCGGAGACGCTGGCCATCGTGAAGGGTGCCGGTTACGCCGACGCCGTCCACGTGGGTGGTGGCGTGGTGGCGTGGGTCAACCAGATCGACCCGAGCCAGCCGTCGTACTGACCAGATCTGTGACCCTCGCGTGATCCACCCGGGGGTCGTACGCCGGTAGTTTCCTTCGCATGACGGCCCGGCACACAACCTCGGCGGTCGCAGCCGTGCTCGCGGCTGCGCTGCTGGTGGTCGTGCTGGTGACCTGGGCGGCCTCGATCGGACCCAGCGACGTGCTCCGCGGCGACGGCAACCCCGCGACGACCGAGACGCCGACGTTGGCGACGACGTACACGCCGAGCGGCAGCCCGATCGTCTCGGACGGCGACCGGCTCGAGCAGACCACCCCCAGCGGGGACTCGAGCTCCATCGTGCGCACGATCGCGTTCTTCATCGAGATCGCGACCCTCGTGCTGGCGCTCTTCCTGCTGTGGCGGGTGCTGCGCTGGGCCCGGGAGACGTACGACGCCCGCAACCGGCGGCTGCCGGTGCCGGACGACGTGGACTTCGAGGTCATCTCCGCGCCCGAGGGGATCGAGCAGATCCTGGTCGACGCCGACCTCCAGCTTCGCCTGCTCGACGAGGGGACGCCGCGCAACGCGATCGTGGCCAGCTGGCACCGGTTCGAGGTGCAGGCGCGGGCGGCGGGCCTCGGGCGCCGCCACTGGGAGACGTCGGCCGAGTTCACGTTGCGTTTCCTGGACCAGGTGGCGGCGGACCAGCACGCCGTCTCGGTGTTCGCCGAGCTCTATCGTGAGGCGCGGTTCTCCGACCACGAGCTGGGTGAGCCCGCGCGCACGACCGCACACGATGCGCTGTCCGCGATCCATGCAGGGCTCGCCAGCGGCAGCCTGGGGCGGTCGCAGTGACCCCCCAGCGGTGGTGGCCGCGCGTCGCGTTCGCCGGAGTCCTCTTCGTGGCGCTGGAGGTCCTCTTCGTGCAAGTCCAGTTCGAGCCCGACTTCCTGCGGCTCCTTCTCCTCGTCGCACTGGGGGTCGCGTTGGTCGGGCTGGTGCTGGACAGCCTTCCCGACGTCGCGCCGCTGTGGCAGGTGCGCGCCGTACGACCGTCGACGCCGCCCGGCCAGGATCACCGCACCTCACTCAACCTGCGCATCATCGAGGGCCACCTCACCGGACGCACTCCCGACGCGGCCCTCCGCGACCGGCTTGCCGCGCTCGCCGAGCAGGTCCTCCGGGTGCGGCACGACGTGGGCCGTGACGAAGCACGGGCGGTCGAACTGCTGGGCCCCGAGCTGTACCGGGTGCTCACTGAGCCGCCCCGCCGGCTGAGCCGTGCCGAGATCGAACGATGTGTGCAAAGGATCGAGGAGCTGTGACCCCACCCGAGGTGCCACCGACGATGGGCGTCAAGGAGGCGGCAGAGCTGGCAGGGCGGGTGCTGGACGAGGTGCAGCGGGCCGTCGTCGGCAAGCGCGAGGCCCTGATGCTGGTGCTCACCGCGGTGCTCGCCAAGGGTCATGTGCTCCTCGAGGACTTCCCCGGGCTGGGCAAGACCCTGGCCGCGCGGTCGTTCGCGCGGGCCCTCGGGCTGGACTTCTCGCGTGCCCAGTTCACGCCGGACCTGCTGCCGGCCGACCTCACCGGATCGTTCCTCTACAACCAGCAGCGCTCCGAGTTCGAGTTCCGACCTGGTCCGCTCTTCACCGGGCTGCTGCTGGCCGACGAGATCAACCGGACGCCTCCGAAGACCCAGTCGGCGCTGCTGGAGGCGATGCAGGAGCGCCAGGTCACCGTCGAGGGCGAGACGTTTCCGCTGCCCGAGCCGTTTCATGTGCTCGCGACCGCCAACCCGATCGAGTACGAAGGCACCTACCCGCTGCCCGAGGCCCAGCTCGACCGCTTCCTGCTGCGGGTCAGCTTCGGCTACCCGACGTCCGAGGAGGAGTACGACGTGCTGGCCCGCCGGGTCGAGCGACGACGTGAGGAGATCGAGCTCGACACCGTCACCGATGCGGCTGGCTTGCTGGCGATGCAGGCGGCGGTCGAGTCGGTGCAGGTCGACGAGAGCGTCGGCCGCTACTGCGTCGCGTTGGCCGCGGCCACCCGCGACCACCCCGACGTACTCACCGGCTCATCCCCGCGCGGCTCTCTCGGCCTGCTCCTCGCAGCCCGCGGGTTCGCCGTGCTGCGCGGCCGCGACTACGTGATCCCGGAGGACGTGAAGGCGGTGTCCAGGCCGGTGCTCGCGCACCGGATCACCGTGAAGCCGGAGCTCTGGATGACGTCGGCGAGCGGCCGCACGATCGTCGACGCGGTGCTGTCGCAGGTGACCGCGCCGTCGACGATGGAGGCTCGCCGGTGAGAACGACACCGTCCCCATGACGGGCTGGCGGGCGACGGCCGCGCTGAGCCGGGCCCTGGTCGTGGGCGGCGTCGGCATCGGATTCGCCGTGCTTGCTGGCGAGCCTGTGCTGGTGGTGCTCACGGCGCCGCTGATCCTGTGCGCCGCGCTGGGGCTGGCGCACCGGCCGGTGGGGACGCCGCGGCTGGCGACCCGCCTCGACCACTACTCGCTGCACGAGGGCCAGGGCACGACATCGCGGTTGGTCCTCCAGGACGCCGACGACGTCGAACACGTCACCCGGGTGGCGGCCGGCGCGCCGTACGTCGCCATGCATCCGTCGAACGGACGGCTCGGCCGGATGACCCGGTTCGGCGCGGCCGACGTCGAGGTCAGCCCGCGGCGGTGGGGGCGGCGGGTGCTGGGCGAGGAGCTGATCGGGCTGTGCACGGCCTGGGCGGGCTACCGGTGGGGCCCGGTGCCGATGGTCGGACACGAGATGCGGGTGCTGCCGTCGACTGCGCCGTTCGACTCGAGGGCCGAGGCGCCGCAGCCGGCCGGTCTGGTCGGCGCCCACCGCTCCCGGCGGGAGGGGACCGGCACGGAGTTCGCCGGGATCCGGCCGTTCCAGCCGGGCGACCGGCTGCGCCGGATCAACTGGCGGGTCTCCGTGCGCACCGACCGGCTGCACGTGACCACCTCGAGGGCCGAGCAGGACACCGGGGTGCTGCTGGTCGTCGACGCGCTGGCCGACCATGGTCGGTCCGAGGGCGTCGACGGCGCCGCCAGCAGCCTCGACCTGACCATGCGCGCAGCGGCCGCGATTGCCGAGCACCACCTGCGCCGCGGCGACCGGGTGGCGCTGCGGGTGATCGGCCGGGAGGGTGAGCAGCTCGGGTACGGCGCCGGCCACCGGCGCCTGCGGGTGCTGCTGGGGACGCTGGCCGGTGTCCGCCCGAACGAGCTGTGGGACGGCGAGCTCAACCGGCTGCGCTTCCGGGCCAGCGCGGGCACCGAGGTGATCGTGCTGTCCCCGATGCTGTCGGAGGCCGTGGCCACCGCCACCGCGACGCTGGTCCGGCGCGGGCTGCCGACGCTGGTCGTCGACACACTGCCGGCCGACGCGGCGCCCGGGGTCGCCGAGGGCGCCGACCCGAAGCTCGCCGAGCTGGCCTGGCGGATGCGCAAGGTCGAACGCGAGCAGGTGCTCGCGCGCCTCGGCGCCCTCGGCTGTCCGGTGGTGCCGTGGCGTGGACCCGGGACGCTGGACGACGTGCTCCACCGGTTGTCGCGCCGCGCCCAGCTGCCACAGGTGCGGGTCCGATGAGCGGCTGGACCTGGGGACAGGCGACGCTTCGGCTGCTGATCCTGGCCGGGCCGCTCGTCGCCCTCTTCTCGACCGCCCTGGTCGGATCGCGACCGGCGCCGTGGCTGGTGGCGCTGACCGCGGCGCTGAGCGTCGCGTTCGCGGCGATGCCCGAGTCGCCGTTCGGGTCAGCGGCGATGCTGCTCGTCCTCGCCTGGTGGGGGATCTCGCTCGACGATGGTCTGCACCCCGAAGCCGTGCTGGCCGCGGGCGGACTCCTCATCTCCCATGTCGCAGCCCTGGTGGCGTCGTACGGTCCGGGCGACCTGCCTGTCGACGCCGGCGTGGTCCGGACCTGGCTCGGGCGCGCACTCCTCGTCTTCGTGACCGCGCCCGCCGCCTGGATCCTGGCGGCAGCGGTGCGTGACCAACCCGAGCCGCCCGGCATCTGGCTGGCCGGGCTGGTGGCCTCGATCGCGGCCGCGCTCGTCGCGAGCGCGGCGTTCGCCGTCCGTGGTCAGGACTGAGCCGGTGAAGCACCCTGAGGAGTACGTCGAGGCCGTGCTCGCCTGCGTGGAGCGGATCCCGCGCGGGCGCGTCACGACGTACGGCGCGATCGCCGACGCCGTCGGCAGGTACGGCCCCCGGCGCGTCGGCAACGTGATGGCCTCGCACGGGGGACCCGTGCCCTGGTGGCGGGTGGTCCGCGCCGATGGCTCGCTGCCGCCGAGCCACCACGACGAGGCGCACCAGTGCTACCTGGAGGAGGGGACGCCGCTGCGGCCGTCCGGCAACGTCGACATCAACGCGGCGTTCTGGCAGCCGCCTCCCGTCCAGTCCGGCTAGGGCCGCCCGAGGCCGGCGTCGCGAGCCCGCACGATGGCCTGGGCCCGGTCCGCCACCTGGAGCTTGGCGAAGATGGCCGAGACGTTGTTGGCCACGGTCTTGGGGGCGATACCGATCCGCCCGGCGATCGCGGCGTTGTTGAGACCTGCTGCGAGCAGGTCGAGGACGGAGTGCTCGCGCTCGCTCAGCTCGGGGAAGGCCACCTCGGTCCTCGACGGCGGAGCGGCCAGGAAACCGAGCACCCGCTGGGCCACGCCGGGGCCGAAGATCGCCTCACCGGCCGCGACCGAACGGATCGCCCGGGCGATCTCCTCCTGCTCGACACCCTTGACCAGGTAGCCGCGGGCACCGGCACGCATCGCGGCGAAGACCGAGTCGTCGTCGTCGTACATGGTCAGCACGAGCACGCCGACGTCCGGCGCCACCCTCGCGATCTCGCGGGTGGCCGCGATCCCGTCCAGGTCGGGCATCTTGAGGTCGAGCAGGGCGACGTCGGGCTTGGTCGTGACCACCTCGCGCACCGCCTCCCGGCCGGTGCTCACCACCCCGGCGACCTCGATGTCGGGCAGGGACGACAGCAGGGCCGTCAGCCCGGCCCGCACGATGGGGTGGTCGTCGGCGATCACGACCCGGATGTTCGTCATGTCGCCCCCAGAGGGAACGAGACGTGGACCCGGCCACCGCGTGCGGTGGGGCCGGCCTCGAAGGAGCCGCCGACCTCGGCCGCCCGCTCACGCATCCCGGCCAGACCCACTCCCTGCGTCCAGGGGTCGCCCGCTGCGCCGTCGTCCAGCACGTCGATCTCGAGGTCGTCGTCGCAGCTCAGCTCCAGCACCGCCAGCGAGGCCCGGGCATGGCGAGCGACGTTGGTCAGCGCCTCCGTCGCGATGCGGTACGCCGCCACCTCGACGGCGGCGGGCAGCGACGGCAGCTGTTGCGGGATCAGCAGTCGCACGTCGAGCGTGCTGCCGTCCGAGCGGAGCGACAGCTGGCCGGCGCGCTGCCGCAACGCCTCCAGGAGGCCGAGCTCGTCGAGGACCGGAGGCCGGAGCCCGTCCACCAGGCGGCGTACGTCCGCGATCGCACCCCGGGTGTCACGGCGGAGCTGCCGGAGCAGGTCGCGGGTGGTGTCGGGATCGGACATCACGAGGTTGGCCGCGGCGTCTGCGTGCAGGGCGACGCCGGTCAGCGTCGGCCCCAGCCCGTCGTGGAGGTCCTGGCGGATCCGGCGGCGCTCTTCCTCGCGGGCCAACACGATGCGCTCGCGGGAGAGCTGCAGGTCCGCGGAGAGGCCCGCGGTGTGCACCGCGATCGCCAGCGAGGCGGCGACGAGCTCGAGCGTGCTCCGGTCGGCGGTGGACAGCTGGCGCTCGCCGGAGCGGAGCCCGACATGGATCGAGCCCACCTCCTCGCGCGCGTAGGTCAGCGGGACGACGGCCAGCTCGTTGGCCGGCACCCCGGCCGCGGCGACCGGCCCGCGCCTGGTCACGACGCCGACGTAGGGCAGTCGCAGTGCGGACCGGATCGCCGCCACGACGTCGTCGAGGCCGCCCTGGTCGCCGGACACCAGGTGCTCGCCGACTCGCGATGCGACGCGCGCGGGGTCGCCACGGTCGCCGTACATCCAACGGTCGACGAGTCGTTGCAACCGCGGCAGCACGGGCGCGAGCCCGAGCGCCACGAGCACGGTCACGAGTGCGGACCTGCCGACCCGGGCGGAGACGAGTGAGTCGAGCGCGGCCACGAGCACCACATACCCGACCAGTGCGGCCAACGAGAGGATCAGCCAGGCGAGCGCCCGGGACACCACGAGCCTGATGTCGAACAGCTGGTCCCGCACGATGGCGACCGTGACGGCAACCGGGATCAGCGGGATGGCGAACAGCACGACGATCGGCGTACCCGACACGAACGACCAGGGGACGATCACGCCCAGGACGGCGACCGCGGCCAGCAGCAGCCAGAGCAGCTGACGACGGCGGAGCTCGTCGCCCTGCCGGTAGCGGACCACCAGGCCGACGACTGCAACAGCGATGGCCAGGCTCGTGCGGAGCTCGACCACGCCCCACAGGGCCGAAAGGCTGTCGTACCCGCTGATCGCGAAGTAGCTGCTCGGCAAGCCCTCACTCAGGGGTTTCGGATCGAGGACCATCTCGAGCACGAACAGCGGGCTCGTCAGGGCTACCGCCCACGCCACGACCCGCCATCGCGCCGAGCCGATCCGGCCGTCCGGGAAGAGCAGCAGCGACAGCGGGAGGAACAACGCGATCGCCCACGGCCAGGTGAGCATCACGGCGGTGCCGGCCACGCGCTGCACGGCCATGGGGCCGCCTTCCTCGTGCACCCAGATGGCCATCGGAGCGAGCAGTGCGCTGCTCGCGTGGGCCAGCCCGTCGGCGACGAACAGCCAGCCCACCGCGTTGCCGGGACGGTGCCAGGCGATCAGCCCGCCGCACACCGCGAAGGAGAGCCCCATCAGGCCGTTGGTGAGCACGAACGTGTCGAGCGTGTCCTGGAAGGACATCTGGCCGAGGACCGCGAACACGATCGCGGCGACGACCTCGAGCACGCCGAAGCCGGCCAGGGTCGCGGCAACCCGACGTCGGGACATGGCATCAGTGTGGGGCGTCGCGTTCCCTGACGCACGGGATCACGTTCCCGACCCCGTCCGAGACTTCCCGGGGCCGGCGCCCCCACGCCCTGACGCCGGGACAGCTCCTCGGCACACCGTTGGACCTGCCCCGGAAGCTCCGGGGCCGATCCCCCCGGAGGTAGCTCATGTCCCGCTCCCGCTCCACCGCCCTCGTCATCCTGGCGATCCTGTCGCTCTTCGACCTGGCCGGCCCGCTGATGACTGACGGCGACCACCCGCCGATGTCGATCGCCCTCGCCGGCTCCGTGCTGGGGTTGTTGAGCCTGGTCTGCGTCGGGTACGTCGCCCGGGGGGCTGACCGGGCCGTCGCCCCGCTCGCCCTGCTGCGGGTCGTCTCGGCGCTGACCGCGGTGCCGGCGTTCTTCGTCGACGACGTGCCGGTCGGTGTCCGCGTGCTGGTCGCCGCGCTCATCGTGGTCACCGGTGTCGGGGTCTGGCTGCTGGTCAAGGCTCCGGCCCGACACGAGGCGATGGCCCGATGAAGGCCACACGTTGGTTCGCGGCCCTGCTGATCCCCGTCGGCCCGGCGGCGGTCGCGGTGCTGAGGTACGTGCTTCCCTACAACACCACCGACGACGCCACCGAGGTCGTCCGCAAGGTCGCCGAGCACCAGCAGGCACAGTCAGCGGTCGTCTGGCTCGGCTTCGTGGCCTCGATGACCCTGGTCCCGGCGGTGCTCTTCGTCGCCCGGGTCGCCTTCCGCGAGGCGCCTCGGCTCACGTCGGCGGCCGTGCTGCTGATGGTGCCCGGCTACCTGTCACTCGGCTGGCTGGCGGCCTCGGACGCCACGGTGCTCTTCGCCGTCCGGCACGGGCTGTCGCTGGCCGATGCGGCCGCGACGTACGACTCGCTGCATCCGGCGGTCCTCGCGGCCGAGGCGGTCTTCGTGGTCGGGCACGTCCTCGGCACCGTGCTGCTCGGATGTGCGCTGCTGCGCTCCTCGTCCGTGCCCCGGTGGGCCGCGGTCGCCGTCCTGGTCTCGCAGCCACTGCACTTCGTCGCGGCGGTCATCGTGTCGAGCCACGAGTTGGACCTGGCTGCGTGGGGGCTGAACGCTATGGGCTTCGTCGCGGTCTCGGTGGCCATCCTCCGGATGCGAGACGACGACTGGGGCCTCGCCACTTCGGCACCCGTCGGACGTCCGCTGCGCACTGCGAGCGTCTGAGTCGTGGACCGGCGGTGCGACCGAGATCGCGCATCGAGGGCGTACTCGGCCGGGACCCGGTGGTCGTCAACTCGCTCCACCACCAGTCCGTCGACGAGGTCCCGTCGGGGTGGCAGGCCTCCGCATGGGTGGAGGACGTCGTCGAGGTGATCGAGTGGAGACGCCGCGAGGGCGCACCTGACTGGCACGCCATCGGGGTGCAGTGGCACCCCGAGCTGATGCCGCACGCCGCAAGCTCGCGGGCCCTGTTCGCCTGGCTCGTGGCCGCAGCCTCGACCAGGGCGGGGGACGTGGTGCGGACAGAGCAGGCGGGTGCTCGGTCCCGATGACGTCCCGCCGTCAGCCGCGGACGCGGGCCAGCTCGGCGAGCCGGGCCAGTGCCATCGGGAAGATCTCGGCCGGGGGGTTGACCAGTCCGGCGCCGACCTGTCCGACGCCGGCGACCCGTCCGGCCATGCCGGTGTTGATCTGCGGCAGGATTCCGGTGCGGCAGACGCGGGTGACGTCGATGCCAGTGGGGACGCCCTGGAACTCCAGGACCGGCACCGTCCAGCGCGGGTTCTCTCCCAGCGTGATCTCGTGCATCCGTCGCGTGGTCGCGAGGGCGTCGGGCACGGAGCCGCCGACGAGCCGGACGATCGCGGGGGCGGTCGCCATCGCGAAGCCGCCGACGCCGGCGGTCTCCGTGATCGCGGAGTCGCCGATGTCGGGGTTGGCGTCGTCGGGCCCGTAGCCGCCGAGATAGAGACCGTCCGCGACCTGAGCGGGGCCGACGAACCACTCGTCGCCGGTGCCGGAGACCTGGATCCCGAAGTCGGTGCCGTTGCGGGCCATCGCGACGACCATCGTCGAGCCGTCGATGTCGCGGGCCGCGTCGAGCGCGAGCTTGCAGGCGGGCATCGCGAGGTTGAGGAAGAAGTGGTCGTTGCCGCCGATGAAGCGCAGCGACTCCGCGACGTCCGCGGAGTCCATGCCGCTGGTCACCATCGCGGGCGCGAGGTCGCGCAGCAACATGAGGGTGCCCGCCCGGTTGCGGTTGTGGGCCTCGTCGCCCATCTGCAGCATCTGGGTGAGGATGCCGGTGACGTCGACCCCGCCGCCACCGGCGCGTACGGCGCGGACGGCTCGCTGCAGCAACGGACCCAGCACGTCGCGCATCCAGCGCAGCCTGGTCAGCACGTCGGGCGAGTAGGCGCCGTACCTGAGCACCTTGCCGAGCCCCTCGTTCAACGAGCAATGGGTGCGCCGCCCGGTCGCGGGGTCCTCGAGCACGAACATCCACATGCTCGGCGTCACGACGCCGGCCATCGGACCGACCGTGTGGCGGTGGTGGCACGGCTCGAGCGAGACGTTGCTGCCGGACTCGAACAGGGCGGCGGCGGCCTCGGGATCGTCGACGAGCCCCTCCAGGGCGGCGCCCCCCATCAGAGCTCCCCGCAACGGGCCGGAGGCGCGGTCCCAGGCGATCGGTGGCCCGGCGTGCAGGAACTGGCCCGGGGCAAGGTCGAGAGCCTTCGACGCGGGTACGACGTCGACGAGCGTGGCCGTCACGCCGAGCATCGCCGCGAGGGCCTGGTCGTTGGCATCGCGGCGGAGGGGGTCCGCGGCCACCCTCGCAAGGTCGGACTCGGTGCCGGGCATCGGGGGACGCCAGTCGACGCGGGTCACGCTCGTCGCCTGCGCTTCGACGGCATCGGCGAACAGGTCGGCACCCACCGTGACGACGTGGCGTGGAGCGGTGCTCATCGGACGCCCTCCGTCAGCTCGATCGCGCGCCTGCTGGCGCCCGCGTTGGACAGGTGGACCTCGGCGCCGGCCTCGGCCAGCATCCGCACCTGGCGGTCCAGGTCCTGCGGGTCCGCGTCGGTGCCGACCACCGCGATCACCACGGGCTGGCGAATGGCCGCGACGGTCGTGGCCAGCGGTGCTCCGGGGTCCGGCTCGGTGCCGTGGCCGAGCACGAGGTCCAGCAGCACGACGGCTGTGTCGTCGTCGGCGGCGGTCCGGGCAAGGTGGTCGAGGCGCAGGGTGGGGTCGATCATCGGGTGCGCGCGGCCTGCTGTCAGGGCGTCGTCACCGAAGTCGACCATCGTGTGCGCGGCCGCCGTCAGGTCGGGCCCGAGCGCGAGGTCGGGGGAGAGCGGGATGTTGCTCCGCACCGGCCCCAACGCGTCAGCCGCGACCAGCATCGCCTCGTCGCAGAGCGTGCCACCGACGAAGAGCCCGCGCAGGAAACGACCGGTGGTCGCCGGAGCCACGCGACCGGTCACCGGCCAGCGGGGAACCTCGCGACCGAGCCGGGTGAGCACAGCCTCGGCGGCAGCGGTCAGGTCGGGCTGTCCCGGCCCGAGGAGGGCGAGCTCGACGGGGGTGCCCAGCGTTGCGGCGTACGCCCTGATCTCGTCCGCGACATCGGCCGCAGGAGGCTTCGACACGACCACGATCAGCTCGACCGCGGGGTCGGCGTCCAGCCGGCGCATCGCCTCGCGGGTCGAGATCCCGCGGACGTCGGTGGACAGGTCCCGCCCGCCGACGCCGAGCGCCGACGTCACGCCGACCTCCGCATGGGAGAGCAGGGCGAGGAGCTGCTGGCAGCCCGTGCCGGACGCGGCCACGATGCCCACCGGGCCGGGCTCGACTGCGTTGGCGAAACCGAGTCCGAGGCCACCCACCACGGCCGTGCCGCAGTCCGGGCCCATCACGAGGAGACCGCGTTCCGCGGCGCATCGCTTGAGCGCCAGCTCCTCGGGGAGAGGCACGTTGTCGCTGAAGATCATCACGTCGCGCCCGGCGTCCAGGGCGTCCATCGCCTCGACCAGCGCCGACGCACCCGGCACCGAGACGAGGACGATCCCGCCGTCGAGCTCGCGCAGGGCTGTCGCGGTGGTGCGATGCGGTGCGACGTCGGTCGCTTCCGTCGTACGCCGGTTGGCGTCGCGCAGCGCGGCGTCGACCCCGGCGAGCGCGGCCTCGAGGGAGCCGTCGACGGCCAGCCGGATCGCCACGACCATGTCGTTGGGGGTGGCGTCGGAGGGCACGTCGAAGCCCATCTGCGTCAGCACCTCGACGTTGAGGGGCGTCGCCATCGCGACCTGGGCCGCGGCCACGCCGTCGACGCCCTGGACCGCCCGGGACACCTGGAGCAGCGTCACCGAGTCGGCGTACGCCCCTGGCCGGAGCTCGACGTGGCCGCTCACGCGGCGGCCGTTCGCGCGAACAGGTCGACGAGTGCCCGGCGACCGCCCTCCAGGAGACCGGCGCCCGACGTGTGTCCGACTGCCGCCAGGGCGGCGGCGCGCCCTGCTTCCTCGGTGGTGCCGATCGCGGCGACCCAAGCCGCGAACTCCGGCAGCACCTCACCGTCGATCGCGCACTGGAGGAGCGTCGCCGACAGCAGCGTGGTGCGGCCCA